>NZ_JAMYPX010000037.1:0-38121 GCF_040320585.1 Mesorhizobium sp. M0663
AACATGACCCAGTGCTCCGATGGTCGCCGTCAACGCATCCACATCACCGCATTCCAGCGTCAACTTCACGCCGTTCGGCAGCGACGCGCTCACCTTGGCTGGATCTTCGGCCGTGCCTTACTCTGAAGCGCCATAAAATGCCGGATTCGTTTGGCACCCAGACGAATCGAGTAAACCGCTGCGGTTCCGGAGATGCTATCGATTCGGCAGTCAAGAGACGCCGGCATCATCCCCTTTGGCGACAATCTTCCTGAATGGCTTCCGAGCGAACTGCCCGAGGATCCCGTGCTCCGAGCAGATATCGCGACAAGGATTTCGAGAAGTACCGACGGCAAAAATGCGCCGGACGACACGGTGGTCACAAAAGCCAGGCTGGATCACAATCTGTTTGAGAAACAGGACGAAGCTGACGCCGCCTTCGATCGAGAACCATCTGTGGTTCCGTTGCTCCTGGTCCTTAATGTGCTCTCAATGTTGCTACTGGTAGGGTACGCGCTCGCTCGTCGGTATTTTTCATGACGCCCATTCACCTCTAGTGCGCCATCTCAATTTCGAATTTGATCCGAGCGTGCAGCAAAACCTCGCCGGTCTCGGTGCGAACGATCATCGCAAAGCTACGGTCAGAACCGTCTGCCTTGTCTTTCACGATAGCGGCCAAGGCCTTTGCTGCCTCGATCCTGGCAGCTTCCACGTCTGGAAGATCGGTGCCTTGATCGTCCGGGTATAGGTCGTTCGCATCCGCGAAGTCGAAGAAATATCGCGGCATTTGCCATTCGGTCGGGACTACCTGAGACGAAGCGATTTTGCAGCTTCTGTCACGGGGGCGCGCTCGTTGCCGCAGGTCTTGATCAACTGACGAAACTGGTCGGGCGTCAGGCCGTTTTGCTCGGCGAAATGTTCCACCTCATAGTCTTCGTCCGCGGATACGCGGTTGCGGTCTCGGAAATCCCGCTTGCTCCTGTCGTCAGCCATTCTGGTCCTCCCTCGAGTTGGATCAACAGCAACGTCGGCAAACAGCTTTCGTTGCCGCGGCCCCGCGGAATCATGATCCGTTCACTCTGGCTAATATAAGCTTTGTAGCTATATTGACTGGGTGCGTAAAATTGTAAGTACCGGCGGGGCCGTCTCGAGTTCATTCCGCCGATGGAGCCAAGCTGGTCGCGAAGCCACCCGAGCGTGAGCACTGGATTCACGAGATCAAACTCGACGGCTACCGTACCCAGATCGTCATCAACAGCCCTGACGATATTCGCATCTTCACCAAAAGCGGTGCGGACTGGACGAGCAAATACACCGGCCTTGTGGAAGCCGCGCGCGAGCTCGACGTCGAGAACGCGATCTTCGAGGGCGAGGCGGTGGTCACCAATGCGCCCGAGAGGCAGCCGGCGAGCGTTTCGTCCTGGTCGGTCTGCCTTATGGCGGTTGGGGGAACTTTGCCCCGGGAGTCAAATTCTCACTTCGCCTGATAGATGGATAGATGCAAGGGCTCGAATCCGGCTTCCGAAAGGAGTGTCGGCTCAAGCCCAGGCGACGCCGGAGCACTCCGGAGGACTCGGAAGCGTGACCGCGGCTGCGCCGAGCGGATCCGCTGCCGCTGGCCCGAAGCCCACGATGAGGGAAACGCGCGGGCTCCGCTTCCGCTAAGGCTTCAGTACGACCTTGATGCAACCATCGTTCTTGTCGTTGAACGTCTGGTAAAGATCCGGTCCCTGTTCAAGGCTAGCGCGGTGAGTGATCACGAAGGAGGGATCAATCTCCCCGTTCTCAATGAGCTCGAGCAACTTGGGCAAGTAGTGCTGGACCGGGGTTTGCGCCATTCGAAGGGTGAGCCCCCGATTAAGCGCAGAACCCAAGGGGATTTTGTCAAGAAAGCCGCCGTAGACACCAACAACCGACACCGTGCCGAAGTTGCGGGCGCAGTGGATCGCTTGGCGCAGGACATGAGGACGGTCAGTTCCCATGAACGTCGCAACCTTGACCCTGTCCACCATCGCATAGAAGCTGGAGTTGGCGAGCGGCTCGGTGCCTACCGCGTCGATACAAGCGTCGGCGCCACGTCCTTTAGTCAGTTCCTGGATACGGTCGTAGACATCTTCGTCAAGGAAATCGATGGCAAGGGCGCCCGCGCTCCGTGCCGCTTCGAGCCGCTCAGTCACAGTGTCGATTGCGATGACACGCCCTGCGCCGAGTAGGAACGCGCTGCGGATGGCCATCTGACCGACCGGCCCGCATCCCCATATGGCAACTGTATCGCCTCGCTGGATGTTGCAGAATTCCGCCGCCATGTAGCCTGTGGGAAATATGTCGGAAAGAGCACCTGCTCGTCCGTCAAGTCCGAGGGAACCTTGAGGGGACCTACATCGGCGAACGGCACCCGCAGATACTCGGCCTGGCCGCCTGGAAAGCCACCCAGGAGATGGGAATAGCCAAACAAGCCGGCAGGTGAATGGCCCCACATCTTCTCGGCTTTCTTTCTGCTTTTGGACGGATTAGATCGCTCGCATCCAGAGTAAAAGCCTCGCTTGCAGAAGAAGCACTCGCCGCAGGCAATCGTGAACGGCACTACCACGCGGTCACCGACCTTTAACTTGGAGACCTCCGTCCCAACCTCCACGACTTCGGCCATGTTTTCGTGGCCGAGGATGTCACCGCTCTCCATGTCTGGAATGATGCCGTTATAGATGTGAAGATCGGAGCCGCAGATCGCGCAGGCCGTCACTTTAATGATGGCATCTGTGGGCGTTTCGTTTTAGGATCAGGTACGCTCTCGCAGCGGATGTCGTGTTTGCCGTGCCAGGTGAGAGCGCGCATCAGAGCCTCGCGGTTTGACGCTATACGCGCTATTGATCATTTGGTTCCAACACCATAAAGAGCAAGCCAACTTCAAATGGCGGCGCGCCAGCCGCATCAAGCCAAGCCATATCGCCTCTATCGCCGACCACGTCTCAGCGGCCGATGCTGGCGAAGGGATTGCCCTTTGTTGACAGCCATCGCTCGGCTTCGAACTGAGCTTAGGCCCAAAGCGCGCGACGATCTCCAAGAAATCAGGACATACAGAAGAAACTGCGCGACCGGCTGGATTCGCAGGGAGATTGAAGCGGTGACGAGCGCGGCCGCGGAGGCGCTGAGATCGGATCGCGTAGGCCCGAGAGGAGTTCTTGACTACTGCTCCGGAACCGCTGAAGTTTGCGGATGATCTCGCACGGCTTGGGCAATATCCGGACTGTATTTCGTTGCAGTGCAACTTCGGTTCACGTTGGCGCGTGCATCGAAGACCTCGTTCTCGCAGACCCGCTTGGCGAGCTCGATCGGGACGTGAACTGCCAGCGGGACCTCCACCTCGGAGATTCCAAGCTCCCTTGCAATCTGCTGTTTCACCTCTTGCCTGCCGAGCGAAACGTCGACGCCGGCACCCTGCGCATCTTTGGTAGTCGGTGATGGGCCTTGGCCCGGCAAATCTGGCTGGTCGGTCTGGGCAAATGACTGTACGGCAGAAATCTGCAACGCGACCACGGCGAGCCGCAAAATTCGGCGGGGGAATACTCTCATGCGCCACTCCTGCATGTGCTCTTAACAACTGCAAAAGCATTTGAAGGGTTCCAGAGGCGGGTGTGCGCTTAGCGGAACCGATGTAGCCCCGCACTGACAGGTGCGAAGTGGCCGCGTTGGCGGACCTTGGACCGCGCTGACGGTGATGCTCGTCCCGTAGGCGACCGGCCTCGCACTGCTGCTCTGAGCAGGCGGTCCTCGGCTTGGCACTACATTTCCTCAACCTCGATCCGCGCGCACAGGCACGCCCGTCCACCAAACCCCCGCCAGGTGCAACAGCGCTTCCTAGACCGCGCTGTGCTCGTGTGCGGCGGGCTTTTTTATCCACATGCGGAACAACTGAGCCTGGTCCAAGGTTAGGTGCCGGCAGCAAGTTCACTCCTGAAAGACTGTTCCCCGAAGAAGCTCAATTTTTGTAACTCTGGTCGACGGGCTCTATTGCGCCGCGAACACGGATCAGTTCGTCGCTCAGGCCATCCGCACGTAGCGGCACATTGGGAAACAGAGTCCATTGCCGCAGAGGGCCAGGGCAAAGGCCAAATTGGGATCTCGGTAGGCTTCTGTGTTCTGTCGGCCGGGCTCTCCTTTGCCCAGACGACGAGCGGAACTTCGAACGGAACCTCATCCAACGGAACCTCGAGCACGACAACCATGCCCAGCACGACGGATCAGGGCACCGGCACGACGAGCAGCGGTACCAACATGTCCGGCGACCAGGGCACCGACACGACCACCACCGGCGGCACCACAAATCAGAACTCGGCCAGAGACTGCGCGCCCGGCCAGCAGACTGGCAGCGCTCAGCAGGCGGCGCCTGGTCAGCAGGACACGACAGCCAATACCGCCGCGCCGGGTCAGGTGAAAAAGACGGACGAGGGTTGTTGATGGCATCGGCTCGGCTGGCGAGCAAGTTGCCGCCAGCCGAGCATCAGTTGAGGAACCGTGCGCTTGAGGGCAATGCAAGCGAGACCGAGCCGCGTGCGCTCCGCCGCAATAATCGCGGTTCGGAACCCAATCCTGCGTGAGGATTCCTGCGGCGGTTGAATCGTGATCGTCGCGCAGCCGTGACCAGCAGTGCCGCCCGCAGGCCCGCCGCGTGCGTTGGCGGAATACCGCTGCCAATCGGGCGCGCGCCATCTTCGTTGCTCAGTCCAGCTCGTCCTTGCGTGACCGGGTAAGACCGATTGGTCGAGCCTTTGTTCCTGTGGTGGACTGTCCGGAGCTGGGTGGCGAATGAGGAACAAGGAGGGACGTGCCAAGTTCGGGGCGATGTACCACCGCCGCCGATCTACTCGAGCGGCTGCTCAGCAACAAGAGAGGCACGGGATCACATGACCGTTCAGATTCGACTTTCCGAGATCGACCACGCCAGGCGCGAGGATCTTGGCGACGGCGCTTGGAGCATCGCACCGGACTTGGGCTATTTGAGGCTAGCAATCGTCAATGTCGTGTTCTTCGGCGCACCGGGCAGCGGAGATCGGAACTGGATGCTGATTGATACCGGGTTGCCGACGTCCCGCAGCAGCATTCTTGCCGTCGCGGAAAAGCGGTTTGGCACGAACGCACGGCCAGCCGCGATCATCCTGACCCACGGCCATTTCGACCATGTGGGAACGGTTCTAAACCTTGCGAATAAGTGGGACGTGCCTGTCTTCGCGCATCCACTCGAGCGCCCCTATTTGGACGGAACCGCATCCTATCCGCCACCGGATCCCTGGGTCGGGGGTGGACTTATGGCGCTGCTTTCGCCCCTTTTTCCACGCGGGCCAATTGATCTTGGCAACCGTTTGGAACTCTTACCTGCCGACGGATCGATCCCCGGAATGCCCGGATGGCGATGGCTACACACACCCGGGCACGCTCCTGGGCATATCTCGCTCTGGCGCGAGAAGGACCGCTCGCTGATCGTAGGGGACGCTTTCATCACCACCGGTCAGGAGTCAGTCTATGAGGTCGCCGTTCAGGATCTTGAGATGCACGGTCCGCCGCGCTACTTCACGCCGGACTGGGATGCGGCGGAAAGATCCGTGAAGCACCTGGCTGCCCTGAACCCGCAGATGGTCATCAGTGGACACGGTGCGGCTGCTGCGGGAGTGGGCATGCGTCAAGCTCTTGACAGCCTGGCTGAGCGGTTCAGGGTGTTCGCCGTCCCGCCGAAATTGAAATTCGTGCGCGAGCCGGCGGCAGTCCAAGGTAGCTGAGGCTAACCGAGCCGCCGTCGTTCTGAAATATGGTCAAGTTGGGCAGACTCTATTTCTCGGCGCGCGAGGAGCTAATCAGAAGCATTGCGCGCGATCTACCCGAGACAGTCAACGAGATGACGCCGAATGGTGAATGGCCGCCTGAGCCGACACAAGGCTTGGATAAATCGACCCTGCTCGAGGATGTATCCTAGACCGCCTAGTCCAGCCCCGCCTGGTCGGCGAGATAAAAGATGGCCTTCGGATCGCCGGGTACCGCCTCGCTGAACTGGATCCTGCTATTCGGCTGGATGATGCCGAACAGGATTTCGCGGCGCGCCTTGCAGCCGATGTCGCGTAGATCGTGGCCGTCGACATGCATGATGTCGAAGGCGCCGAGGATCATGGCGTAGGGGTCGCTGAACCGCCTTCTGCAGCGCGGCGAAGTCGGGCAGCCCTGCCTCATTGGTGACGACCGCCTCGCCCTCGAAGATCGCGTTCTTGACCTCGAGCTCCCTCGCGGCTTCGACGAGGCCGGTATATTTGCTCGTCCAGTCGGCGCCGGGTTTGGTGAAGACACGGATGTCGTCGGGGCTGTTGACGACGATCTGGGTGCGGTAGCCGTCGAGCTTGATCTCGTGAATCCAGTGTTCGCCCTCGGGTGGCTTCGGGACCAGCTTGGGCTCGATCGGCGGAATGAATTCGAGGCGGCCCCTGCTACTCAGTGGTTTACGCACGGAATCGAGTCTAGGCCCGATCGCACTGGCGACTAGGAGAACGTACCCATGATCATTTTATTAAATTAGCAATGATGCATGAACGGGCGTATAGTCCAGCCCAGCCGGGGCGAACGCTCTCAGCCGGTAGCTGCAGCGGCCAAATCGTCGTCTCCCAAATGCCGTCGGGCTATCCCAACAGGTTATGACGGGTGACGACTTGAGACGGGATAAGCACAATCCGCCAACTATGAGGGGCAAAATCAACGGGTCGCCGGACAACGACGAACCGGGGCATTTGGAGTTCTGTCCAATTTGCGGGCAGACATTCGATAAGCGAAACCTTGTCGAAGTGCTGCATCATCACCTTCCCGAGCATGAGCCGTTCGCGATGGATAGGTGACGCACATAGAAGCCGCCCCGGTTTTCTCGCCGCACGTGCCAGGACCGAATTTCGAACTGAACCGCATAGCGCGGGGGGGCACGCGAGCCACTTGTCCGATCACCCGCTCAGAAATTTCTCTCAAACATTCCCGAGGAACAAGTCCGGCCCCTAGATGGTTCGGTCGTATGCAGCATGCAGGTTCGGCCATGGTTGAGGTCGACAAAAGGAAGCAGAAGGTTATCGCCGACCTTATACGACGGTGGATCACGTCAGAAGCGATCCGTGACTACCTCCGCAAGGCGCTAAACCTTCCGGTAGAAGAGGGGCTGCCGGACGAGCATAAGTCTTTGCTTGACGAAATTGATCAGGCCGACAAAGAGTGAGCACGTGTTAGCTGTGAACTGCCCACGATGTTTGGTTAAAAACTTACGCGGCCAGACTCATCGCCCTGATCGGCTTAGAGTTACTTCCGTAAGGGAGTGCTCTCATGCTGCCGTTGCCCCACGCCGTCGATCCAAGGTAGTTGCTGAGGCGGCGTCCTCGATCAGTTCGGCTATTAGCGTGCGGACCGTAAGTCGCGTAATCGGGGTACGTTGCGTTAGGGAGCCTTTAGTTCGTCGCAATTCAACACTGTTTGTCACCCCATGACGTGCTCCCCGTTTTGTCCGCGTCTATAAGTTAGCCCTGTTCACGTTGTGATCCTTGACGGATCGGGTTGCATATTCAAGCGGGGTGAGCCCATCGAGGCTCGTGTGTGGGCGATTCACATTGTAGTCGATCCTCCATTCTTCGATGCTGTTGCGGGCGTGCCGATAGCTGGTGAAGAGCCGTTCGTTGAGGCACTCATCGCGTAGCCGACCATTGAAGCTTTCCACGAAGCCATTCTGCATCGGCTTGCCCGGTGCGATGTAGTGCCATTCGACATGCCGATCCTCCTGCCAAGCCAAAATGGCGTTCGAGGTCAGCTCGGTGCCGTTGTCCGACACGATCATGCAGGGGTAGCCGCGATGTTCGGCGATGATGTCGAGTTCGCGGGCGACACGCTCACCCGAGATCGAGTTGTCGACGACCGTGGCCAGACACTCCCGGCTGAAATCGTCGATGACGCATAGTATCCGGAAGCGGCGACCATCGGTCAGCGTGTCGGAGACGAAGTCGATGCTCCAGCGCTGGTTGGCGCCCTGCGGCATCGCCATCGGCGCCCTGGTGCCCAAGGCCCGCTTGCGACCACCGCGCTTGCGCACCGTCAGCCGCTCCTCGCGATAAAGGCGATAGAGCTTCTTCCAGTTCACCGCCACGCCTTCGCGCTTCAGGAGAAGGTGCAGCCGACGATAGCCGAAGCGCCGGCGTTCGGCGGCCAGATCCCGCAGCCGCTTGCGCAAACCGGCATCATCCGGTCGGGACGGACGGTAGCGGTAGACCCGCGGCTCCATGCCGACGAGCCCGCAGGCGCGACGCTGCGAATAGCCCTTGTTCTCGATCGCCCAGGTCACGGCAGTCCTCCTCGACCCGGGCGTTAGAAGTTTTTTCCGAGCATCTCGCGCAAGGTCGAGACGTCGAGCATGGCATCGGCCAGCAGACGCTTCAGCTTGCCGTTCTCCTCCTCAAGGCTCTTCAGCCGCTTCGCCTCCGACACATCCATGCCGCCATACTTCGAGCGCCACTTATAGAAGGTCGCGTCGCTCACACCGTATTTGCGGCACAGATCCGTCGCCGAAAGCCCAGCCTGGTGTTCCTTCAAAATGCCGATGATCTGTTCGTCAGAAAATCTCGATCGCTTCATTGCCTGTCTCCTCATCCGAGGAACAGGCTAACCTCAAACCGAGGACATTTCAGGGGAGCACGTCACCCAGCCTCATGTTCCTTCAAAATTCCGATGATCTGCTCTTCAGAGAAGCGGCTACGTTTCATGTCCTGGTCCTCTCGATGGCCAGAACGAACTTCAAACCGGATTAGATAAGAGGGGCAACGTCAATGCAGAACGAAGGTTGGCAGTAGACGAGAGCCTCCGCAGAACCCGCTTTCTCGGTTGGTGAGGCAATGATGCCGATAACGCCCGCCGCTTGGCGTTGGATTCTGTTAATCTAAGTCCCAGGATTTGCGGCCTCGGACGGAAGAGACCGAGGCCCGCTTCTCTAGGAACAATCTCACAGTTCGGCAGTTCTCTTTTGTCACAAAGGAGATTTGAAAATGTCAGAGTCGCGAGAATGGCTGGTGCAATGGCTTCGGGACGCTCATGCCATGGAGGAGCAGGCCGAAACAATGTTGAACGGGCAGCTAAGCCGCATTGAGAACTACCCCGAACTCAGCGACCGAATGCGCCTGCACCTTGATGAAACGAGACAGCAGGCTGCTCGGCTGAAAGCCTGTCTCGACCGGATGGATGAGGGTTGGCGCAGTCGTTGAGCGGCTTCTTTGCCGCCGACGAGGTGATGAAGGGTTCCCTCGCGAGCTATACGTTCGAACACATGGAAATCGCCTCCTACACTATCCTCATTGCCGCCGCCGAATCGCTGGGCGAAACCGAGGTCGTGCGGGCTTGCGAAGACAACCTCCGAGAGGAGGTCGCGATGGCGGAATGGTTAAAAGACCATCTTCCGTCGACAACCGAGGAGTTCCTCGCGAGGGCCGAAACGGAAAGCGACACTGCTAAGCGGTGATCTGCGGCACCTGGCTGAGCGGTGCCTCGTCGGACGCGCAGCCCGTCACCCAAGTCGGGCACGTCACCTCGAACAAAGGGCGTCGTCGTCGGCTCGCCGTATTCGCTCTGCGCCGCGTTAGCATCACGGGACCACGCAATAGCCGCGGCATGTTTGCTCGCAAGAGCGTTCGCGGTCCTTACTGCCAGATCTTCCGACTGCTGCTCTGCTGGACCGAAGACAGGCTGAATGTGCCCGGTCTGTCGCGGTCGAAGGCGGTGACCACAATCAATTGGGAGCCTTCTGCTGCGGTAGGAGCTCTCTCGCATGCTGACTGCCTTCCTCTGCCGCCAACCTGTTCGGTGTCGCTGCGACCATCTTCGGAGGTGCCATCCCCTGCTAAACTCATGACTCAAAGTAGCGGCCGCTAGAGCCAGCCCACGCTCTAGGTGTGAGCTTTCAGAGGGTTGTCCATTCGGACCGGACCGAGGAAACTGGAGTTACCAGGCTTCAGCACTCACCGGAGGGTCCGAATGAACATCCACAAGAATGCCCGTCTCACGCCGCTGCGTCGAGAGGAGATGGCGCTGTCGGTCATTGAGGGTCGTCTTTCCCAAGCCCATGCGGCACGCGTCTACGGCGTGTCGGCCAAGATCGTGGCGCGCTGGGTCGAGCGCTACAAGGCCGAGGGCAGCAAAGGCATGATCGATCGTTCCTCGCGACCTGCCCGTATGCCACAGGCCACCGCCACGTCGATCGCCGAGCGTATCGTGGCGCTGCGGCGGCGGCGTTGGACCGGCAGTCACATCGCCATGGAGGTCGGCGTCTCGCCCGCCACCGTCAGCCGGGTTCTCAAGCGCGCCGGGCTGTCGCGGCTGAGTGATATCGAGCCGGCCGAACCGGTCCGGCGCTACGAGCGCGAGCACCCCGGCGAGATGATCCATATCGACATCAAGAAGCTCGGCCGCTTCAGCCAGGTCGGCCATCGCATCACCAGCGATCCGCAAAAGGGCAAGTCGCGCGGCGCGGGCTGGGAGTTCGTCCATGTCTGCATCGACGACGCCTCCCGCATCGCCTTCTCGCAAATCCTGCCCGACGAGAAAAAGGAAAGCGCCATCGCCTTCCTCAAGGCGGCGGTCGCCTATTACGCCAGCCTCGGCGTTGCGATAGCCCGCGTCATGACCGACAACGGCTCCTGCTACAGGTCGAAGGCCTTCGCCAAGGCCTGCCGCGATCTCGGCCTCAAGCATGTCACGACAAGGCCCTATACACCCAAGACCAACGGCAAGGCTGAGCGCTTCATCCAGACCGCGCTCAGGGAGTGGGCCTACGCCATTGCCTACCCGACATCCGACCACCGCGCCGCCGAACTGCCGGTCTGGCTGCACAGATACAATTGGCATCGCCCCCACGGCAGCTTAAAGTCAAAACCACCCATCAGTCGCCTCGCCTTAACCGAGGACAACCTGTTGAGGCTCCACATCTAGGGCAGCGTTGGCGACGAGAAGCGCCTTGACTACTTCTCTGGCCCCACCATGGGCATATGGCCTCGTTGGTCGCAAGCTTCCAGTCGGCGGCATCAAGTTGCTGTTCCTGCGATCTCCGCTTTGTTGTCCCGTACCTGTTGGTCTCTCTGGGGCTGTAGCAGCACGTGTTGGTGGAAGTCGTAGGCTCGGCACCGAATGGAAGCTCAGCAATGCCCGGGGCTGGGCAGCTTCTGATATTCAATGCTGGGTTCTGCAAAAGTAAGCGAAGGTTCCAGCCGCGTGACCTGAAGGAAATCTTCGGGGACATTGAGCCGGAATCGTGGGGGTGAGCTGCGAGCGACTGCGGAGGTTTCCATCATCAAGGCGACTGCATGGCCGGCCCTGGGCAATTTAAGCACTGGGTCCGCCGTCTTACGTGGCGCGCGCTAACGCATTCACTTTCTTGGCGGCCCCGAAGCGGCGTCGGCGAGCGCCTGGCTTGCGAGTTTTGCTTTGATGTCGCGCGCCATCCGCAGATGCTCGAGCACAGTCGGCAAAGTATCTGAGGCGAAATGCTGGAGGTCGGCATCCTGGCCCGAACCGATCTCCCACTCGAGTAGTTGCACAGTCTTCTGGTGATCGGTGATCTGGCCGCTGATATAGGCAAGGTCGAACGCAGCCCCTTCGAGCTTTTCGAGCTTGGCGCGCAGCTGCTTGTGCTCGTCGTCGAGCCCCTGCGGCAGTGGGATCTTGTCGGCTTCGGCAAGCGATTTCAGTTTCACGTTTGCCGCTGAGTGGTCGTCGACCATGCGGCTGGCAAATTCCTTGATGGCGGAATGGCTGGATTTTTTCGCAAGATTACCGACATCGACTTCTGCCGTGCCGCCGGCCAGGAAAAGCTGCGCGAACAGCCGGTCCTGATAGTTCGTCTGATGCGGGATGGGCTGACCCGGCGAGTCCATCAATGTGTCCGGGGCATTGCCGGCCGGATTTCCGATCTGCGCAAAGAGAGGCGATGCGCAGAGTGCCGTCAGGCCCAAGGTCGTTGCAAGAACACGCATGAAAACCTCCACCGAAGATGTGCCGATCGGCCGGCCCGCCGCCTGTCAAAGTGCGAGCATATAGGCGACGAGATCATCCTTCTCGTCCTGGGTGAGCTTGACGCCGAGTACCAGGTTGAAAAACTCCACCGTATCGGCCAGCGTCATCAGGCGGCCGTCATGCAGATAGGGTGGCGTGTCCTTGATGCCGCGCAGCGTAAACGTCTTGATCGGCCCGTCGGGCAGTTCCACCATGTCGTTGACGGTCCGCCCGGGTTTGTAGAAGCGCTCCAATTTCAAATCGTGCATGTTGTTGTCCATGAACGATGTTTGCGGGTCATGGCATGCCGAGCAGCGGCCCTTGCCCATGAACACCCGCTCGCCCGCCAGTTCCTTTTGGCTGGCCATGGCGGGATCGAGCTTTCCGAACGCATCGAGCTTCGGCGCCGGCGGAAAGTCGATGATGTTCTGCATCTGCGCCATCATCGCCACCTGATTGGTGCGGTCTGGCAGGTTGGCGCCCTTCCTGGTGGCGCTGACATGGTCGCCATTGAAATAGGCGGTGCGCTGCTCGAATTCGGTGAAATCCTCGACCGAACGCAACGACCGTTTCGATCCATGAATTTGCTGGTTGAACAGGCCGCGCAGGCTGGTCGAATCGAGGCGGAAGCGCGCTGCCTGCGGCCTGATATCGGGCGTTAGATGAAAGGCGGCATTGGTGTTGAAATTGGCGTGACAATCGAGGCAGGCCACTCCCATGCTTTGCCCAGCCACCTTGCGGTCCTCGGTTTGGTTGAATTCCTCCTGCGGGAACGGCGTCAACAAAAGCCGCAGACCCTCCATCTGCACCGGCGTGATGATGCCGTTCATGATTTCGTAGTAGTTGCGGATGGTCAGCAGCTCGCCGCGCGACACGTCGCCGAGTTCCGGATGAGTGGTCAGGAATATCGGCGACGGAAATTCCGGCGTAAGGTGATCGGGCAGGTCGAAATCGACATCGAACCGTCTCAGGTCGCGCCCTTCCTGCCGGCCGACTTCGCGGATCTCTTCTTCCGGAAAGACCTGACCTCCGGCCGCCTGTTTGACATGCGGCAGCGGCAGGAAGCCGTCAGGCAGCAGATCGCGGTCGCGGATCTCGCCAGGGCTCATCTCAGCCAGGCCCTGCCAGGTTTGGTCCTTTGCCAGCTTCACGCGGACGCCCTCCTGGACCGGCTTGGTGCCGCCGGACATTTTCACGCCCGGCATGGGACGGTCCGCAAGGTCGTATCGCGCGTCCAGCAAGGCCTTCTGGCGCGCCATCACGCGTGGCTTCTGTGCCTCGTCGTCGGCCTTGACTGCCGAGAACGGACGGGCCGGCAGCGGCCGGTAAGTGAGATCGGGCGGCAGCGGATCCGATAAGGCGCTGAGGCTGGCGGCAACAACGACAAGCGCGCACGGAACGCCCGCATTCCACACTCTGCGCATTTTTCCCTCCTGGCTGGATTTACGCCGAACCACACCGCGCGCGATTTGTTCCCCGCGGGAAAAAGCACAAGTTTCGGATCGGGTATCTTGGGACGGGTGCGAAGATTCGTGACTTATGACCTCTGCCCGCCAATTGAGATTTGGTCGAAACTCCCCAAGAATCTCGCCAGTTTCTCCCGGTGGGGCCAGCAGCTTGGAGCGGGATCTTGGAGGGCCGCTAGGCGTGACTAGCGAGCCTTAGGGTGCTCGCCTTCGAGCGAACTCGTGCGCTCAACCAAATGGGAACGAGCCATGCGAACGAAGTAGGTGGCGTACTGCCGCAGTATCCAAGCCACAGGGCGCCCGCCAGTCGGTCAATGCGGCACCGCACCTGCACTTTTATGTCTGAGCTTTGGCGGTGCGGCTACTCTATGTATTCGCCTCTGTCCTCAGCTTTTGCGCCGCTTGGACACTTCTTCTCCTGACATTGGCTTCGGGTATTTTCGCCAATGCCAGACTTGGCTGTAAAACTATAAAGAAGGCCCGCAGCGACAAGTACCAAAAGCATGCCGAGCGCCGCCACCTGCCAAAGACCAAGCCCGCACGCCACGCCAATCGCGCCAGACAGCCACATGCCCGCACCGGTCGTCAGCCCGTGGACCTCGCCCCTCGAAACCAAAATCGATCCGGCAGCAAGGAACGCAACGCCGGCGGTAACCGCTTCGACGACACGGATCGGGTCGACATTCACGGATTCCTGCAGAAACATGGGCGCGTGGACGATTTCAATCGTCAGGATGCCGAACGTAGCCGCTGCCACGCAGACCAAAATATGCGTGCGAAGCCGTGCAGGCCGATTTCGCCATTCCCGTTCGAAACCGATCGCAGCACCGAAGATCGACGCCAGTAGAAGCCTCGCCGCAATGACTGGAAACGGGACGTATGTCGGAGGGCCGAATTCTTGGAGAAGTTGTTGCATGAGTAGCCCAGGTTGCCCGACACAACGTGATCGGGATGGCCCGGTTCCCCAAGCGCTGCGGGTGCCGCAGCTGTGCGCTGTTTTGAATTTCGACCTTGGGGTGTCGCATTATTTGCATGCAAACGACATTTGCGACGCTATCCTCCCCTTCCTCAACGTACCATTCTGGGAGGAATGCATGGCTGCGAATGAGCATCATGCCGTTGAAATCGTGAGGGCGAAAGAGTGGTCGGTTCGCGTGACGGTCAATGGTACGACTGCCACGGTCCCTTTCACAGCTGAGAGCTACGCGCGCTCGTTTGCAGACGGTCAGGCGTTCCGGCTGGGCGTTCAGGTCGCGGAGCTCAAAAGGTCGGCTTAGCAGCGGGGTTTGTCCCAACGTCACGGCGCCCCGACCAGCCCACGTATCTCCGACAGCGTGGGTCACATGGTGCCGCCAGGCGCCGGGCGGCCTGAGGAGCCCGGATAGCGACCCCAACTCGCAACCTGCATCGTGGCGCACCGTCGAATCGCTGAAGAAAGTCGCGGAGCCAGCGCTTTGATTAGTGGCTTCGGCTGCGGCCACAGGCTGCGGGCTAGTTCGTCGCGTCCGGCAGGTCACTCAGGAGTACGCTGGCACGAGCCTCGTATCACGTAAAGGCAACGCCATAGTGAAACGCAGGCCGTCTGGATCGTAATGCAGTTCGATCTTTGCATTGCACTGCACTGTAACCACCCTTTCGAGCAATGTCGTTCCAAAGCCTCGTCGAGTCGGCGGCTGCACAATGGGGCCGTCCCGCTCCTGCCAATGAAGATGCAGGATCTGCTCACCTGCGGAATCTGGTATCCACCATTGCACTTCAAGGCGGCCTTGCGGGCGCGAGAGGGCGCCGAATTTTGCTGAGTTGGAGGCAAGTTCATGAAGCGCCATGCCGACAGGTATCGCAATGTCCGCGACGAGGGCCACATTCGGACCATGCAGTGATATTCGCGGCTCGCCATGGATCTCGTAGTGCCTCAGTTCCGACTCAAGCAACTTCTGTAAAGAGGCCGTCTGCCAATAGTCGTCTGTAAGCATTGAGTGCGTGTCGGCAAGCGACACGATTCTTGCGGAGAAATCACGCACGAAGCTGTCGACGCTATCGCTGGACCGGGCCGTCGCTCCCATCATCGCTCGCACATTGGCCAGGGTGTTTTTGACCCGGTGATGAAGCTCGCGGATCAAGAGCTTCTGACGGTCTGCGACCTCCTGTTTCTGTTCAAGGTGGGACTTGACCTCGAGCTGGCGTGCACGGGCACGCAACGCCGACCGCACCGAATTGGCCAGGCTTGAGGCCAGGAAAGGCCTTTCGAGAACGATGAGATACCGATCCAGAAACGCAAGACGCTGGTCGAATTCCGTTCCCCGCATTGCCAGAAGAACCACTGGAAAATCGGACCACGCAGGTTGGTTACGCAGCCAGGCGGCGAATTGGCTCCGGTCGGAATTGATGAGCGCTTCTTCGGCGACGACGAGGCAGTGTGCGCTGTCGAGAAGCCGCAAAACCTCATCCAGATTTGCACAGATGCGTGTGCCGATCCCGTGTTTTGCCAGAATCGAGGCGGCTAGCTGAGCGTCTCGACCAACCGGGGCGAGCACGAGTACGACAGGTTCTTTCGGCGTCATGGCTTCTTGTCAGCGAGCAGATCGCTTTGTTTGCCCTCAAAAAAGGGCACGCCTGTAAGTATTCCCCTGAATTGGTCGAGCGGCTCGCCGACAGCTATGCCCTGGCTGCTGACCATGAATTCACGAATAGTGTCCTCATGAGGGCCAACTCGCCTCTTCACCACCGAAATCGCTCGTCGGATGCGACCGCCACTTTCGAAAAACCTCAGCAACATCACTGCATCAGACAGATAGGTCATGTCGATTGGCGCCGCCGTCTGGCCGATCAGCCCGTGATTGGCGAGCAGCAGGATCGTGACGACGCCCTTCTGGTTGAGGTAGGTGAGAATTTCATGCATCTGCAGCACAAGGTGCTGCTCTTCCGACATCGAATTCAGATACCCTGTGAGGCTGTCGATCACTACGATCCGGGCATCAAACCGCTCGACTGCGATCTGGATCTTTGATGACAATTCGCCGGGTGAAAGATCAGCCGGGTCGATCTGTTCGAGCAGGAGCATTCCGTCTTGCAGGAAGGCCTTGAGATCCATACCGACGCCGGCTGCACGTCCCAGGAAAATGCGATCAGTTTCATCGAACAGCAGAACCAGGACGCGCTCACCGCGCTGAAGCGCTGCATGACAGTAGGAGCAGGCTATGGTGGACTTCCCCACACCCGAAGGGCCGATCAACAGCGTGCTTGTGCCCCGATCGAGGCCACCGCCGAGCAGAGTGTCCACGGCATTTCCGCTTAAGGCCGGCGAGCCGTGTTCGGCTTCAGGGTGCTCGGCGGCGACCAGTCGCGGAAAGACCGTGACCCCGCCCGGCCGGATGACAAAGTCGTGGTAACCGCCACGTATTTGCACCCCACGCATCTTTATCACCCGCAGGCGCCGCCGCTCGCCACCATAGATCGGGGTCAGTTGCTCCATGCGGATGACCCCATGGCTGATCGAATGCAGGTTGAGGTCATCCTGCTCGGCCGTGAGGTCGTCGAGTAACAACACCGTCGCATGGTTGAGCAGAAAGAAGCTTTTCAGCGCCAGGACCTGCCTGCGGTAGCGTAGCGAGCCCTGCGAGAGCAGCCGGATTTCGGACAGAGAATCGAACACGACGCGCTGTGGCTTAATACGGTCGATCTCAGCCAAGGCCGCCTGCACGGTCTCCCCGAGTTCCAGGTCAGAAGAATGCACGAGCGTCTGCAACTGGGAGGGATCAAGGCTGAGTTCTGGAGGAACGAGTTCCAGAATTTCAATCCCGGCCAGAGTCCAGCCGTGCCTGCTTGCCACGGATATAAGTTCGCGCTTGCTTTCGGATAGCGTAATGTAGAGGCATTTCTCGCCTTGCGAGGCCCCCTTGATAAGGAACTGAAGTCCGAGCGTGGTCTTGCCTGAGCCAGGCCTTCCCTCAACGAGGTGTGACCGAAATTTGGCATAACCCCCGCGCAAAACATAGTCGAGGCCTTCTACCCCGGTCGCTAATGGTGAGGCGTCATCTTCGTTCACGTTGCCCCTCATGTACGTTGCTGAACAGCGTAACGATTGTCAGTTTTGATGGTTCCAGAAGGCCGAAAGGCGCTGGAAGAGCCTCCTCTACAAGCTGCTCACGACGCCGTTCATGTCGGTGAGGCTGATTGGTGCTGGGCCCCCACTGCAAAGGTTCCCCTTTGCTCGGAAGGAGGCCGATAGTTAAATTCGTACAGCAACGATGACAGACCGGAGGCGTTCGTAGGCGATGTATTTTGGATTCTCAAAAATCGGCAGCAGGTGATTTGGATGGGCCCGGTCTCTTTGCAAACGTGCCGCTCCCAGCTTCGGGGGTTGGATCGGAATAGAGGATGTCCATCGGCAATTGTTGTCTCGAGCACTCGCAGTCGCCGGAGAGCACTTGAACGTATAAGTGCAAACTTGCGATAACAACCAAAGTAGGTCCACAAATCTTGTCTTCAGTTTTGTCGTCAGACGTGCTCATCCGCAAAATTCGAAGAATCGCTGATATCAGCGACGATGACGCTGCGGTCCTGCGGGGCATGTCGACTCAGGAAAAGGATGTCGCAGCCAATCAGGATATCGTATCGGAAGGCGATAGCCCCACAAATTCGTTTGTGGTTCTGGACGGCCTGGTGTGTTCGTCCAAGTATACTGGTCAGGGAAGACGGCAGATCACCAGCTTCTTTGTCGCAGGAGATATTCCCGATCTGCATGGCCTGCATCTTTCTGTGATGGATTGCAGCTTCTCGAGCCTGACGCCAAGCAGACTAGGCTTCATCCGGCATAGCGTTCTTCGCCCAATTTGCGAACAGCATCCGCGTATCGCGACGGCGTTCTGGCGATCGACCCTCATCGACGCCTCCATCTACCGGGAATGGGTCACCAATGTGGGGCGACGCGAGGCCTACGCCCGCACAGCCCACATCCTATGCGAGCTTATCGTGCGTTTGCGGTCTGTCGGACGCATCGAGGGCTACGTAGCGGACCTCCCCCTCACGCAGGCCGCTCTTGGCGATGCTCTCGGCTTGTCGACTGTTCACGTGAACCGCACCCTTCAGGAACTGCGCGGCGACGGCCTGATTGCCACCTCAGGCACAAGGCTGCGTGCTCTCGACTGGCCCCGCCTGGTCCGAGCAGGAGACTTCGATCCGACGTACCTGCACCAAAGGGACCTTGCTTAGCTTTTGATGAGGATGCCGATCGCATGCGACGATATTTTTTTGACAGCGGCGATGCTGAGCATCTTGTTGAAGACGACATGGGCGTGGAATGCGAAGGGATCGCGGCAGCCCGCCAAGCAGCTGTCGACGGTCTGATAGACTTGGCGCGGGAAGCACTGGGAGGTTCGGAGCAGCAACAGCTGTTGGTGGATATTCGTGACGAGAGCGGGCGAAAGATCCTGAGGCTCAGCTTGATTCTCAAAATCGAGAAGCTTGAACTCAGCGCTTCGAGATGAGTCTGGGAATGGTGCATTTTGCTCAACAGAGACGGGCGACTGGTTCGCTCGGGGCGTCGTTGTCGGTCCAACTACAGGCGCCATCATATCGGCGGCAATGGTCTGACTGCTACAATGTGGCCAGCCTGCAAAACCGAGAACCTCGGGGTTAACGAATGTGAATGCTTGAGCCCATGCCCCAGGGCAAGGTGGCGGGAGGTGCCTGTAGGTGCCCGCTGGATCAGGCCCAGTCGCAATCTCTCCGCGAAGCCTGTTTCTCGAGTTCTTCAACAGAGCCCAACCAAGGCTCTGAGGGAGGCCGATTTTGTCACACAGGGGCGATACCTTGGCTCAGCAGGGCGCTGGTGAACTTTCCATCGTCGAGTTCATTCCCGCATTGCGCGCTTTCGCCCGCGCTTTTTGCCAGGCCCGGGAAGATGCCGACGATCTGGTGCAGGAAACGTTGACGAAAGGGCTGGCCAACATCGACAAGTTCGAGCCCGGAACGCGAATGAAGTCATGGCTCTTCACGATCATGCGGAACACCTACTATACGCGCTTCAGGGCTGCCACGAGGGAAGCACCAGGTATCGTTGACTGCGCCTCGCTTGCACCCGTTTCGCAGCCTGCACAGGAGTGGTCGCTGCAAAGCAAGGAGGTCCACCGGGCCATTCAAAGCTTGCCAAAATCTCAGAGCGGAAGTGCTGATGCTAGTGGGGGTGCTTGGTGTCAGCTACGAAGAGACTGCCGTGATATGCGATTGCGCCGTTGGAACGGTCAAAAGCCGGCTCAGTCGCGCACGGGCAGGCGTGCTAGAGTTTCTAGGCGAAAAATCAGCACAGGAGCTGACAGAAAGACGCGATTACCTGCGCGATGCGCGATCGCTTCAACAATGGCCGGCAACGCCTGACTATAGAGGGCCGGCTATGAGGGGGTGCGGTGACGGATACTCATTGGAACTAGTGTTGCCCCAGGGTCCTCCCACGAGAATGCGGGCGCGCCTTGCGGCCGTTCTGTCCTGGGATGGGAAGGTGAGATGTGGATAGAAAGACCTCAAATGCTGGAGAAGCTGAACAGCTCGAGCAATTTGAGCGCGCTTCTGCGAAACAGCGCGAACTCGCAACCGGAGGAGAGGGCGACACACCGCCAGCTGCCGCTGTCGCTGCGGCGTTGATCAGTGTTTTGGAGACCGGTCGAAACCGGGACATTTTCCATGTCGCGAGTTGCGAACGCGATGCAGCTGACATCACGCAGGCATTGCGCCACTTTCTCCCAGGAGCTGAGATACTGTATATGCCGCCCTGGGATTGCCTGCCCTTCGACAGGATGTGGCCCACTCGCGCCACCATGGGGCGGCGGGTTAGCGTCCTGCAAGCTATTGCGGCCCTTCCAAAAGGTCCCCGCATCACAGTTACTTCGGTCGAATCTGCCCTGCAGCGGGTACCTCCCCCCTCGCTAATCGACCAGGGTTTCGCCCCCCTGCAGATCGGACAGAAGATGGACCTGGGGGCACTTCGGGTGTTGGCTGAGAGAACAGGCTATGTTGTCGACGATCAAGTCGATGAACCTGGCGAGATAGCCGTCCGCGGCGATCTTGTCGATATTTTCCCTGCCGACCGTGACGACCCAGTACGTGTTGTGCTGGGTCCTGGCGGCGCCATCTCTGAACTCAAGACATATAACCCAGTCACTCAACGAAGCGAGCGATCTCTGCACAATGTCGCGGTTGGCCCGGCATCGGAGCTCATCGTGGAAGCCGGCAACGAGTTCGACCGCGCAGCGATGCGCACAGTCCCCATGGAGGAACGCCTGGTCTCGCTCCATTCCGACTTGCCAGCGCTTTTCGATGTCGCGTCGACAGCCTCCATCTGCTTCCTGGCTGGACTGGAAGAGATCGGGCTTGCTCGCGTGTTGGACCTCATTGAGGATGCGTGGCGCGGCAGACACCAAGTATCAGCGACGGCGGGGTTGGCCGCGAAACGATTTTATTTGTCGCGCGAAGAGTGGGATAGCGCGCTGCGGGATCGCCAGTGCTTGAGACTTACTCTGCCGGTCGGTCGAATTCCCAAATTCTACCACCTGCCGCGAGCTGGGCGCGAATTCGCCGCGTTCGCCGAGGCACGCGCAAGTTCGGGGTTTAGTGTGGTGGTGACAGGCGATGCTTCGGAACTGCGCCGAGCAGACCGGCTGATCGAGCATCAGCTCGGTCACAAGATGGAGCCAGTCGCCGACTGGCCGCAAATCCTCTCAGTCAAAAGGGGCTCTCTTCTCAAGGCGGAGTTCGATCTTACGGAGGGCTTTGTCGATCCGCTGTCCCGAATTGCAGTTGTTGCGGCAGCGGACATATTCGGTCCCTCATGGACTGCAAACGCAGGGTCCGGCAGCGGCATAGTCGAACCCGACCTGGGGGTCGGCGATCTAGTTGTCCATGAAGACCACGGCCTGGGCGTCCTTGCCGCCATCGAGCAAATTGAAGTGGCTGGCCTGCAACAGGATGTCGTGAAGGTTGAATATCATGGTGGCGCTTCCTTGCTGGTTCCAGTGGAGGAGTTCGGCCGAATATGGCGCTACGGATCCGAGCCAGATGCAGTGGCCTTGGACCGACTAGACAGTGAAGGTTGGAACAAGCGGCGCCAGTCTGTGGCCCGCGAGATCGAGAAGGTGGCCAGGCGGCTGGTTACCATGTCGAAGGCCAGGTCCCGCCAGTCCGCCGAAATGATCAAGCCGTCGCGTGCCGACCTTGCGCGCTTCGCGGCGCGATTTCCGTACGCCGAAACCCTCGACCAGACCGCCGCAATCCGAGCCGTAATGAACGACCTGTCGTCGGGCAAGACGATGAACCGGCTGGTCTGCGGCGACGTCGGCTTTGGAAAGACGGAGGTGGCGCTTCGGGCGTGTGCTGCCGCAGCATTCTGCGGCAAGCAGGTTGCTGTCGTTGCGCCCACCACGGTGCTCGCGCGCCAGCACTACGAGACGTTCTGCCGTCGATTCGCAGGATTCAACATCGAGGTTGCTCACCTGTCCAGGGTGGTCGGATCGACAGAGACAAGGAAAGTTAAGGACGGTCTGAGAAGCGGTAACATTGCAATCGTCGTCGGGACCCACGCTGTTGCGGCCAAGGGGGTGGCCTTTAGCAATCTGGGGCTGCTCGTAATTGACGAAGAGCATCGGTTCGGGGCCAAGCTGAAGCAATCACTGCGAGGCCTGGCGCCATGCCTCCACACCTTGACGATGAGCGCTACCGCGATACCCCGCACCCTTCAATTGGCGATTGCGGGCGTGCAGGAAGTCAGCGTTCTGAATACACCGCCTGCCAAGCGGCGTCCGGTTCGCACCATCTTGGCTCCTTTCGATGCCGGTTCGGCCAAGGCTGCTCTGTTACGTGAATACCGTCGCGGGGGACAAAGCTTCTTTGTAGTTCCCCGGATAGACGACATCGGGACTGTCTTCAGACAACTGGGCAGGCTGGTTCCGCAGCTCTTGGTGAAGATCGCGCATGGCGAAATGAAAGCGCGTGAGTTGGACGAGATCGTGGTTCGCTTCGCCGCTGGCGAAGGTGACATTTTGCTGGCCACCGACATCATCGAAAGCGGACTTGATATACCGCAGGCGAACACCATTCTGGTTTGGCGGGCGGACCGTTTCGGACTTGCACAGCTCCACCAGCTTCGAGGGCGCGTAGGCAGAGGCAGACTGCAGGGCTTTGCGTTTCTGTTGACCGAGCCCGGTAAGGAATTAGCTGAAGCCACGAGGAGCCGACTTTCGGCTCTTGTGGCGCTCGACCGGCTTGGCTCTGGCCTGACCATCAGCCAAAGGGACCTCGACCTGCGCGGCGCAGGCGATCTTTTCGGCGAGGAACAGGCCGGCCACATAAAGCGGATCGGCGTAGGACTCTACCAAAGATTGCTCGAGCGTGCCTCGTCGGTTGCTCGTGGCGGCCCCTCGTCTGACACACAACTTCCGGACATCAATTTGCAAGCCGGAGGGTCATTCCCAGGAAGCTATGTGCCGGAGCCAGCGATACGCCTCAGCCTGTATTCGCGGTTGTTCCGTATGAGCACGCATTCGGATCTGAATGCATTTGCCGACGAATTGGAGGATCGCTTCGGAGGCATTCCGAGCGAAGTGGCGACGCTGCTGGAGGTAACCCGACTGCGAATGGATGCAGCGCAGTTGGGCTTGAGCCAAGTCGACGTAGGACCCGAAGCGATTGCGATCACCTTTCGCACAAAACCCTCCGCGTCGGTCTGGGAGAACCTTAAAGGGGTGAATGGGTTCGAATTTCGGCGAGGCCGCTTGATCTTCAGGCCGCCAACTAAAACAGGCACTGGACAGCTGGAGGTTCTACGAAGCCTGATCGGTTCCATTCGTTCCGCGCATGCACCAGGATAACTAGTGGCGAGACCGATTGCGGGTCAAAGCACGACCCGCAATGGCCCTCGTAGCGGTCCAAGAAGGCCAGAAAATCAGTCTTGCTGGATATGATCAAAGTCCACGGCGAGACCATGCCTGACCGCACGGTCGGCGACCATGTTCGCAAGCTCCCGGTCCGAGATTGAAGCCATCCCAACGACCTGCCTTAGCGCTCTCAAGGCGAGCCCTGTCGACATGACTCTATCACGCCGGCTGCGTATGCCGACATAGTGTTCCACTAAATCTTCAAGCTGTCGCACCTCGGGCCTCCACATCTGCTCTTCCAGGCCACTATGCTGAGGTTTGTGGCGTATGCATTCACATTCGTTAAGGGACTAAGACAAACGCGCCTGGCAGCCCACCGAATGCCAGGGCATGCTGGTTGCTTGCGTGTCATATGTCACAGCGTCGCGCGCTGAATGATCGTTCGCTCAGCTGTCGCGCAGATCTGCGCATCTACCGACTTTCACTCCACTTACCCGAACTTGCGCGACCGGCCACTCTCTTCCTGACGCCGTCCCTTCGATGCGGGTATTTTTTGTGATTGTCTCTCAGCCCGTTCTTCATCTCTCCAAGAGGCAGGATGGCACCTTACCACGCACCCGGACGAAGTCTGTACGGGGCACGCAATTTGTAGGAAGTGGTCGGGAACAGGAAAGATGGTTGACCGTTCCAGCTGAATGGAAAATCATCATGCGTCAAAGCCCGACACGATTTTGGTTGTTAGTGCTGACGTGACCACTCGTTCGGCCACGGCGGACTACCTTCGACATTGTGGCTACCGAGTTATCGAGGCAAAAGATGCCCTTGCTGCTCAAGAGGCGGTGGGGCATTCCGGCTTCTACGTCGATACCATTTTATCGGACGTTGATCTGCCAGGCGGGACGAATGGGTTTCAGCTTGCCGCGTGGGTTCGGCAGAATAGAGAAGACATCAAGGTGGTGCTGTCATCGGCCGTGGAACGAACCGCCAAAGCAGCCGGTGACCTCTGCCAGGATGGCCCTCGAATCGCCAAGCCGTATGACTTGGCAATTCTCCTGGCCCGCATCAGGAGATTGAACCGCTGGCCTTTTAGAGATCTCGACCAAAGTTCCTAAGCTTGTCAGCTTCGACACCAGGCAGCAACCCTGCAGGCAGACGATCCTCATACCGGAAGTTCCGCAATGGAGCGCAGCCGAGATGCTCAAGCGGTCGCTGTGACGCGGCGGGTTGAAGTCAGCGGTCAACCGACCGTCGCTCAACCTGTTGGCTGCCGCAGAGCCGTGGCGAAGGAACAACAAGAGACTGGGCCAGTTAGACCATGCATGCGTCGATACAATGAAACAGGAGATGACAATGGCGACGAAGAAAGGCTCTCAAGGCGGCTCCAAAGGTTTGGAAGACCTTTTCCATGATGGGTTGAAAGACATTTACTACGCTGAACGCAAGATTCTGACCGCGCTCCGGAAAATGGCAAAGGGGGCGGAGTCAGAAGAGCTGAAGGCGGCGTTCGAAAAACATCGTGACGAGACCGAAGGTCAAATCGAGCGCCTGCAGCAAGTTTTTGACGCATTTGGCAAGAGAGCCCAAGGGAAAACGTGCCCGGCGATCGACGGCATCATCGAAGAAGGACAGGAGATTTTGGAGGAATTCGAGGAGGCTCCGGCATTGGACGCGGGTCTCGTGGCTGCAGCCCAGTCCGTGGAACACTATGAAATAGCGCGCTACGGGACTCTTGTCACATGGGCCGGGTTACTTGATCTGAAAGACGCCGTCCCGCTACTCGAACAGACGCTCAAGGAAGAAAAAGCAACCGATGAGGCGCTCACCCGACTGGGCGAAACAGGGGTCAACGAACGGGCGATGCAACAGGCGGCATAACTTCGGATCGAATCGAGGCCACCGCGGCCCCGGACAGACGGATTGGAGCTTGGTTGTATCCAGGCACACATGCGCAGCAGCCGCCGCGCCGTCGACGTGGCGGTGGCCGACCGGTTCCGACTAGGCGACCGGAACTGACAATGGGCGATTGCCGCGTACGATTCATCCAGACCGAATTCATGAAGTCCGGCGGACGTTGCGAGCACGCGGTCTCCAATGACGGCTTTCATTGGGTGGTGCTCAATCCGGCGATATTGTCGCTGCCCGACACCGATGAGGACGGCATCTACGATCCCCATCCGGCAATCGTCGGCGGCAAGCGCTACATCGTCTATTCAGGCATGCCCAAAATCACCAGGGTGCCCCAGCCTGATGTCTATCTGGCGCGCAGCCAATCCGATTCCTGGTTCGGGCCATGGAAACGTCTTGGCAAGATACTCGATCATCTCGACGTGCCGCATCACAATGCGCGCGAGCACCCCGATTACGAATGGGGGATCGAAGGCGCGCAGCTCGTCGAGCTGCCGGACGGTCGTGTGCTTCTCAACGCCACCTGTTTCCTCCCCGACGGCCCCCGTGGAAGCCGTCAACGCGTTTTCTTTGCTATCGCCGATAGGGTAGAGGGTCCTTATGTCTCTGTCGGCCCCGTCCTTGATCCTGGTGAGCCCGGCGAGAATGGCCATTCGACGGTGATGATCGACGGCCGGCAACTGACCTTGTTCTACCAGAGCAGGCGTGAGGCTACGAACCATCGCTGGCGGTTCCGGTTGGCAAAGTGCGACCTGGATCGACACATACTTTCGAGAGTTGCCTAGATGTATAAGTTCCGGCATTTGCCGGAACGGAGGATGAAGCGCTCTGGCGGTTCGTGGGACGGATCGCTTTGTAGCGGTGATTTGAGGGTAGCAGGCGAAAGGCAGCCAGTGGGCGAGCCTTGCAACGGGGTATCTATACACGTCAGGCAAGCTGGTCGCCTCATAAACGACGTTGCCAGCTGAAATTCGGCAATGGACTGTAATTGCGCGCAGCAACGCCGCCAGTCGACTCAGGCGGTTTTGATCCTGAGCAGGAGGTCCTGATGTAATTTCCAAAGCCTTTGCCGAAAATGTTGATGCCGCCGGGGCGCTTGGCGTCGTCCTTGACGCCGATACGGACGCGGATTGAATGATGGTTCTTCAGGTCAAGTGCGGCGAGGCCGGTTTCGGAAATCCTGAGACCGTCGACATAGGTGCCTTCATTGACAATTCGCCAGTTCTTGAGCTTGCCGTATTGCGAGCCCTTGAGCTTCCACCAGGAGGGCGTGAAGACGCCGCGCTTGTCGCCGAAATCCCCCGGCGACGTCCAGGTGCCGACATCGACGCCATTGATCGTCAGCGTGATGTCCGACGGCCAATCGGCGCTGGTGCCCGGCACCTCCGAGGACAGCTCAATCGCAACTTCGAGTCCGGTGATCTCGGCATGTGCGAGCTTGGCGTTATTGGGGAACTGGTATTCGACAAAACCGCGCGTGAACCATAGCAGACCGGCTTTCATGCGGTCGGGATCGAGGAAAGTGTTGGGAACATCGAGCAGACCGATGATGCCGTCCGGCGAACAAAGGCCGCAGGGCGCGGTAACCTCGAAGCCGGTGTAAAGCCCGACCGGCATCGACACTTCGATCGCGTCGTTCTTGACCGCACGATATTCGCTCTTGAACACGACGAGCACTTCTTCAGCGGTCGGATAGCAGATTTTCTGACTGCCTTTCTTGTCTTGTTCTCGGTGCGGATCAGCCCCGCATCCTCCAGCACCTGGATGTTGGTCGAGACGGTCGACTGCGGCAGCGACAGCACGGCGGCGATTTTCGTTGACATTCATCGGCCCCTTCTCGTGCAGCAGTTTCAGCATGGAGATCCGCGCCGAGGAGGCAAGCCCCTTGAGCACGGCAATGCCTTCCTGAGGTTCGATCACCAGAAAATTGCGACTCATGAAGTTGCCAGTCTATGCTCGTGACAGAGGTTATGGCTTCGCTCGTGCTTGTAAGTTGCGTTGGTGGGTGGGCATTGCAACGGCGCTGAACGAAACGCCGAGCCGGTGATTTGGTTACATCAAGCGCTCGAAAGGCAGTAAGCCCGGCATGCTGCACCAACAAGGATGGTGCGACACGTTTACATTTCTCAGAGCGTCAACTCCTTGTAATGCGGGGTGCTTGACAGCCCGCGGCCTCAATGCAGATGACTAGACGCTAAAGGCAGACAGAAACGAGCCGCGAATTGCGGCCGTTCCCCTGGCCAGTCTGCAAGGTGCCAGACCTCGACCTCGATGTTCGCGGAACCGGCGGGGATGGATGCACACGATGCGGTTCGCTGACATGCGTTGTGGCCGTAAGTTATATATCATCGGATTCGCCACCCGATAGGGTCGGGACAGGGTTCCACCTATTGCTTTGCGCATGATCTTTCTGAAAACCGGATTCCCATTAGCGGGATCATGCGCCAGTGCCGGCCTACTTCATGCTGGCCGCGGCAGCGACCCTGTCGACCATGGCGAGAACAGCTAGCGGTGCGGTATGGTGGACCATGTGGCCGGCCTGCGGAATGATATCGACAAAGCAACCAGGAATCTCGGATTGTAGCCTAAGAGCCTCGGTTTTCGCATCGAACAACCGGTCGCCGGCCCCTGCGATAATGCCGACAGGCAGCGACAGATCATCGTAGCGGGTGAAGCGGCCGCCAGCCAGCGCGGCCGCCAGCATCAATCCCGATTCGGCTGCGATCGACCGCAGTTGTGAGGGCCGGCTGGCGATGTCCTTTGCCGACGAAGCAAACGCTGCAGAGATGATGCCGGGGCGAAATATCTTGCCCATGGCAAGCGGCCAGGTGAGCCGCACAAGCAGCGGCAGCAAGGTGTGGCAGAAAACATCCCCGGCGACAGGCAAGGCCGGCAGCGCCGCCAGTGCGAGGCCCAGGCGCGGCGGCGGATAGTAATAACCTGAGGCAAGCACGATTCCGGCAACTGATGCTGGGTGCCTGCGCGCGAGCTGGAGAGCCACCGACGCGCCCCAGGAATGGCCCAGAATGAAATATCTTTCGGTCCCAAGCTGCGCGACGGCGGCATGAATGAGATCGGCTTGCTCGGCCGCCGTCCACCATTTGCCTCGCGGCCGCGTGCTCCTGCCGAAGCCGGGCCGGTCAAAGGCGAGCACCCGGTATCTGCTGGCCGCTTTGTCGAGCATGCCGCTGGTCTTGAAATCTTCGGCCGACGAGCCGTTTCCGTGCAGCAGGATCAACGGCGTCCCGCTGCCCTGCTCAAGGAGATGCAGGCGCACCCCCGCCACTCCGATAAAGCGCCCCGACCCGTGCGGGAAAAGCGCGCGTCTGGCGCGAGCGCTGTTGTACAGCGCCAGGCCAGACAGCCCGGCGCCAAGCAGGATGGCGGCTGCTGTTGTCTTGTTTGTGCGACGGACCACTAGCGGCCGCCGCGCGCAAACTGGACAGGCGTGACCGCTCTCGAATGCGTTGTTGCTGCTGCCGAACTGCCGCGCATGTCGGCTGTGTGGCTCGCCGAGTCCATCTTTGCTCTCCCTGTTTGGCTGCCCCCAACCCGTCTGATCGCCGGTTGTTCCTGGAAGCAGGCTCTGCTGGTTTCCGCTCGGCGGAACTTTGCGATAGGAACGCAGGTTAGGGCGCTTGACGCCGATCCGCTGAAGGCGATCCCGATGAGCGACGCAGCACCTCTTGGGCGGGGCTCCGGCTGAGGCGCGGGGCGATATCGCTGCCGGCGAAGCAAATAAGACGCTAGGGGATTGTCCCAGCCGCAGCTCCCAGGAGACGGACGGGGAATCCCGGTAACGCTCCGCTTAAGAACCCGGCCCCACCTCGTGAACCGCCGGAGTTCAACAACCAGGCGAGCTATGCCAATGCGACGCGCCAGCTGAACGACGAGACGGACTTCCAACCCCGCACATGCGAGCCAGTCCCGGTTATTCAGCCACCGTCGTGCTGGCCGCGGCAGCCTTTATCGGAGCAGCCATGCTGCCCTGAATACTGCCCCACCCAGTAGCAATGGCTGGAGAGTTGCTTCCGGCCCGCAACCTGCTGACGCGCTAACTTCAGGCGCAACCGAGTCTGCTGCAGATTCTTTACACTCGTGGGGCGGCTAGGTGTCGGCTCTGCCAGGCGGGATCCTTTCGGAAAAGAGGAAGGTCGCTGGATCAAGTTTCAACGCCTTGGCGATCGCGGCAATCGTGTCCACACTGATGTTGCCGCTCGCGCGTTCCAGTTTCGTGAATGTCGCCTCCGCCACGCCGATGAGTTCGGCCATCTCATAGCGGTGCAAAGTACGTCGTTGTCGCTCAAAATCGATGATATGCGCCAGCCGCTTGCGGATCGCATTGTCGTCCAACTGATGCGCCCATTCCGGAACTTTCTTACCGCCGGCGAGCAGTCCTGCAAAAGACACTTCCAAGCCCTTTGCCATGATCTGCAGCGTCGTCAATGTGACATTATTTTTCTGACGCACAGTCTGAATGTAGGTTCGATAGGCCAGTTTTTCGCCCTCGGGGGTTCGAAACAGTTCGGCCATGTGCATATGGGATAAGCCGCGTCTGGCTCTCTCCCGCTCGAGCGTCAGGGCAATGTTGGCGCGCAACGGGTTGTTGACCACGCCTCCGTCGTCTCGTTTCATAAATCGATGTAGTCGCACAAAGCCTGCCTTTTCGATCTGTCCTTTTTCGCGCGGATCATCCATAGTAAACTATCAAATCCGCAGCGAGGAAAAGGCTATGACCATACTCAAATTCCTATTGGGGGGTGCCGTCGCCATGGCGGGCGCCGCAGCTCTTCCATCCCAATCAAAAGCGTCGGAATGGGGCTGTCAGGTCCTCCTATGTCTTTCCGGCGACTGGCAAGGCACCCCCTCGTGCCACCCGCCAATTTACAGGTTGATTGCGGCGATGGAAGCCCCGGGTTTTAATTGGCCGACCTGTCCGCAAGCCAACTCCAGCGCGGCGAGATTTGAGAAGTATGAGGATTGTCCGTCTGGCTGGGAAGCAGTTGGCAGCTCCGAATTCGATCGGCCGGGCTTAGGTCAAGAACAAAACATCTGCCGCATCGCGGCCGATAGGCTCTCCTTGCCCGTCGTTTTCAAAAACAACGCCCTCAGCAGGCATCATGGAGACGGATCACGTCAGGTCCAAATCGAAATCGACGGTAAGGTGGTTGCGGCAAAAATCCAGACCGCGGGGAACGATCGAGGGCATTCCGTCGGTAATGGCCCCACCTACGTCACCATCCCTCGACCGATACGCGGAAAGCCCTGGTTCATCGAGTATGATGACGCGAACGGTGTGCGCCAGAAAAGCTGGTTCAATCTCAACATGCCATGAGCCAGGCGATCACGCAGGACGACGTACTATGGGATCGCAATTCAGGGAGGTCTGTAGTGTTCAAAGCGCTTCTCCTGTCCACTGTGATTTTGAACACAGGCGCAGTGTTGACGGCGGCTGGTCAGAGCGACAAGCCGCGATCAAGCGTGGACAATCCTATGTGGCCCGCTTCACTGAAATGGGACTGCAAGACCGCCGCCAAAATCGTGTGTGAGCGTGACGGCAGTTGCACAGTGGCCGAGGACCATACTAGGTTTGTGCTGAACTATGGCAGCAACGAAGCTGAGTTCCCGGCCAGCAATGTCAGGATCAAACGGCACTATCAACAGACCGTGCAGGCAAGCCCTTTGCAGCAGGAAGTTAAAGTCGAACTGGCTGACAATCGCGTTCTTTGGCTGACGGCCGTGGATGCCAGCCGCACTTATTCGGAAGCCTGGGTCGGCGCAATGAGCGAGTTGAAGGGCGGCGCGGTACTCATGGAATCCGAGGGCGTCTATTGTATGCCGCACAAGTGAGTGAGCCGAGAGGGAAGGCGAGCGAAAACCGATATGTTCTGACCTCGAGCGCCAGCCACCGGCGTTTCAGAAAAGTCCGGCATAACCGTCTTCCCGGTCTAGTTTCATCAGACGATCAGCCGTCGACTCCTGCGCAGCGGCGTCCTGACCCATCACGGCCAGCGCAGCGAACAGCCCAACAGATTTCCTCATCCAAGTCCCCTCACGCCAAGGACCAAGAACGTTTTGCCTTGCCTGGCGAGAGCTGGGTGAGGATGGTCAGGAGGTCTTGCATGACTAACCTGTCAACAATGAAACGAACATGCCATGGTACGGTGCTTGAGCGCATCGTGGTGGTGGGGCTGGCGGCCTGCCCCTGACCGCAACGATCGACAATCTGCCGGAAGTGTGTTCGGGGTCGCGCCGACCTATCGCTTGTTCACCGATTATATCGAGCGATCGAGGTTCTCAAAGACCGGTGGCGCTCCTTTATGGCATCGCGCCGAACAGCAGTCTCGGGGGGTACGACCAATATCGTCCCAAGCGCGCGGGCCGAGGTCGATCTGACACGGTCGAGCCCCCAGGGGCATCTCGATGTGAGCGGGCGTTTCGGCGCCGAGCGGCAGTTCGGGGTCCGATTCAACGGCAGCTATCACGGCGGCGACGCCGATCGACGACCAAAAGCGCGACGTGCCGGTGGTGACAATCTGCGGCGCGGGCCGCACCGGGCAACGGAGCGCCGATCGCCACGATCAAGCCTGGCCGGTCTGCGCCCCCCAATCGGATGTTAGAGCTCATGCTAATGAGGCGTCAGCACTCCGATTTTCTCACCGGTCCGGGAAAATCGGAAGATAATTCCTTATCTCTATAGATTTTGTCGAATATCGTCCGATCCCGTCTTGGCAACCGGGCATCCCCTTGGTGGAACAGGAGATCGACGACACGTGGCAAGAATTTCGGTTCTCGGCATATCCGGCGGCGTTAGTACGCCATCCCGCACCACCGCGGTGGTGAGCGCGCTGGTCAAGGCGGTCGCGTCGCGTGTCCCGTCGGACGCCGGCCTGATCGAAATCACCGAGGCGGCGCCTTCGATTTTCGCCGGGTTGTCTCGTGGCGCGCTTGGCGCGTCTGGCGAAGCGATCATCCAGCGTGTCGAGAAGGCCGATCTGCTCGTGGTCGGAACGCCGGTCTACAGGGCATCCTACACCGGCGCCCTCAAGCACCTGTTCGACCTCGTCGATTATCGTGCACTGACGGGCAAGACCGTGCTTCTCGCGGCGACCGGCGGAAGTCCATACCATGGCCTGGTGCTCGAACATCAGCTCCGGCCATTGTTCGGTTTTTTCGGGGCCGTCACCGTTCCGACCGGCGTCTACGGCGCGCCCGACGATTTCGTCGATGCCAAGATCGTCGGCGCAGCGATTATCGAGCGCATCTCACGGGCCGCTACCGAAGCGGTCTCCTTGCTTAATTCCAGTCATGGAAACGCTGCCGTCGCCACGCGCGTCGGTTGAAGCCAATCAAAAGGGGAAACGAACGCAATGACCTCGAATTCCGACGACGTGAAATTCGCCTACTGGGTCCCGAACGTCTCGGGCGGCCTTGTCATCTCCAACATCGAGCAGCGGACGGGTTGGGACATCGACTATAACCGCAAGCTCGCCCAGATCGCCGAGGCCAACGGCTTCGACTACGCACTGAGCCAGATACGCTTCACCGCCGGCTATGGCGCCGACAACCAGCACGAATCCGTATCGTTCAGCCACGCCCTGCTTGCGGCGACCACAACGCTGAAAGTCATCGCGGCGATCCTGCCCGGCCCCTGGAATCCAGCGCTGGCGGCCAAGCAGATAGCCACCATCAACCACCTGACCAATGGCCGTGTCGCGGTCAATGTCGTGAGCGGCTGGTTCCGCGGTGAGTTCGCCGCCATCGGCGAGCTGTGGCTCGACCATGACGAGCGCTATCGCCGCTCGGAGGAATTCATCCGCGCGCTGCGCGGCATCTGGACCGAGGACAATTTCACTCTGAAGGGCGACTTCTATCGCTTTACCAACTACTCGATGAAGCCGAAGCCGATCGATCCCCAGCCGGAGATATTCCAGGGCGGCTCATCACGCGCGGCGCGCGACATGGCTGCGCGGGTTTCCGATTGGTATTTCACCAACGGCAACACGCCGGAAGAGATCAAGAAGCAGGTTGACGACATCAAGACCAAGGCGAAGGCCAATGGCCACAAGGTCAAGATCGGCGTCAACGCCTTTGCCATCGCTCGCGAAACCGAGGCAGAAGCGCGCACCGTGCTCGACGAGATCATCGCCAAGGCCAATCCGGAGGCGGTGCAGGGTTTCGCCGATCAGGTCAAGAATGCCGGCAAGGCCTCGCCGGAAGGCGAGGGTAACTGGGCAAAATCCTCCTTCGAGGATCTTGTCCAATACAATGACGGCTTCCGCAGCAATCTCATCGGCACGCCGGAACAGATTGCCGAACGCATCCTCAAGCTGAAGGATGCCGGCGCGGATCTGATCCTGCTCGGCTTCCTGCATTTCCAGGAAGAGGTGGAGTTCTTCGGCAAGCGCGTCATCCCTCTGGTGCGCGAACTGGAAGCGGCGCGCGACAGGGAGCTCGTCGCCGCGGAATAGGACAGGCGCGGCCTTCAGGCCGCCGCCCGCACGCCTTCAAAATCAGGAACGTTTCATGATTGGTGCTTCGCTGGGAGCCGCCGCATACGAGCGCGCGCCCGAAATTTCCGGCATTCTTGCTGGTGCTGGTCCCGTCGAGGACACGCGCCCGGCGCGCCTGTCGGCAAAGGCTGATGCGATCCTGGCGCTGGGCGGGATCAGCATTTCCTTTGGTGGCGTCACGGCACTGCGGGATGTCGACCTCGAGGTCAAAAGCCGCGAGATCCGCGCTGTGATCGGTCCCAATGGCGCCGGCAAATCCTCGCTGATCAACATCATCAGCGGCCTCTATCACGCCGATCAGGGCAAGATCGTGATCGATGGCCAGTCCTTCTCCCGGGTGTCGGCAAGCCGTCTGGCACGGCTCGGCGTCGCGCGCACCTTCCAGAACTTGGCACTGTTCGGTGGGCTTTCAGTGCGCGACAACATCGCGTCGGGCCGCGTCCACACCCGGCGCGCCAGCTTCGTCGAACATATTGCGGGCTTGCCACGCGCCCGCCGCGAAGATGCCGCGATCGCTGAAAAGGTCGACCAGACAATCGCCTTCCTGCATCTCGAGGCCGTGGCCGATCGCCTGGTCGCAACGCTGCCCTACGGCCTGCAGAAGCGGGTCGAACTGGCGCGCGCGCTTGTCGCCGAGCCGAAGATCCTGCTGCTCGACGAGCCGATGGCCGGCATGACGGCGACCGAGAAGGCCGAGATGGCCGGTTTCGTGCGCGCAGCGCGCGACCGGCACGACGTCACCATCATCCTGATCGAACACGATATCGGCGTGGTCATGGGGCTCTCCGACCGCGTCGCCGTGCTCGACTACGGCCGCAAGATCGCCGACGGGACACCGGCCGAGGTGAGGGCCAATCCGGCGGTGATCCGGGCCTATATCGGCACCGCCGAAGGCGAAGATGGCGAGGGCATCTGATGAGCTACTATGATTTCCTCTTCGTCATCGAGGTGCTGGTCGGTGGCTTGCTCTCAGGCGTCATGTATTCGCTCGTCGCCATCGGTTTCGTGCTGATCTACAAGACGTCGGGCGTGCTGAACTTCGCGCAAGGGTCGATGGTGCTGTTCGCCGCACTCACCTTTGTCAGCCTTGTCGAACGCGGCATCCCGTTTGCGCTTTCGCTGCTCATTACCCTCGCGGTCATGGTTGCGCTGGGCTTCACCATCGAGCGAACTGTGCTGAGGCCGCTGGTCAATCGCTCGCCGATGACGCTGTTCATGGCCACGCTTGGTCTGTCTTACATCATTGAAGGCGCTGCCCAGTTGGTGTGGGGCACCCAGGTGCACGGGCTCGATCTCGGCATCGACGACACGCCGTTCGAGGTCGGCGGCATCCTGATCTCGTCATTCGATCTTCTTGCTGCAGGCATTGCCGCGGCGATGGTCGCCGGCTTGAGCGCATTCTTCTATTGGACCCGCATCGGCCTGGCGTTTCGCGCCGTCGCAGACGACCAGTTCGCGGCGCTCGCCGTCGGGCTGCGGCTGCCCCGGATCTGGGGGACGGTGTGGACCGCCGCGGGGTTCGTGGCACTGGTCGCGGGACTTTTGTGGGGCGCGCGCCTCGGCGTCCAGTTCTCGCTGTCGCTGATCGTGCTGAAGGCGCTGCCGGTGCTGGTGCTTGGCGGCTTCGATTCCATCCTCGGCGCCATCGTCGGCGGCCTCATCATCGGCGCCAGCGAGAAGCTCGCCGAGGTCTACCTCGGACCCTTTGTCGGTGGCGGCATCGAAGGCTGGTTCGCTTATGCGCTGGCGCTGGTCGTCCTGCTGGTGCGCCCCTCCGGGCTGTTTGGCCAGAAGACTGTCGAAAGGGTCTGACCGATGGCCGTGCAAGCGCTCGATGCCGCAAGGCTTCCAATCGACTGGCAGAAGTTAGCCCTGCCGGCCGCCCTGATTGCCGTGGCCTACGGCCTGATCCCCGCCTATGCGTCGAGCTATCTCGTCGAGGCGATCCTGCTGCCGTTCCTTGCGCTCAGCCTGGCGGCGGTCGGCCTCAACCTTTTGACCGGCTATTGCGGCCAGCTTTCGCTGGGCTCCTCCGCCTTCATGGCGGTCGGCGCTTTCGCCGCCTACAATTTCAACCTTCGGGTCGAAGGACTGCCGCTGGCTGCGACCATGATCCTGGCCGGGATTTCGGCCGCCGGCATCGGCGTCGTGTTCGGATTGCCGAGCCTGCGCCTGCGCGGCTTCTATCTCGCCGTCTCGACGCTCGCCGCCCAGTTCTTCGTGCAGTGGGCGCTGACCAAGTTCGGCTGGTTCTCCAACGACAACCCTTCCGGGGTGATCTCGGCGCCGCACCTTGCCGTTGCGGGCTTCTCGCTCGACAGGGCGACGGGCCGCTACCTGCTCTCGGTGACCACGGTCATCGTGCTCACGGCGCTCGTCTGGCGCCTGGTCAACAGCGCGACCGGCCGCAATTTCATCGCCGTGCGCGACAACGAAACCGCCGCGCGGGTGATCGGCGTCCCTGTGCTGAAGACCAAGCTGCTCGCGTTCGCCATCTCGTCCTTCATCATCGGCGTCGCCGGCGTGCTGTGGGCCTTCACCTATCTGCGCACCGTCGAGCCGGCCGGCTTCAATCTCGACCGCTCGTTCCAGATCCTGTTCATCATCATCATCGGCGGGCTGGCCTCGATACGCGGCGCCTTTCTGGGAGCGGCGTTCATCGTCATCTTTCCGCTCATCCTGTCGCGGCTTGGCGCCTTCCTGTTTGGCGGACTGTTCGATTCGGGTGTTCTCGACATGAGTCAGCGCATCGTGCTCGGCGCGCTCATCATCATCTTCCTCATCGCGGAACCGAACGGGCTGTCGGCCCTCTTCGACCGCCTGAAACGACGGATCGGCTCAAGGTCCAGCTGAGCGCCGCTCGACATCCTCTCACGGACCACAACCTCAGGAGACGCAATCCATGACCTTCTTCAGTCACCTACGAAAAGCGGCGATCGCCACGGCCTTCGTGCTCGGCGCGACGGCGGTCCACGCCGACGAACAGTATTTTCCTCTTCAGAGCTACCGCGTCGGCCCTTACGCCGCCGGCGGCACCGGCTTTTTCGGCGGCTTCATCGACTATCTCAACCTGATCAACATCCGCGACGGCGGCGTCAACGGCGTCAAGCTGACCTGGAGCGAGGGCGAGACGCAGTATGAGGTCGAGAAGGGCGTCGAGGTCTATGAACGATTGAAGAGCAATCCCGGCATCGCCGCCTGGAACCCGCTTTCGGTCGGCATCGCCTATGCCATGATCGACCGCATCACCGATGACAAGGTGCCGCTGATCACCATCAACCACGGCCGCACCGACACCACGGACGGGCGCGTGTTCCCTTACGTCTTCCCGCTGCTGCTCAATCCCTACAGCGAGACCTCCGGCATCGTGAACTACATCGCCTCCAAGGAAGGCGGCCTGGACAAGCTCAAAGGCAAGAAGATCGTGGTGCTCTATCACGGCTCGCCCTACGGCAAGGAGACGATCCCGATCTATGAATTGCTTTCGCAGAAATACGGCTTCGAGCTGTCGCAGATCGAGGTTCCGCATCCCGGCAACGAACAGCAGGCGCAGTGGCTGACGATCCGACGCGAGCATCCCGACTATGTGGTGCTGCGCGGCTGGGGCGTGATGAACCCGGTTGCGCTCAAGACCGCGCAGAAGACCGGCTTCCCCGCCGATCACATCGTCGGCAACGTCTGGTCGAACTCCGAAGAGGACGTGATCCCCGCCGGCGACGCCGCCAAGGGCTATACGGCCATCACCACCCAGGCATCGGGCGAGCAGTATCCGGTGGTCCAGGAGATCGTCAAAACGGTCTACGACGCCGGCAAGGGTAACCTTGAGGACAAGAGCCGGATCGGTTCGGTCTACCATAATCTGGGCATCGTTAACGGCATCCTCAATGTAGAGGCGGTCCGCATCGCGCAGGCCAAGTTCGGCAACCGCACATTGACCGGCGACGAAGTGCGCTGGGGCTTCGAGCATCTCAAGCTCGATCCGGCGCGCGTCGAGGCGCTCGGCGCTAAGGATCTGTTCCATTCCATCAACGTCTCCTGGGACAATCACGAAGGTGACGGCTACGTGACCTTCCAGCAGTGGGACGGCAAGAAGTGGAACGTCGTCTCCGACTGGATTGCGCCCGACTGGAAGCTGCTGCGTCCGATCATCGAGAAGTCGTCCGAAGCTTATGCCCAGGAAAAGGGCATCAAGATCCGCACGGCCGAAGACGCCGAAGCAGTGGTCAGCAACTGAAGTCCAACAACTCGCGGCCCGCCCCCGGGGCCGGCCCGCTATAGAGGCGAAGGGGGGGGGCGAGATGGTCAGCCCCGCAAAAGCGGTCCAGGGGGGGCGTAGCGGGGGGGGCCGGGAAAGACCCG
>NZ_JAMYPX010000038.1:0-36323 GCF_040320585.1 Mesorhizobium sp. M0663
CAAGACGGCACGCATCGTCTGGGCATTGATGGCGAAAGGCGGAACCTATCGGGCTCCGGCGGTGGCGGGTTAGTTCCGCTCGGCCGGAAGGCCTCGAAAGTGTAAGAAGGTCAAACGGAGAGTATGGCGCAACGGTCAACGAGACGGGATCGGGAAAACCAGATCATGGATACGTGCCTTGAGCACGCGAGATTGAATTGGACCCGCTCCGCGAACTCCCATACGGGCCCGCGGCATGTGGAACGCCGCATCAGAGGCCGGACACATGTCAGCACCCGACCACGCTCCTCATTCTTCATATAAGATTCTTCTTGCGCTGACGGGGGCGTCCACACATGTCCATGATGACGATGTCGCCGGGCTTGAGGGTGGGGACGAGAACCTTATCGACATAGAGCTGGACACGCTCGCCGTTGATCGGTCCGTCGATGAGCCATGGTGCATCGACACGGTCGTGGCGCAGCGCCGCCAGGAAGGTCATGGTCTTCCAATGGCCGTGCGGCACCTTGGCTTTGATTCTCTCGCCGCGCAGCGCCCATCCCCTGAGCGGTGCCATATGGGTCTTGGTCCATGTCTCGTCGATGAACACCAGGCGGGAAGGATCGATACGGTCCTGATACTTTGCCCACTGTGCCCGCCGGCGCGCTACATCCGGGCGATCTTGCTCAGCCGCGATCAGCGTCTTTTTTTGTGACTGAGCTTGTCGGCGTGGACGAACTCCCACACCGAGCGGTAATCGACCTTCAAGCCGCGCTCGCCAAATTCGGCCACCAGTCCACGCAGCGTAAAATCGGCGGCTCGGCAGCGCACCAGCAGCCAGTCCCGATGCGGGCCAGCAATCTTCTTCGGCCTGTGCCCACCCATTTTGCCCGGCGCAAGACTGTTCGTCTCGCGAACCGGCTCACCCATCTGACCACGGTGCTGATACCAACCCCATAGCGCGCCGAGGCTTGCCGTCGTGACAGCCCCTCCTGCTCAACCGATTCAACAACCCGTTCGCGAAGATCCATCGAGTAAGGTTTGCCCATCCATGCTGACCTCCTTGCCCAGCAAGAAGGTTGAATCAGATTTGCGCGTCTAAGGGAATCTCCCGCCGATTCAGCCTCAATTCATTTCGCTCTAGTCGCAGTGGTCGCCACCGGCTTTGGCATTTGGGCGAGGCATTTGCTAATGTCGGCCTCCTGGCCCACGTTAGGGAGCGGCTATAAGATCGCTTCGAGTTCATGTCGTTGCTGGTCGCGATCCCTGGGGTCTCACGATCGACATCTCGCCACGCGTCCACATGGGTGGTGCGCTCCTGGTAGGCGGCATCGCGGCGACGCACTACACCGGTATGCCCGCATTCGAGACCGCTGGCTGCTCGTTTGGGATGTGCCGCTCGTGGCCGCCTCGCTCATTCTTACTTACCAGGCTTGTCCGGCGGTGGCGAACGGGGATCTGGATATTTCCTCCCCTCCCCTACGCTAACCTTCAGATCTGCGTTGCCGCGATGCTCACATGGCGCGTCAAAAACATTGCTCGGGAATAATAGATATGGTCCAGCCTCATCCTGTCGCGCTTATTAGCCGTTCCGGGGTGCAATGAGCGTCGAAAGGTGGACGTTCGTGGAGGCCGAGTGTGTTCCCTAGCCACGAAGGCGTTGCAGCACATGCTACTACCGGGTCCCTTCTGCGATCTTTGAACGCGGCTGAACCTCGCTCGTCATCAGCAATACGCCAAGTTCTTCAGCTGATCGCGCGACGACAGCAGCGCCGGCTGAGAGCAATCGTTGACCGTGGTCCTCGAAACAGTGGCCGCCCGCCGTGAAACCGATCACCGTCATCCCAGCGGCCACACCGGCTCCGACGCCGGCAATGCTGTCCTCCACCACGACGCAGCGCGCCGGCTCAGTGTCCATTTGAGCCGCAGCGAACAGGAACAGGTCCGGTGCAGGCTTGCCCGCCTTTACCATGACGGAGCTGAACACGTACGGATGGAAGTGCGGCCAAAGCTCCGTCAGTTCAAGCCCCAGTCGCAGCTTGTCGGGGCCGCTGCTTGAGGCGACGCAGCGAGGTAACGACAACTGATGCAGGAGCCGGTCAATACCACTGATGGCTTGCAGTTCCGTCCGGTAGCTTTCCTTGATCCGGGATTGCACGATGGTGTCGAAGTCGCTGGGGAGAGGGCGGCCCCAGTCTTCTTCGATCATCTTCCGCATGGTGGCTGAGGACAGGCCGGTAAAGCGCAGAACCACATCAGAATACGACGTGTGATAGCCGATGCGGGTAAGTTCCTCGGCATCAATGCGACTTGCCAGCGTCTCGCTGTCGATCAGAACGCCGTCGCAATCGAAGATGACCAGTTCATAAGGGTTCTGTTGTTTCATTGCACGTCCTTCGGAACCGGGCCCGCAACGGAGACCTCAACCACATGTCGGTCGTTGACTTCGAAACGGTGGACAAGGACGCTATCATCGTCGATCAGTGCGACGTCGAAAGCCGGGGCGTCCTCGACAAAATCCGCATCCCTGCGCGCTAAGTGTGGTATGATCTGATGTGCAACCCCACGGCTTGCGCTGAACGGAATGCCGCTCCAGGTGCCGCTGACATCGACGTGCACATGACCATGGAAGACGTGCCGCACATTGCCGGCCCCCACCATCGCCCGCATAGTCTGGCGCCAGTTCTCCGTATTCCAAGGCTCAAAGTGCGGCAGGCCGATCGGCTGTAGCGGATGATGGGCGAAGAGGTACGCCGGCGCCTGCGGCCTCTCGGTGAGCCGCTCTAACAGCCATTCCAGTCGTCCCTCGTTCAGCGCGCCATGCCCAAGACCCTTCACCAGGGTGTCGAGGAAGATGAGGCGCCCGACCGAGGTGTCATGGACTGACTGGACAAAACCGTTCCTATCGCGCGGCTCGCCGGGGAAAGCGCGTAAGAAGTTTTGACGACTGTCGTGGTTGCCGAGCAGAAGCCGGATGGGCACGCGCATCTCCTGAAGCAATTCGCGTAACAGTTCGTAGGAAGCGAAATCTCCCTCGTCGGTGAGGTCGCCGGTCAGCACGCAAAGCTCGGCATCGGCGTGATCGCGGTTGATGCGCTCGATGGTCTTGCGCATTCGCTCGGCCGGATCGAAGCCAAAGAGCATAGCGCCGGCCGGCACAAGGTGGAGATCAGTCAAGTGGATCAGTTTCATTGGTAAATCCGCGAAAAAGGGAGAGACGCCGCACGGCGTGCAGCGTCCCGGACGAGACGATCAGTTGGTTTTCGGCAGGAGTGCGCGAACCTGGGACGCCATGTCTGCGAGGGCGGCCTCCGGTTCCTTGGATCCAAGCGCGATGGCCGTCATTTCGTCGCGTAGGACCTCGCCGATCTGAACACCGTTGTCACCGGGCCAAGAGAACCACGGGCGCGCGCGGGGCGTCTGGAGCACGCTGGTGTACCAATTCGGATGCTTGTCGTAGAACGCGCCGAGATGATCCTTGTCGAGGGCAAGCGTGTTCGTCGGCATATATCCGGTATTAGGTACGACAATGCTCTGGCCTTCAGGACCAGTCGCGAACTTGACGTACTCCCAGGCGGCGGCGCGCTTGGCGGGATCGTCGGTGAGGATTACTGCGACCATGCCGCCCGTCGGCATCGTCGCATCTTCAACGCCTAGCGGCTGCTTGGCGGTGCGGAGCTTGAACCGGTCTCCAACATCAGCTTCAAAGCCACTCACATTGCCGGCAGAGGCGAATAAGAAACCAAGTTTGCCGGAAGTGAAGAGCTGCTGGGCAGCGCGCGAGTCGATCGTCGGCTGAGCACCAGCGGTATGGAATCTCTTGAACAGCTTGACTGCGGCCTGGCCGGCAGGACCGTCAAAAGCGATGTCGCTTTGCTTGTCGTTCATCATCCGTCCGCCGAAGCTGCGCACCAGGTTCTGCGTGGTCCAGTCGTCCGAGCCAAGTTGGTAATACATGCCGGACGTTCCATTGCCGAGCGCTCCAATTTTGCCGGCAAGTTCGACGAAGCTATCCCAGTCGCCTGGGATCTTGTCAGGATCGCCACCCGCCTTCTTCACGAGATCGGCATTGTAGTAAACAACCGGCGTCGACATGGCGAACGGAAGACCGTAGAGATGGCCGTCGATTGTTGCGAGAGAAAGGACCTGATCCGTGTAGCCTTTCTCGGCTAGGTGATCCGCGGCAGCGAGATCGTCGATGGGCTTCACGAGCCCACGCGCCACGAGCGGACGCAACACATTGAAGCCGACGTAGTGGACGTCCGGCAACTCGCCCGCCATGCTCTGGCGGATCAACGTTTGGACAGCCTCATCATAACTCGGCGCGGCGACGCGGAAGTTGATCTTGATGTCCGGGTGGTCCTTCATGAAGCGATCGGCAATCGGCTTATGGATTACTTCGTGTTCGGGCCAGGCGTAATAGACATCGAGTTTTGTGTCGGCTTGCGCCGGCATGGCTGCCAGCGCGGCAGTGATGCCGGCGGCGAGGATCATTGCAAGGGTTTTCACATTGCTCTCCTGAGCTTCGAGATGAGGTTTGGAAACGGAGCTAGTGTCGGCCAAGCACCAGGCCCCGGATGAAGTGTTTCTGCATGAGAAGGAAAAGAGCGACTAAGGGCGCGGTCACGAGAACGCCCCCGGCCATAAGCGCACCGACATTTCCGGCGCCTTCGCCCGCCTGCCGGAAATAGGCAATTCCAAGGGAAGGCGTCATCATGTCGGGAGTGGTGATCACCACCAGTGGCCAATAGAGATCGTTCCAATGGGCCACGACAGAGAAGATCGAGAAGGAAGCGACGGCCGGCCATGCTGCAGGCAGCATGATCCGCCGGGCGATCGAGAGCTCGCTGAAACCGTCCAGCCGCGCCGCGTCGAGCACCTCGTCGGGAAAAGTCACGAAGAACTGCCGGAACAGGAAGATGGCAAATACCGAAATGATCCAGGGCAGAACCAGCGCGGCATAGCTGTCGAGCAGCCCGGATTTCGCCAGCGCTATGTAGATCGGGATCGTTGGTATCTGCACCGGCACCAGAAGACCGAGAAGGACGGCCGCAAGCAGAATTGGGCGGCCGGGGAAGGATAGCTTGGCCATCGCATAGCCACACGGGATGGCGATCGCGACCTGCAACACAAGAATTGTCAGGCACACGACAAAGCCATTTCCCATGAACCGAAGAAGCGGAATTGCCGAAAGCGCGGTGCTGTAATTGTCAATCGCGCCGTTAAGGGTCGGGGTTGGCAGCAGGCTGCCGTCGAAAATCTCGCTCTGTGGAGTCATAGAGGCAAGGATCATCCACACAAAAGGGAAGACCATTATGATCGCGCCGGTCACAAGCACGGCATGCAAGGCAATGCGGGATGCGGAAGATTGCGCCAGGATCATCATCATCGACCTCCACTTGCTTTCCAGCGCGCCCGGCGCTCGGAGACGTGCATCTGGACGAGCGACAGGAAAGTCACGAAGACGAAGAAAGACACGGAGATCGCTGACGCATACCCCACCCGGAAAAAGCGGAAGCCCTCTTCATAGAATGTGTAGAGAATGACGGAGGTGGACTTCATCGGGCCGCCCTGTGTGAGGACTGCAACCGTTTCGAAGACCGAAAAGGCGCGGATGATTGTCATTACGGTGACGAACAGCGTCACCGGCGCCAGCATCGGCCAAGTCACCAGCAGGAAGCGCTTCAGCCCCGTGTCCGCTCCGTCGATCGCCGCGGCTTCGTAGAGCTCCTCCGGAATGGTTGAAAGACCGGCCACGAAAAGTATCATGTTGAAGCCGACCAGCTGCCAGACGCCGATCGCCGAGAGCGCATACATGGCCGTCGAGGGATCGGACAGGAAGCTGACCGGCGATGCGCCCAAAAGCTGCAGCAATGAGTTGGCGAAGCCGAGACTTGGATGCAGGATCGCTTCCCACGCGGTTGCGAGAGCGACCAGGGTCGCGGCCACCGGTAGGAAGTAGGCGGTGCGATAGACGATGGCAAATCGTGACCGCGCGATCAAGAGAGCAACCAGCAGGCCCCACCCGATTGATGTCGGCACGACCACAACCACATAGAGCGCGGTGTTGCGCAGGCTCTGAGCAAAGCCTGGGTCCGTCAGCATGCGCGTATAGTTCGCAAGCCCGATGAACCGGACACCGGCCAAACCAAGCGAAGCATCTGTAAAAGACAGAAAGAAAACTAGAACGGTGGGCCCGATGACAAGAGCGGCAAGCAGCAGCGTCGCGGGTGTGGCCAGGATCATTCCGGCTTGTGCCTGGGCGCGAGCAGGGCGGTAGCCGCCTGAAATGTTCTGAGCCAAGCGACCGATCGGATTGTCGTCGACCACGGCCATATCAGGCTACCCTGCTGTGATCGCGACTCTGGCGCGAGCCGTCCCAAGGAAAGAACCATGCCTTTTCCGAGTCGATGGTCAGTCCCAAGTTGTCGCCGCCACGCAGTGATTGTGCTCGCTCGGCCGAAATCCGGGCGACGAACTCAGCGCCTGCCCCGGCATGGACAAAGACGTGAGCGTCCATCCCTGCATGCTCGATGCGCGTGACGCAAACCGGCAGGGCGCCCGGTCGGTCCCTGTCGACGAGGGATGCATGCTCCGGCCGAAAGGCCAGCGTTCCGGCCTGTCCGGATCCGAGCGCATCGCGAATGATGATCCTACTGCTGTCGATGATGAGCGCGCCGCCGACAGGGGCGGCCACCTCGACCTCGTTCAGGAATGGCTGGGCCAGGAACCGGGCAACATCGAGATCGACGGGTTCGCGATAAAGATCGGCAGGGGCTGCAACTTGGCGCAGCTCGCCGCCAAAAATGACGGCGACACGGTCGGAAAGTGCGGCCGCCTCGGCCTGGTCATGGGTAACGAAGATAGTCGTCGTTTGCATTTCCTTGTGGAGCCGCGCGATTTCGCCACGCGTATGAATGCGCAACGCTGCGTCCAGATTTGCCAAGGGTTCATCCATCAGGAAGATCTTCGGCTTGCGCACCATAGCGCGTCCCAAAGCCACGCGCTGGCGCTGTCCACCCGAAAGCTCCGCCGGCCGGCGGTCGAGCAGCGCATCGAGCTTGAGCAGCGCCGATGTTTGACGGACCCGCTCCTCGATCGAGCGATTGCGTTGGCCGGCCCCTGGCAGCAGGCCGCCAATCACCGGAAGCCGTTCCAAGCTGGTCAGCTCGCGCATGACCAGCGGGGCTGCGATGTTGTCGTACACACTTAGATGCGGATAAAGGGCGTAGCTCTGGAACACGAAGGCCAGGTCGCGGTCCTTCGGCGCCACGGTATCCAGCGCCTTGCCCCCTGCACGCACGTGGCCCTGATCCGCGCGCTCCAGCCCTGCTATTATGCGAAGAAGCGTGGACTTGCCGCAGCCGGAGGGCCCAAGCAGTGTCACAAATTCCCCGGCAGCAATCCTTAGACAGACGCCGCGAAGCACATCAGTCGCGCCATACCGCTTGCCGACATTGTCAATGTGGAGATCCAACGCAGCCATTCCGAGTTCCCTTTCGGTTGGCGACAGGGCTTAATGGAGCTTTATTTCATTATCATGACAATACGGAGTTTAATTTCATTTCGCAACCGATTTCTCCATCGCCTTTCCCAGTGCCAGCATCAGGCTTTCGATCACGAAGATCTTGCCGATCATCGGGGTCAGCGTGCCGCCGATCGGATGGTCGTCAAGGCCGGAGGCCTGCAAGATGAAGTCCGCCGACTTGCCGAGCGGGCTACGGGCGCGGTTGGTGATGGCGACGGTCAGTGCCCCTGCGGAGCGGGCGCCCTTGAGGAACTGAACCGTATCAACGGTGAGGCCGGATATCGAAAGGCCGATCGCCACGCATCCGGGACTGAGTCCGTTGGCGACTTCGTGAGCCATGTTGGAGTTTCTGAACGCCAGCGCCGTAAGCCCAACTCGCAAGAGCCGATAGGCGAGCAGTTCTCCCGTCACGCCCGACATTCCTGCTCCGTAAAGATCTATCCTTCTGCTCGCCGCAATCACTTCTGCGAGCTTCTCGAGGGCCTCGAGATCGGCATTGCTGTGTGCGATCCCTAGATTCCGAGCCATCGTGTCGTGCAAGGTTTGTAGGGCGGCGTTGGGCTGCTGCGCGGCGGTGGATGGAGGCCCGGGGCGGCCAATCTCTGCCGCCAGCGCCAGCTTGAAATCGCGAAAGCCGGAAAAGCCGATCTGGCGGCAAAGCCTCAAAATGCTGGCTTCCCCACTACCCGCGAATTCGCCTAGTTCCCCGACCGAGTGGTGCAACACTTTCTCAGGATTTTCCAGGATGTATTTGGCGATCCGAGCGAGCGCATTCGGCAGATGATCGATGTCTTCCTGCAAGCCAGATAAGATGCTCTCGCGCTCTGCCGCTGTCGCGGCGGGTGAGTTAATGCTCATCGTCATGATACCCATACCTTATGAAGCCGCAGAAAAGAGAGCCAAACGCCATCGACCCGTCCGACGATTGGCTTCCGAAGCGCGCGCGACCAGGGGCCGACTTCGAGATTGGGAGAACAGGACTAGCCAGTGCTCGCCCGACTGGGAAGACTAGTAGTCCTCAATTCTGTTCGGGCCGGATCCACTTCTGAGCATCATAGCGGAAAAGCTGCGCCCTAAAAGGTCGCATTTCAAGCCCCTCTGATGGGCGCTATCCCAGAGATCATAGTGCTCATTGGGGTCTTCTTTATGATCGAACAACTCTCCTATTCCAACATCATGATATACATTTAGCTTATAGCGTCCATCATAGTACATTGATGCGCGTGACCCCCGGCTCCCGTGGAATCGGAGAGAATTGTGATACTCGCTGACCACGTACGGCTTGTGGTATTCCAATGAGGTGTTGCCAAGCAGCATCTGGTCGAGTGACAGCCCCTGCATAGCGCTGGGGATCTCAAGACCCGACAACGAGAGCAATGTGGGTGCAATATCAACCAGCTCGACGAGTGCATTCGACACCGATCCTTGGGCTGAGCTGCCGGGCACGGAAATCATAAGCGGGACATGCACCAGACCCTCATAGAAACGGCAGCCTTTGTAGAGCAGGCCGTGGTCACCCATCATGTCACCATGATCGCTCATGAAGACAATGATGGTGCGATCCAGCTGGCCGGTTTCCGTCAAAGCGTCCAGTACCCGGCCGACTAGATCGTCGACTTGAGCCACCTCCGCATGATATGCCGCTCTCATCTCCCAAATGTCGAAGTTCGTGGGTGGCGCTTCATGCGTAGGCCCGGCGATCTCGTCATTGTGCGCCTGACCGACGGCTGCTGCGGCCTGCCACGGATCCACCGCGAATTTTGCCTGCTGATCGACTCGTTCAAATTTCTTCTGATGCTCGAGATCGATCGGCCTGAAGACAGGATCAGGCATATCACTTGGGTTGAAACGCCTGAGGTAGTCAGGCGGGGGATTGAGAGGCGGATGAGGTGCGTCGATATTAATGCCTAAATACCAATTACGACCAGAATGCATCTTGATGAAACGCTCTGCCCGATCGCCTGCCCAACGCGCCTGCCGATATTCTGCGGCCGGTCCCGGGCCATAATGTTGGTCAAGATACGGTTTGAAGTAGGCTACGGGATCGACCCCTTTTGACCACATCCACGCATGATAGTCATGGTTGCCTGACCACTCCGGAAATGGCTCAGGGCTCCAGTAGAACTCGGCAAATCCATCGTCGGGGCGCTTTTCTATCATGCCACGAGTGGCAGATAGGTGCAGCTTCCCTATGTGCCCCGGGTAGTATCCGGCATTCGCCATCAGTTTTGGGAGCAAAACGAGATGCGAAGGAAACGTGCCGGCGCCGTTTTGATGCACTTGGTGTGCGATCGGATACAACCCCGTCAGAAAGCTCGTTCGGCTCGGCGTGCAGATCGGGCTTTGACAATACGCACGAGCGAATGCTGTACCCCTCGCGGCCAGACGGTCGATATTGGGAGTTTGCGTGCCCTTGAACCCGAGACACCGCAGCGTGTCCCAACGTTGTTGATCACTGCAAATCCAGACAATATTAAAGTTGCCCAACTCTGATCCTCAAACGGAATAGAGGTCTAATTCGTTCGCCACCGGCGCGTCAATCGCGCCGGTGGCCGGGTGGGTGAAGACTACTTCAAATATCCAGCCCGTTTTAAGATATCCACGGCCTCAGTCTGAGCATCATCCAAGGCGGCCTGGGCACTTTTGCTGCCAACAACCGCCTCCTGCAGGGCTCGACCGAGGCGGTCGCCGATCTCCTTGAATTCAGGGATTCGAGGATAATACCACTCCGGCGCGACCCGAAGAGTTTCAGCATATGTTGCCGCGAACGACCCGTGGCCATAATTGTAGTCGTGCTTGGCAAGTATCTCCGGATCGTTCCACAGGGACGATCTCGTGATCGCGACAAAGGTGCTATCGAGTGAAATGCGTTTCATCACATCTTTACTTGTCGCCCACTGAAGGAATGCGGCTGCGGCTGCCTTGTTTTCTGATGCCGCCGGGATGACATAGGCCTGTCCCGCAAATGGCGGGAACCTCCCACTTACTCCGCCGGGCGGCAAAGCGAATCCAAGCTTACCTACGACTTTCGACAGCTTGGGGTCGAGAATGCGGCCGGCAGTAGGAGCGCCTTCCACCGTCATTGCAATGCGGCCCTGCTGCATCGCAATGACGACGTCGTCAAACGTTGCTGAGGTGCTGCCAGGCACGGTGAACCTGGTCATCACGTCTGTGTACCATTTCAGCGCCTCCACAGCGGCGGGTGTATTGACCGTGGGCGTCAGATCCGCCGGTTCGTGCGCGAAATATTTGCCGCCGAAAGCATACAGGACCTGGCCCCAAAACCAGATATTCTCACCGGTGTCGGGTTGCCCTCTTAGTGCGGTGCACTGAATATCAGCCTTTTTCAACAGCTCGCAGTCATCGCGGAATTCCTCCCACGTTTGTGGTGGCTGTTTGATACCGGCCTTCTCCAATAAGTCGGGACGATAGTAAAGGAGCTGCGTCGCCGCGAAATGCGGCAATGCCAGTTGTTTGCCGTCCTTATTGTACAGGCGAAGCACGGGAGCGATGAAATCCTGTACATCGGCACTCTTCATGTCGATGTAGTTGTCGAGCGGCTCCAGGATATCGCCAGATGCGTATCGCCCGAACTCCTCGCTCCCTAAGTAGACCACGTCGTAGCTGTTTGAACGTGTCAAGAGCTCGACCGACACCTTCTGAACGGTCGGCGCATAACCGAAGAGATCGAACTGCACTTCAGCGCCGGTCTTCTCTGTGAACTCGTGCGCAAATTTTTTGAGCTCAAGATCGTATGCTGAGTTTGTCGATAGGATCTTTATCTTTACGCCGTCGTACCGCTGCTTAGCCGATGCTCCCCCGCCAATGGCAACACCTAATGCGACAGCAAGAATTCCGATGTACCTCATTGCTTCTCTCCTTGAGCTAACGTTTCACCCTTTCACGGAACCGGTCGTTGTTGAGCCGGCGACGTACTTCTTTACGAACGGCACGAAAACCACGATCGGAACCAGCATAAGCACGCAGGCGGCTGCCGCTTTGCCCCAATCAGTTCCCTCAAACGGCATGAAATTCAGAATTGCGACGGCTGCAGTTTTTGCGTTATCGCGTGTTAGCGTCAGCGCGAAAAGAAACTCGTTCCAAGAACCAATAAAGACTAATATAGCCGTTGCTAAGATGCCGGACCTGGAAATAGGTATCGAGATAAGTGTCATCACCTGCAGCGTTGACGCGCCATCTATGGTAGCGGCCTCTTCGATTTCACGAGGAACTTGGTCAAAAAACGCCGATAAATACCAAATCGCGAGCGGGATAGCGAACGTGGTGTTGACGATGATCAGCGCAATCTTCGTGTCGACCAAATCTACTTGGCGGAAAAAGAGAAAATAGGGGATGATGTAAATCATCGCTGGCGCAGCCCGGAGCGCCAATACCAACGTCAACAGCCTGCGCATGGAAGTCTTCTGCAGATGGGAGATGCCAAATGCCGCCGGGACCGAAAGCGCCATGGTCACTACAATGGTGCTGCATGAGACCACAATTGAATTGATGAGCGCCGAAGAAAAGTCCTTGTCGGCGATTATCGCGGTATAGTGCTGAATGGACGGCTCTCCCACGATCACCGGCGGCCATTGAAACATCTCTGTCGGCTCTTTGAGAGATGTCGAAAGTGTCCACAGGATTGGAGAGAATAGGAATAGCGCGAATGCAGCACAGATGACATATCCGTAGATGTATCGTCCAAGGTCTCGATGCATGATCAGCCCCCGACTCGGCCAGCCGAGATTCGGCGAACAAACCAAAAGCAAGCCCCGACGATTGTGGCTGTGAACGCCACGAGAATTGAGGCGGCATAATCGAGGTCAAGATATGTAAATGCGCTCAGGAAAGCGTAGAAGTTAAGGGGCTCCGTCGCCCCTGCAGGCCCGCCTCCAGTCAGCACGAAAATCACCGGGAAAATGCCGAGGACCTCCAAGGCTTGAAATACTGCAACGGCTCCCATTGCAGGTAAGACAAGCGGTATGGAGATATGCCGTTGGGCCTGAGCCCAGCTTGCACCATCGAGGCTGGCCGCCTCATAAATCTCGTCGGGGATTGAATCCAGGGAGGAAAGAAGCAGCAAAGCAACTATAGGAACCCCAAACCAAACCGACACGATGATCACGGTAGCAAGCGCTGAGGCCTTGCCTCCCAGCAAGTCGGCGTCGAAATTGTGTCCGAAGAAGCTTGCGAAATAAGACAGGCCGCCCACACCAGGAATGACAAACAATTTCCACACAATTCCGCCTACCGCTGGCGGTACTACGGAGGGAAGCAGGGAAGCTGCTCGCATCCACCGTGTACCGATGAGCTTCTCCTTCAAAGCTAATGCCAGCGCCAACCCACACAGGAGTTGAAGCGCGACGGGCATAACGACTAGGGCAAAAGTCACGAAAGCAGCGTTGATAAATCGGCCGTCGGACAAGAAGCGTGTGTAATTGTAAATGCCGATGAAGGTCGTCTTTCCGGGGAAGGCGATGTTGAAATCCACGAATGAGAGCGCAACGACAGCCGCAATCGGGACGAACGTCGCAAGGCATAGGAACCCGATCGCGGGGGTAACCAGCGCCCAGGACACATTAAGCCGGGAATATGCCATGGGTCCGTTCCTCCTTGATGTCTATGCCCATGTTGAAAGCCTGGCCTGGCTGGCATTGGCGAGCTGAATGGGACCGAGTGCGTCAAAAGTCCGGCTAGGAAGGAGGTCCGGAACGTTGTTATGTCCGGACGTGCGAGCTCAGATCTGCGTTTCCGTTTCGTCCATCGCAACCTTTGTGTCCGTTTGGCTATAACGGAACGGGACATCCGTAAGTCCGGCCGCGTCGGACAGCTCGGCCGCCAGCAGCTGGGCGGGCAGAATGTCTACGATGGCCCGGGCAACACGGTTCTGCAGTGGAGGCACTTTCACAACTGTCAGGGTTTTGTGGTCGTGAGGCAATTCGCTCGCGGTTACTAGAAGAACTGCACAGCCGATTTCGGCTAACTCCTGCGCCAACCGCACTTCGCGACCATCGCCGAATATCAATATCCCAGTCGCCTGATCCATAGATTCCATCGGACCATGCAAGTAGTGCAGCGTGTCGCTGGCGCCTGCCGGAACCCTGACAGCCTCACGAATAAGCAAACAAGCTTCGCCCGCTGTACCAAAGGCGGATATTGCGCCAACGCAGTCGATGGCTCGCTGGTCACGGAAAATTTCGCCAGCACGAGCCATTTTCTTCGCCGAGGTCTTCAGGACCTCGCTTGCGATGTGGGGAATGTCGTTCCAATTAAAGCTCTCTCCACCGCCAAGAGCATCAACCAGCAGCCCGCCTGCCAAAAGCGACCCTGTGAAGCCGGTACTTGATGGCAGCGAATCCAGCCCGGACTCATACCGAATTGCCGTTGAAGCGGCGCGCGATAGCGGGTCATTGCCTTCATTCGTGATTGCAAGGGACGGCAACTGACTGTGCACGTTAAGCGCAGCAATGGGCTCGACGCTCCTTCCTCCGACAGAAAGCACGATAATGGAATCGCCAGGATCTCCCGGCTCAACGAGATCGACAGCGCGCCAGGTATTTGCCCGCCTACCGCGACGCTGAAGTTCGCCGGTCACCACCGCCGCAGCTTCGTAACTCGCGCCTATCCCTGTAACGACCAAAGTTCCGTTTTTGAATTGGGAAAGATCAAGTTTCCGAAGCTGCGGTCGGACAACTTCCAACGCATGGCGAAACTGATCAGGCTGACGGGCAATCGCCGATCTGTAAGTCATTGAACATCCTTGTGTTGAGGCATGATTGGACCTTCAGTGCTGGCCCCACCCGTGCGAAGTTGCTGCGCCATGAGGCAGGCTCCCAAGACCGGCGGCCTGTTAAGGAAAGTGACGGCTACTGTGGCCCCGAAGCGGCTGGCAATTTCGTGAGAAAATGCGTCGGCTAAAAGCGGTTGAGCAAGAATGACCCCACCGCCCACCACAACATGTTTGTCGTGCACGCCGCCTAACATCAGATGGTGGACCAGCTGAGCCAAGGCAGAGGCACCCTCGTTGATGACGCGTTTGGCCAACAGCGAACCGGCATTGGCTGCCTTGAAGACTACGGGTGCGTGGCGGCCCAGAGCGGACGCGCTGCCTTCCTGCGCGATTGAAGTGCCGATGTTTGTGGGGCTGGTCAGCCCAAAGGTTTCACAAAGTGCCTCTACAAGGGGCTCCGTCCTGGCGCCCCCCAAATCAATATGTAACCGCACCGCACGGCCCGCTTCCCGCATCAAACCAGGTGCGCTCCCTTCGTCTCCGATTGCCCATCCCCAGCCGCCTGCGACATGCATTTTGCCGCTATCGTCGCGAGCGACTGCGATCGAGCCAGTGCCCGCCACGACACCTATTCCGCTGGAAAATCCCATGGTGACGGGCAAAAGCTCCGCATCATTGACGACCTTTAAGGGACAGGCGAAATGATTCGACAGTTGCTGCTGAAGCAGGCCGCACTCGGCATCGTCATCGCATCCATGAGAGCCAATCGCGATGCTGTTGGGCGTGGCGTCAGCAGCAAACCGGCGGACTAGCGCGATGAGTCCAGGGATATTGTGGTCACAGGCACCAGAGCGCCACTCACTGGTTGGCACGATCAGGTCGCGGGCCGTACCCTGGTCCGAGCACCCCCTCAAATGCGTTTTGGTGCCACCGATATCGACACCGATCGAGATAGAACACATCTCTTCATCTCTGTTCGTAGTCGCGTGCATCAACCGCGTTTCCAGTTTGGCGGCGGAGAATATCACTATCTCAACTCTGATGAAAGATGATTTTTTTCATCATAACGACGTCCGGTGATTGGGGTCGGTCGGCAGTCCGGAAAAGGTAAGCGGACGGTAGCGGCTCCCTTACGAGAGGCTGTTCACTGCTTGGCTTTCTGCTGAAAATTTCCTATAGCCACGGACCTGGACCCTCGTGATGCACGGGATTCGTTTTTAATGCAGGAAAACATTTTAGCGCGATTGCGATCGTCTCAGCCGAGCCTCAGTCCGGCACTCCTTCGCATCAGTGAGTACGTCCTCAAGGATCCCGCGAAGGTCGTGCACCAGACCATCACGGAGGTCGCTGACGGATCTGGATCGAGCGAAGCGAGCGTTTTGCGGTTCTGCAGAGACATCAAATTTTCGAGCTTTCAGCGTTTCAAACTGGCATTGGGAATCGAACTGTCAACTAACCAGACAATCAGACATGCCAGCCCGTCCGGCGACATCATCGACGATACGCTGTCTATGGCCGTCACGGCACTCAATCAGACAAAGGACCTGTTGAACCAGGCCGCCCTTGAATTGGCGGTAAAACATATCATACGAGCGAAAAGTATCGATCTCTACGGTTTGGGCGGCTCTGCGAACGTAGCCCGATATGCGCATTACTTGTTTATTAGATCTGGACTGATGTCGCGCGTGCTGGACGACCCGCATCTCGCCGTCATGAGCGCGGTGAATCTCGGACCCAAGCACGTGGCGCTGGCAATTTCGGAATCTGGCTCAAGCAAGGATACCATCAACTCACTCATGGCAGCCAAGGCTGCTGGCGCGTTCACCATAGCAATCACATGTCACATACGCAGTCCAATCGCTGCCAAGGCGGACGCTGTGCTGGCAGCATCCTCGACGGACACCCCCATCATGCGAGGAGCGTTCTCCCGGGTCGCTGGACAATATTTGATCATCGACATCCTCGCCAACATGATCGTTAAAGATGGCAGCAAGTTCCAGGCGGCTATGCAGCGAACCGCAGAGGCTACCATAGATAAAAGCTTTTAACCGAAACGTTCGCGCAGGTAGTCGTTCAGGAAACGACCGTCCGGATCAAAGCGAGCCCTTTGGGAAACAAAATCGCGGTACCTTGGGTACAAGCCTTCGATCTCCGGCCGCCCCAGACTGTGAAGTTTGCCCCAGTGCGGACGACCGTTCGCGGAAGAAAAGATTGTCTCGCAATCACGAATGAAATCCCAGTAATCTTCTCCTGCTGCGCCGGACACGGATATCATCGCAGTCTTTCGTTCAAAGTATGGACTCAGCCAAATGTCGTCAGCCGCTACAGTTCTATACTCCACCGGAAATATCTGCGACGGGTACTTTGTCTTTATCAACTTGCGGATTTCGCGGAATACCGACGGACCGTCCCCGTAAGCCACCGCGTACTCGCATTCATTGTGGTTCGGCATCGGAATTGAACCCGGAAATATCCGGTAGCTCGCCCCTATTCTCTCGCCGACCCGATCTTCGACAGACTCCGGCGATTGAGCCGTGACGTTCAGCGTCCTCAGTTCGCAGACATCGGATTTGCTGCGAGTACGTCCCATGCCAAACGTGTTGGGCAGGCTGTATAACGAGGCCGAGTGTTCGGTCGGGCACCAGAAAACGCGGAGACTCCGGTTTTGTTGGCATAGCTGATCCAGGTGATCCATGCATTCTTCGAAATCCTCACGCCATATTTTGTCATGAAGATCAAAGGCGGGAACAAGCTTCATCGTGACGGAAAGTACTACGCCGAACATTCCGATGGAGACTTTTGCAGCGTTGAGGGCATCCGCGTCCTGTGAAGCATCGATATTGACGATTGATCCGTCGCCAGTAGCTATTCGCATTCCAACTATCGGCCCCGCTAAGCATTTTAAACTGTCACCACTGCCATGCGTACCCGTCGATACGGCCCCGCTTATGGTTTGCAGATCGATGTCGCCTTGATTCGGCAACGCCCAACCTGCAGAGCGCAGTTCAGAGCCGACGTCACAAATCCGCGTTCCGCCGCGAAGCGTCACCCGGCCGTTGGCATGGTCGATGTTTTCGATCCCGGATAGGCGCTCCGCGGAGATCAGAACGCCGTCCGTGGGGACAATTGGCGTATATGAGTGCCCCGTACCAACAACGCGAATTCGCAGGTTGTTCAAGGCTGCTGCCTTTATCGTACTGCAGACGTCATCGTCCGAGCTTGGCATCTCGAAATGCTTTACCCTGCAAACCTGATTGCTCACCCAGTTCCGCCAAATTAAGCTCGGGCCGAGTGTCGGCGATCCCGGTTGTGAAGAAGGCAATGGAGTTCTCCTGGTATGTGTTACTGGGTCCTTTGACGGATACGAGCACGGGCGTGATGGGTATCATCATCGCGCTGTATATAAAAGACGATTTTTTTCATTCTTAATCGAATTGCACCGAGGCGGAAATCCGACTCTCATGCGTCACCAATCGAAAACCGTCTTGAACGGTTTCCAGGCCTCATCGGAGCCGGGCTCTGCTCATCTCAAGCCTTGATGGCTCCCGAACTCAGGCTCGGAAACTAGAGCCCCGCATTATGCGCGGAGGCAGCGGCAGTCGATGGACCAGTGTTGAATTTCGGCTGCATGCGAGCTCAGAAGGGAGGTATCCAAGGGAGCAATAAACATCCACTGTCGTGCCGGACCGAACCTCAGCAGATGTTCTGCCAACCGCACGTATAGGGCTTAAGCGTCATGTGCTTGCTCGTTGTCGAACTTGATTTACTCTAAGACATCACGATTCATCCTTTGATGACCTGCCCGCGCTTTTCATTGCATGCAGGATACCGTGGCTCCCGGAGGTAGCTTCAGTGCGTCACCGTGCCTCATGCTAGGGTGTTACCCCCACAGGTGCGGGCGGAACTCGTCCACGCCGCTGCTAAACCTTCAACATTGGGCAAAGCAAGCCTCTAAGCTCCTCCAACGATGCCTTGGGCTCAAACATTCCTCAGCTGACTGTGATGATGGCGCGCGCGCACTAACGCGCATTAGCGCATATTTGCATTTCGCGCGGCATTAAGGCCGATGAAGCCGTCCTGAATGAGAACGCGCTCGCTCGCAGACACGCCCATAACTTCGCGGCTATCAGCAGCACGGAAGGGTGGGGCTTGCGGACACCGATGTTATCGGAGGAGAAGAGCCGTGGGCTTGCAAGCCCCAAATGTCAGCGGCTCTCATGCGGTGGATGAGTCGAACTGATGTACTCGATACGACACAAAGGGAATGGTAAGCCAGTGGAGCAGTTCAATTGAGCAGGTGTCGCCAACAGGCTCATCGAGGGGCCAGCTGGATCTCAACCTCGACTGTTTCCATTAAGTGTTCCGGCCAGCTTACACGCCATGACGCTTAGTATAGGCGGTTGTTGATCGTCTCGCTCAATTCCGGAGAGCGTTGCCTGATTCCTTCCGGATGTACCGGGACACCTTCTGCGGCGAGTTTTGTCGAACACCTCGGATGCTATGATTTTCGTCTCCGCAAGGGTGCCCGTCAAAATCGAAGATGATCAGTCCAGGCCGAGGCCGATCGGAGGTCGTGATTGAGGATGCGACACTCATTTCGGGTCACCCGGACGAATAACGGGCAACAAATCAAGTCCCTCGTGACGATGGACGACGACATCCGTTCCGTCCAACATGATGACGTCGTATGAGGGTGCAGCCGCGACGAATATGGGCTTGCCATATTGTTCCCAGTCCAGAACGATATGCTGCGCCGTGCCACGGCTGGCAGTGAAGGAGATTCCTGACAGACTGCCTGCTGCAGCGACATGCCGATGACCAAAGAGCATGTGGCGGACCGATGCGTTTTTCTTAACAATGGAAAAGAACCGCTCGGTCTCCTTCATGTCGCATGTCCTAAAGCAGGGCACATGCAAGTCCGATGGTGAATGGTGCATAGCAACCACGACTGGTCGGCCGGCGCCACGGACAAGCTGCTCTTGGAGCCATTCAAACCGGCCACCGTCGAGACAACCGCCAGGACTAATGTCGTCCTTCGAGTCGAGCAAGACGAGGAGCCACTCGTGCAGGTCTACAGCCGCCTGAACGAAGCCTTCTCCGCCGAAGACGCCTCGAAACGCGGTGCGGTTGTCATGGTTGCCGATGGTCAGATAGACGGGGAGCCGGACGTCCGACAAAATCTCGCGCAAGAGCACATAGGCGGCCGGATCCCCCGTGTCAGCAAGGTCGCCGGTAATAAGGATGAGTTTCGCATCTGCGTGTACGCGCGAGACGTGGTCCAAGGTGTCGCATAATCTCTGCGCCGGATCGATGCCGTAAAGCATCTTGCCAGGTGCGACAAAATGGGGGTCTGTTATATGAATGATTTTTTGCATTGCTCCACACTTACATAAGCCCGACTCCGGAAGGAAATGGGGCAAGAAACAGGTCTTAGGTTGGACCAGTAAATGACCATTCGTTATGGGGACCATTTATCGGCCACAAAAGCGACGATTTCAGCGGCGCTGACATGGACCGGGCGCCGCAATATGTTGCCTTGAGGCCCATTATGCGACCGCCTTCGTCGCTTCGTTACACAGGCACCTCAAAATTTGTGCCATTTCCGCCCGTTCAGAGTGGACGGCTGCGTACCGCTTGCAATCGTTTCGGCCGGGCCGGTAGAATCCTCGACCTCCCGCTAGGTCACCTTGATTCATGGAGTGTCAGGCGAAAAGTTTCCATGCGGAGCCGGCCCCATTCGAGCGGCCGGGTTTTACTTTCCGGCGTCCTGCACCAACGCAACGAGGCCCGGCGTCGGCTCCAACTCGGGGAAACCGCGCAAGCCTAGTAGGGCCAGGCACGCCTTGTTGCGGGCATCCACGACCGCCTGCAGCCGCTCCAAGGATGCCGCCCGCCTGTGCTGAATCAGCGCATCCACGATCGCGCTACGTACCGGTTCCCTCCGAAAATGGTCAGGGGCCACTCCCACTTCGATGTGAGTCCGCCGCTGGCTTGGGGCTTGGGGCCGGTTAGACCGCGCCGAAGCCCCGCGGGCCTTCACGGCCTAGATGAATTTTGAACGTGCCTCTCTTCCGGGGCTGCCCAGCTTTCTATGAAATCCAGCGGATCTACGCTTTCCATCATTGCCCTCGCGAGCGTCATACGGCGCCAAACACGGCCCTTGATTGTCAGAAAAATAGAGTATGAAAGCGAGGGCACCATCAGCGTCAGATCAGATTATGAAGCGCGCGCACGCCAGCGGCCGCGGCAGTGTTTTCACGCCCAGTGATTTTCTCGACATTGCTGGCCGTGCGGCAGTCGATCAGGCTTTGTCGCGTCTGGTCCAAGGCGGCAAGCTCCGACGCCTGGCCCGCGGCCTTTACGATTTCCCCAAAGTGCACGCAAAGCTTGGTCCGCTACCACCGGCGCCAGACGACGTAGCTCAAGCACTCGCCGGTGAGACTGGATCGCAGGCACAGATCACTGGAGCCCGGGCAGCAAATGCCCTTGGCCTATCCACGCAGGTGGCAGCCAAGAGCATTTATCTCACCGACGGCCCATCCAGGCGTGTTGTGCTTGACAAGCGAACCGTCGATTTGCGTCACGCTTCCCCGAAGCATCTGATCGCGCCGGGTAGCCCAGTCGGGACCATTGTCCAGGCCCTGCGGCATCTTGGTCCCTCCCGCGCCATCGATATCGCTCATGTGGCTGCCCGCAGTCTATCTGCCGGCGACAAGAAGGTGCTTCCTAATAGTGCCGTACAAGCCCCAGCTTGGATGAGGCCAACGCTTATGTCTATCGCTCTAGGCGCGTCCGGGCCGGCTGATGGATAAGGTTGCTGTTTCAAACCGCTCCGATCGCTCCGCGCTGTTCGGCCAGGCAGGCGCGGCGCGTGGCGTCGACAACACCATCATCGAGAAAGACTTCTGGGTCTGCTGGACGCTGAAGTGGCTCGTCGAGTTACAAAAAGAAAACGCACCCGCCCTCGTGTTCAAAGGCGGGACGTCGCTGTCGAAAGCCTTTACACCTCTCCTTCGATCGGACTGACCTTGGTTCCACTGGTGAGCGCGATCCCGAGAAAGAAGGCCTTAGTCGAAAAGCTGCGGGCAAACTCATCGATGCCCTCGTAGCCGATACCGAAAGGTACATCGCGGATTCAGTTTTGCCGCCACTTCAAGACGCCATCGCCCTCGCACCTCGGCATTCCAGATGATGGTGGATGGTCACTGGGAATCGACGGTAACGACCCCCAGACCGTTAACTTTCACTGCCCGACTGCCCTGTCGGCGGGAGAGTACGCAGGCATGACTTACATCACACCTCGGGTGAAGCTAGAATTCGGCGCCCGAGGCGATCCATGGCCGACCGAACAGCGGACCATTCGCCCATATGCGGCCGACGACTTTCCGGATTTCTTCGACGATCCAGACTGCACCGTAACCGTGCTGTCGGCACGACGCACATTCTGGGAAAAGGCCACTGCACTTCATGCGGAGGCACACCGGCCGGATGAAATTCCGACTCCGCAATACTTCTCGCGGCACTACTATGATATCGCGATGCTCCTAGAAACTGCGGATGGGAAGGCCGCAGCGACCAACTTCGACCTCCTCGAGCAGGTGGCGAGGCACAAAGCAGTATTTTTCCGCTCGGGGTGGGCTAACTACGATACCGCCCGGCCCGGCACGTTACGACTGATGCCCTCTGAGGCCAGGCAGAGAGACCTCCGCGCTTCTATCGCGACATGTCTCCGATGATGTTCGACGAGAAGCCATTAGCATTCGACGAAATCCTTGCCCGGATTCAAATGCTGGAGGGCGAAATCAACGCCCTAGCCTCGGCTCCCTAAATTCCTCCGAATAGTAATGTCGCATTCCGCTACCGAGCGAATCTATTCCAAGCGTTCCATCCCGTCTTAGGCCTGTTTTCCAGTGTGAATGTTAAAGGGCTAGTATGCGCTCGATTCATTCCCCATTCTGAGCTGTAGACAAGCGTCATCCGTTCTTGACTTGTTCCGAAATCATCACGCATATCAGTTACCCAAAGCTGGCGGAGCAGACGAATGAGCAATTTGGAGTTAAAAGAATTTCATTCCTTCCTTGAAGAGTTGATTGAGGAATCGTCACGCGAGGGACGGTTCTCGGTCGACAAGACTATTAGCACGATTGTAACCCGGTACCCCGAGCGCATTGCGAATGTTCAGGATCACATCAACGACCTGGGTCTCAGGGCGCTGGTTCGAAACAACTGGCCGCGCTAAAAATAGCGCGGCCAGCACCGGCCCTGACATGTTTGGCCACTATCGCCTCGGCAAACGTATTTCAGTACCGTACCGAGATGAGAAGGGCAAACTGCGCTGGGATAGGAAGCGGCGCAGCGAGTTATCTTTTGCTGACCTCGATGAGATCGTGGCACGCTGGAGTGACCGTCCCACCCGTCAGTCGCAGGAACGCCGGGATTTCGACGATATCGCTAGAAGGACGAAACCATATCGCAACGAGGCGCACAGTGTCGGCGAGGCCCTCGAGATGGCGCAGCGAGACGGCCGATAGACTAGCATCCCGCGTCGGGCAGCAGCCTATTTCCGCTGAAACTTCCTAGCCTACCAGATGCTGGACTTATGCGGGTTCTACAACAGCTTCCGCATTCGCTGCGGCCTTTTTCTTACGCTTCTTTTTCATTCCTTCCGCGTCGGCCGAGTTGTCGGATACGAAGGTGTAGCTGCGCTCTATGCCCCGCACATGAAGAGCCTTCATAGTTCTCATCATGCTGATGCGGGAAAAGAGAGGCAGATTGAGCGACCGGTTTGCCGGGTCCTTTCGGGTAACAATGACAAACTGAATATGGCACTTGCCATCGGCTAGGAGAGCCATTGCGTTTTCTGACCCCTCGGCATCCAGCGCTGCCGTAAGGAGCACCGCCAACCTTGCGACCGCTTCGGTATCCAGCCGAAGAAGCTCAATCGCGTTGATCCCTTGATTGAAAAGGTGGCTGAGCTGAGCCGAGAGCGTCGAAATCTTAACATGATAGAATACCGCACTTCCGTTCTGGACTGCCAGCAGGTCGCATGGTTCCACCTGCGTCTGGCCTTCAGGAGCGGTGTTCGTTTTGTCGAGGCACGCAATTCCGGCCTGGGCCTGGGCAACGGCCAGATTGTACGCACCTTCGCTCGACTGCGTATAGGCGGGAAGATTTGCGGCGATGTAGAGCGGATCGAGATAGGTGGTGAGGCGGGTAATGTAATTGTTGTCGACGCGGTACCATTGTCCTTCCGAGAAGTGGAACGTTGAGCCACCCGCAATCGCGAGCGTTGTATCGAACACAAGGCTCTTGAGAATGCTGTACCTGTCTCGCGAGGCCCCGTCCTCATCCGTGAGGACGAGGCTGTGGTGAGACAGGTCATTAAGACCCACGTCGGCCAGTTCGAAACTCCTGCTGGCGAGGTAGTCATAGTAGCGCCCGATATATACGTCGTCATATATGAGGCTGGGGCCAGTGCCAGAGAAGGCGACGAACACGTTGTCGCTGTAGTTTATAATCTCCGGGACCGTGAGGTTTAGGTCCGGGTCCTTGGCATGTAGAGCCGCCAACAACTGTTCGTTCAGAGCAACGAGTGTTGCCGGATCCTTCACTGGCACGATGTTCTGTATACCTGGAAATGATACTTTGAACTGCTCGGCGCCGTATAGCTCCAGCAGCTTCTCGCAGAGCTGAGCAAGACCCTCAGCGAGAGTGTCGGTGCTGATGCGCAGATTGCTGGCACCGGTAGCATGGCGAAATAGTTCCTTGTGTTCGTCTCGCACTTTGCCGGTAAGGCTCCGCAGGATGGTGCTGTCGCGATCGAAGTCGAAAAGTGTCAGCTCTGACTCGATCGGCAGCTGCGTACGCTGGCGCTTTGCCGCGCTCGGCTCGAGCGTGTCCGTGCTTTTCAGCTTTTTCGGATCGAGGCTGTTGAGCGTGACACGCAGGCCGAAGTCATACTCGTAGCTCGTATCCCTGAGATTGTGTGCTACATGTCCGAACGATAGCGCGAAGCACCTGCCGCCAATCGGAAGAAAAACGAGTGCACCCTTGCTCACTTGGTCGAGATTCTTCTGGACGCCGAAATAGCCCCTCCACCAAGGTGGCCGCGGGTCACTGTCGAGCACGAAAAGTGTGGCCCCCTCGGGCAGGAAGCCAGCTTGGACCTCTGCATCCAGCGGATGGTCGTCGACAAGCGCATTTGCTTGGTCGAACCCCGGCTTGAGCAGATAGATTGAAAAAGATCGACTCTTGGACATGCATCCCCCCAAACTGTAATGGTAAGGGGATGGGAGGCAAAATACAAACAGCGTGCGCTACTGATTATTGAATATCCGCGTGGCTTTGGCCTCGTGGCTTTCGCTGGGCTGCTCACCGGGGACCGTCAGTCGCGCTAACTGCCTCGATTGCGGCAACATCGACCTTCCTCATGTCCATCGTCGCCTCAAACATGCGTTTTGCTGTGTGACTTACCCCACTGAGATGCTGGAGTTGCATTCAGCTGAAGGCCACATCAATAAAGCCCTTTCCCTCCCTAATTCGTTCGAAGTCGGTGCGTAGGGGCTGGGCTTTATCGAGCCATTCCCGTTCATATGTGTCAAAGTCAACTGGGTCCTTCGGTTTGAAATTTTTGAGATCAGGCTTGTAAATCCGCGTATCGCCAACGCGCCGCGCGATTTCCGTCATCAGCAGCCCGCGCGGAATCGTGCGATATTTCCCACGTTCGGTCGACACAACCGCTATTGCTTTCGAGTGCTGGCCGGCCGCCGGTACCGGCAGGATTGAATCCAGGATCGCAGTCGCTTCGCTGGGCTTTCCTTTGCCCATGTCCCAAGGTGTGCTGTTTTCACTACCATGATGGCCTATCTTGAGGAAATCGACCGCTTTGCCGAGCAGATCTTGGCGCTCGTTCCACATCACATTCCACGAGCCGTTCATCTTGCTCTCTTTGAAGTCGCCATGCCATTCGGCGTCGCCGACAAACAGCAAGCGCTTCTTGTTCCATTCGATCAGCAACACAATGCTGGAGTTGTTTTTCAGCGTGCCATCCAGTTCCGCGAATGCCAGTGCGTTCGACTGCATGCGGGCGCGAAGGGCACGAAAAGAGGCTGGGCTGATATTGCGTGGCAAAGGTGGCTCTTGCGCTTCTTCTGTGACATCGAACTCTTTTTCCGCGTCGAATGCGGCCGCTCCCAGCACGCCCTTTAATGTTCGCTGAGCGGTCGCGCCGAGATAGAAACGATCGAAATCAGCCTCCGGGCCAAGGATGTTGATTTTCGTCTTATGGAGTTCAATGCCATGCGTTTCATTGGTTTCGCCGGCGTGGACATAGGTCGGCTCCCCGCCATCGAGCAGCGTCTTGCGCAAGGTCTGCATGGCGCCTTTGTTGTCGATCTGGAAAACTGACAAGAGCTCGCTTGCGCGAGGGCTGAGACTGGGGCCAAGTGCTGCAAGCCCCCGCATGGCCTGCTCAGCGACCCCTCTAATCTTGCGGGTCTTTCCCGCCTGCGGATGTTTGGGATCCATTGCGCAATTCATCCAAACCGCGCCGACCTTCATGTTACCGAATAGCTTGGGATCGAAGCCCGCTATGTGATCCTTGTGTTCATGCGTGACAACGACAAGATCGAGCCGCTTTTTTCCGTCCTGTGCGTCTGGCAACTCGCTCTCGAGCTGTTTCATCGCCGCGGCAAGATACTTCTCTTCGCTCCAGGTGCCGCAGTCGATCAGCATATGGAAGGCGTCTTCCTTTTTGTCGGTCTTGCCGGGGATGCGGACATAAATGCAGTCGCCCAGACCGACATCGTAGAGGCGGATCAGGAGCTCATTTGCCATCTAAGCGCTCCCAGGCTGGAATCATCGTCATCGTAAACATGAAAGTGCGGCGAGAGTTCAAACCGAACTGAGCCGTCAACTTCGCGCGCGATCAGCGGCGGTGTAAGGCTTCCAACGAGACCTTCGGGGCCGGCGAGTTCCTCACCAACCATCCCCTCGTCGATGCGCCTGACCAGCGCGTCGAGATACTCCTGCTTGCGCTGCTTGCCAGCCTCTAGTTCAGCTAAGGCTGCCTGCTCGGTACCAAAGAGCTTTTTCCCTGCTTTTACCTTCTCCATAGCCACGCTTGCGGTGGCAAAGGGTTCGCTGCCTGGCTTGCGCGCCCAATAAAGCAGGCTGCCATTTACGTCGAAGACCATCGTCCCGCCACAGAGGAGACTGGTCGTCTTGCCATTAAAGGAGCCAAACTGCGTGCCCACCAACGCCAAATCCTCGCGCCACAAATATTGGAGGATGATCTGTTTGGGCTGGAAGAGGCCCGGGCCGACCATTTTCTCGGAGGTGAAGACCTCATCGACGATGATGTCGATATGGTCGGGAATGGAGAGCTTGTCGCGGTTGTCATCGAGATAACGATAGGCAGCGGCACGCGAACTCCCGATGAGCTCCGGGTCGTGCGTAATTGTTCCTGGCATCCGATCGTACAAGGGCGCGCGCACCAGCAAGTCGGTCCTCTCCTCTGCGGTCATGATCTCGCGGTGGACGAAAATATCGGCGATCATCTCGCGATAGTTGTTGGGGTCGGTTGGATTTGCGATCGCGAGGTTGCGTAAGACAGCCCGCGCATAGTCGTTGAACGTAACCTCGACTGGCGGCAAAAGATCGAGCGCCTGGATAGCAATTATCTGCATCTGAGCGACGGCATACTGTAACGATTGAGCCGGTGTGTGTGTCTCCCCGTCGCTGCGCTCTCGCTTGAGATATTGCTCGGTCAACGCAACGAAGATGTCGAACATGGCTCCGGTCATCACCTCCGAGAGCACGTGAGGTTCGATCTCATCCTTGTATTTGCCCAGCAAATGATCATTGGCCGCGCTACGAAGGTATGGTTGTCCTGACACGGCGTTGCCGAACTCAGTGGCGACCGATGCGATGAGTTCGTCGCCGGATTTCGTCTTCAAGTGGCCCTTGGTCCGGACCGCAAGCTCCTTGCGGAATGAATTGTTCCGCAACGTCATCAAGATTGCGGTCAGGTCACCAAGGAATTCGTGAAAGGCACCCGTCTGCGGCGAGACCGCTTCCAGAAGATAAGGCCGAATGCCATCCAGCAGTGCATGACCAAACTCGTGATTGACGATATCGCTGGACAAGCAGGTGTGAATGCGCTGACCGCTGTCATCGTCAAAATAGTAGAACTGCAGTGATTTGCTCTCTCGGTCGTAGTAGGCGTTTGCACCGTAACCGGCATTCGGCGTGACCAGAAGCCGATTGCCTTCGAACGCCCAGGATATGCGCCGGCCGAGCCCGCTTGGGCTCTCGAAGAAATCAAGTGTGCTTTGCAAAATTGCCCAGGTGCTGACCTGGCGGAAGTGAGCGGTTTCTTTCAGAACTTTATCGACCTTGCAGCCCTTAGGATCGAGAAAAACCTTCTCGCCGACGCTCCATTTCGCCGGTTCTTCCAGCGTATTTGTGGTGCTGTCGTAATCAACAATAGCGAACCTCGCGCTTGTCGGGCCATCGCCAATGCGCGGCTCCCAAGGCACATAAAAATCGTCATCGATTTCCAGGCCGGGATTCTGCTTCGCGACAAGGGGATCCTTGTAATATGTGTCGAAGCGAACCTTGAGGCCGAGCTTCTTTTGCGTCGCCCCATCCAGAAACCGCCGGGAGGCATAGACATCTCGCGTCTCAGCAGGCGAAAGGCTCACCGCTACAGCCTTTTCGCCCTTCTTAACGGGACTGCTCTTTTTCGCCATCTGCATCCCCCTCGAATGACTGCGAATCGGCCCTGCAATTGTGAACTTGAAGATATCACGGCTGCCTGCGCTAGCTGCCGGCTTCTTTAGCCAACCGATCTTTCATGAGGTCACCATAAGGCTCAACATCGAATGCCGTTGGAAAATTCTCAGGCTTATATGCCGAGATGGCCGCCTTCCGATCCAGAACCGACTGATGAACAAACGGCCGCGGCTCCAGTCGCTCGATCGTGCGAGGCTCGGCCTGCGGAAGATAGAAACCGAGCGCCGATTTTCGCTTCCATTCACGCCATTTGGCCGATTTTGGAATCCACTCGAGCGGCTTCCAGCCCCAGGTCATTGAATCGTGCACGGTCCCAAGTGGATTGGGGCTGACGAAGTTCATCTTCCCCTCACCCTCTCCTGTTCCGAAGACGAGGCGCTCCCGCATCCGAGAATTGATCTGCAATCCAAATGCCGTGGCTTCATCAATCATCCAGTCGAGCGGAAATTTAGAGATAGCGCTGTCCTCTTCAGGATAGCCACTACCGACATCCGAATGACATCCGGCGAACCAGACTTGCCTGATATCTTGCTGGTTTGCCGGCGCAGTTTTGTCGAAAGGATTTTCGACGAACGGCTGCGGCTCGACCCACCGGTTCAGGCGGAACATGCGACGATGCTCATCGATCGCAATCGCATGGCGAAAGACCTCGACACTCGGATTGGTCCTTGTATGCGGCAGTGTCAGAAGCTGTGGCAGAAGTCGGTCTCGTCGCGGCACGATGACCGACGCCACCGTGTCCCATACACCAAGAAATTTGATGCGAGCGTCTCGGGCTCCTGAGACCTTAGAAAAGTGCCAGGCAACGCTGAGATCGTGCTCATCGCTGGCTTGCTTGTAAGAGCTCACGGCATACTGGACGATGTTGAGCTGATCCGGTTGCAGCAGGCCGATCATGTGGATCAAGCCCGCAACAGCTCGAGCTGTGTAGGCTCCTCGGCTGAAGCCAAAGAGGAAAATTGCGTCCCCTTCTGCGTAGTGTCGGCAGATGAATGCGTAGGCACTGGCGATTTCAGCATCGAGCCCATACCCGGTCGCAAGCTCAAATACAGATTTGGTGTTTTGTCGCCAGCGGGTCCAGGCGTCGCTGGCCCCGATCGTGCCTATGCCAGCGTCGTAGTAGACGCGCTGTTCCTCGCTCTTCTTCAGGATGCGGAACAGCTTCAAAACGTTCGAAAGATTGCGCTCGATCTGATTTCCCGTACCGTCGCAGCAGACAACGATGTTTTTCCCCACCTTGTTTTACGCTCCCCCACTGATGCATCTAGACTAAACTGGACGATTTTGAACCTGTATCGTCTAGCACGGTTTTTCGGTCGGACCTTCCCCGAAGCAGTCTAAATCTCCGTTTTAGGTTCGCGTTTCCTGCGGATACGGGCCGCAGGTCGGAAGCATACCGCGAATTGAAGTGCGACAATTGTTGCGCTCCTCTAGGATTCTGTAATCCGAATCACTGAGTGTAAGTTATTTCGTGGACAGCAACACCGGCATGGACATCCAAAAGGCGATTTCTAGCCTCCTCAATCCGTCGAAGCTAGGCGCGCACGTCGCCTGCGCCGTCGCGCACGACGCGCAATGCGAAGACGACGGGCCACGGACCGCACTACTCCATGTGCGTTTCAAGGAGGACGAACCGCAGATCGATGCCCTAGCGGAGTTTCTGTGGGGCCAGTGCATGTACTACGCCCTGCCGCGAAAGCGGCGGCTTGAGTACACGGCGGCGATCGAGAAGGATTTCACACTGATCGCCCGGGTGCATCAGGCTGTCCGGGACGTCTTCATCACCTTCAATGCCACCAGCCCGTCGCGCGCTAGCGAACTAGGCGAGGTGCTCGCCTATTGCGTCGTTCAGCACCATCTTTCAGCGGCACAGGTCGCGGCAAAGATGGCGCTTAAAACCTCCGCCAACATGCCAGTCCACGGCCTAGACGGGATCCACGCCACTTTTGAAGGCGATGCCTGACAATCTTTTTCCTGGAATCGAAGCTCGCAGGGAGCGCGAACGCCGGCCTTAAGGACTATGCCAAATCCGCCGCGGGATTTCTCGCCAACCGGAAACAGTACCTTCGCGAATATGAGTTGGTATGGGACCTTGGGCATTTGGACTCTCTGGAGGGCGCGGCCCGGGAAGCGGCGCTCGATTTCTTCGACATCGTCGGCAAACCTCGGCAGCCTCAAAGGCCTTTCGTATTATGTGGGGGTCAATCGAATCGCCCTCCAAGGCTGACAGGCAGAGGGTCACCGCCTTATGCCAGCGAGGCCCTCGCCGGGTCCACATCTTGAGCTGCTCAAGGGCTTCCTTCGCATTGTTGCAGCCATGCCTGACGCCGCTTTCGGTCTTCACGAACACCGGAGGGACGAACCAGATGGACGCCATGATACCTCCTACTCAGGGGAGAGATACATCTTGGCCTCCTTGGCAGCCGCCTCGAAGGCTTCACGGACCTCTTGGGGGGAGGATTTGCCCTCGAACGCATCCACGCAGGACTGGACCGCCTTGGTCCACTTCGGGCCCTTTGTGTCCCACGCCATGAGTTCCTCGGCGGCTCCCTCGACGTGGCTGACCCCATTGCGAATGCCCGGACGTTTCGTCTTCACGTAGACCGGTGGAGAGAACCAGAGAGGACCCATAAGGGGGAACTTAGAGCGGCAAGAGCCCGCCGACCTACCCCGCTTTAGCCGCAGCTAAGGGAACGATGTAGGCCCTCGCGGGTTTAGAGGTGGCAGCGGGATTCTTCGTGGATGTGCAGCCGCTGTGGGGGGGCGTCGCCTCTCCCTCACCGGCGGCGGGCTCCTTTCGCGAAGGCGGTGTTGGTAATAGACACCTAGAACCTTATACCGCATCCAATTTAGCTAGTTCTCATTGGGGGAGTAATGTCCCCTCCTCTTTTGCAGCAGCCAGGAATGCCTTGCGGGCCTCCTCAGGTTCCATCTCGTCGAAAATCACGGCCATGCAAACGCGCACCGCGAGGTCCCAGCAAGGGCCACGCTTGGTCCACTTCATCAGCTCCTCGCCGGCTGTCTCGGCGTTGTTGACGTTGTGGATGATCCCGGGACGCTCGGACTTGACCGGGACCGGAGGGTTGAACCAGTGGAGAGCCATGCGGTCACTCTTTGTCGGCCCGATCAAGTTCCTCCAGCAAATACTTTTGCTCAGCCCAGTTCCCGTTCTACAGGCAGAGTGAGCAGGTTGCGAAGGTAATTGCGGATTACTCCTCTAGCTATTGAAAATGGCGCAGGACGGCGCGCTTTCGTTGCGATGCCACAGTGACTGAAGTTGGCTGACAGCTACTCGCGACAGTCGAAAGCCACGCAGAGGCATGGCAGTTGCTGCCTCGACGATCGCCTCGGTTAGTTCTTCGTCAGAGGCCACCAAGCAAGGCGCAGCCTCCCGAGCTTCGCGTAGTGCAGCTTTGATCGAGACCGTGTCGCCACGGTTCCGCCCTGTTGAGGAGGCGGTTATTCGCGAAGATCGAACCCGACGAACAGGCCAAAGGCTGGGGCAACATTGACAATAAGCTCCACCAGCTCGCAGTCAGTTTCCGCCAGGTGTGGCCGGTCTCGGCGCACCGCTGCAATAGTCTCTTTGACGGAGATGATTTGGCCGCGACGGGCTTGTAGGATCAGCTCGTGAACAAGGTGTTTGGCAGTCACTTTGTCGGGTCGGCAGTTCGTCCAAACGTTCATACAAGGCCTCCCACCTCAGCGAGAACCCAAGAGAACATTCATGATCCTCTGTCGAGAAAAATCAAGAAGAATGTTTGATAAGTTCTGAGTGGGAATCAGGGGGACAAGCCACGAAGCGAGCCTCTATACTCTTTGACCTGACGCTCAGCCAGCCGGCTAGGGACCTTCTTCCGTCGGGCCCTGTTTGGCCCGATCAATAGCCATGACTGTAGGGTTGGCGGCAGTTCTGGTTCGACCTCCAGATTTAAGAATGTTTGTACGTGATGACGATAGCCTTCGGAACGGATCAGTTTCCGAAACGCTTCGGAGACAGACTGATGGTCTGCTTTGTTGCTGGTTGTCATGTTCGGGAAGTCCGTCCCAATCAGCCGCAACTCGCCCGCAACGAATGGGTTCCATCAGGAGGTCGGAATATTTGGTAGAAATTCTGAGCGGGAGATCGGATAACTGGCTCGTGCGAAGACCCCCCGTGCCCCCTTCGTTTGCCGCAGCATTAATCCTCGCTCTTTGAACTGAAGATTCGTATCGATCTAGCGTCGGTGTTGCACATCGTGAACGTTGGAATGCTTCTGTCCAATGTTTGCTCACGCTGTGATGCCTACAGGCAGGCTCTTGCGGCAGGGTGCCGCAAGGCCGCGACGAATGAAACGCCGGCCCAGTTCAACCCGCGCGACGTCGTTCAAAGCTGGGGGGATCGATCTTCATCAAGCGGTCTGCGGCCTCGACCGCAGTTCGTATCCTGCTGCACAGCGCGAGATTTTCGGCCAGCATTTCTTCAGTGCGTTGAAGCGCGAGCTCGGTCCGGTGGATGCGCTGCCTGGCATTGGCAACTTCCGATGTCAAAATATCGGCCGCCGTCCCGTGGCCGTGAGGTTCCATAGTGTCCATGGGTTTCTAATACATGGGGGGCGATATCGTTCCCTGATATCGGGCGAAACGGCGGGCCGCAGAAGCGCGATGGGCCGAATGACCAATGCGCGCCCTGTCAAAACAGCGCCGGAAACAGGCGAACGGCTTCGGCCGCTCTACATCCCACGGGCAGAGGCGATGACGGTCCAGAGGGCCATTGATCTGTTCAGGTACGACTACAACGTAAGCGAAGACACACTCAGGCGGCTGGTGATCAAGCACCGTCTTCACAACCAGACAATGCCCGGTGTTCCGTGAAGAATAAGCGTTCCCGGTTTGGCTATGGCGCTCGCCGGCGATGATGACGCGCTTGCGCGGTTGAGGCGGGACGATCGCGAGCATCCGGACGTAACCCGGTATTTCAAGCGGCTAGGCATCCCGCGATCCTGACCTGCTATCAAAAGTTATGGTCGCGCCGACTGTCTAAAGTAGACGTTAAGTAGATGTCGCGGCCCGACAGGCCCCACACATGACCATACGTGCGGAATTCCTCGACGAGGCCGCGCGTGCGATTCTCTTGCCTCGAAACCGGGGCCGGAGATTAACGGGAATGCCGTTTATCGGTAACCACCCCTGGGCCGTAATCGATTGCCTGTCGGATCGAGGCCGAGCAGCTTCAATTCCTCCAGATCGAACACTGAACTACTTGACCCGTTGCCTTGTCACGAACCCTTTTCGAAAACACGCGATGAAGACCGAGTGCGCGTGATCCAGCTTCGCCCCTCGCAACGAAATCGGGAGGGCCGACATGCGTTTGCCAGACAAAGTTTGGTGGGGCAGCTTTCCACGTAACTTTTGATCCATAGGCCGCTTTGCCCGGAGCTGTGCTGTCGAACCGGCAGTCGATCGCTGCGGGCATCATGCCCTTCTTAGCCATTGCGCCGGAAACCCCGGAAGCACTTCGCTTCGTAAGCCATCCATCCGCACCGCTAGTTGAAACTGTGGTGCACCCTGCCAGGGATATGCTCGATATCAAAAGCCCGATGGCCAATGCATTGCCTACGGACGATCGTCGAGTGCCTTCCTGATTCTGTCTCATACCCGCCCCTCAACCGAAAGTAGTTCAGGCTAGATGGGGATACGGCGCGAAACAAGGGAGCGCGCCTCTTCTTTGGTAGGGCCGATCGCTTCCAGGCAACAGCGCGGGCCAGCCGCATCGCCTTCAAAGCCAAATCGTAGGTGATAGGCTGATCGCGCAGCCATGGTCCGAACTCGCCATGAGGCACTGACGCTTGACCGCGAGCATCCTCTTGCCGAGTGCGATCAGTTCCTCGCGGCGGCGCTGGCGCCTGGTGAAGCACTGCCGGCCCTTTTCAGCCTCTGGCGTCCGCCTTGGCCATCCGGGACCGAATAGTCTCCTTGCCGTCAGCGAGCTCTCCCGGAGGCGCCGGAGGAGCACGTAAAGGAATGCCAGCTAGCGCATGCCCCTGATGAACGTGGCCGCGCAGCTCATTGACGATCGCCATGTATGCGCCGAGCGGGATCGCGTCGAAAACCTCGAGCACGGCGGCCATGCCCCGCTCCACTAGGTCCGGACAGGCCAGCAGCAAGTCAGAGACGGCCGTCAGGCTGCTTTCTTCGATGAGCGCGTGGTTGGCCGCGGCCCTCAGCCAAGACACACAGGACCAACCGTGCATGCTCAGCGCCATGATTGTCGATCAGCCGGCGGATGGAGCCGACGGCGCGCGTCTGGCTTTCTTCGGATAGCGGCCCTTGGGGACGATCTCTACGTCGAACTCGCCACAGAGCGCGTCAACTCGCGGGTGACGTAGAGTGCAGATCCGCGGCTCCAGCCTTCTCGCGCAAGCATTCGGCGTCTCCGCATGATCGAGGCACGATGTTTGCACAAATGTAACGGCCGCTGCAAGAGTGATGCACGATGGACAGTGGTGGGCACGCGTTGACGAGACGTCAAGCGTTCAGGATTTTCGCTTCCTTGGCGGCGCTGAGAAATGCCACGCGCGCTATCTCCGGTGCGCTGCCGCCGCCGAGCACCTTCATGCACGCCATGCGAGCCTGGATGCGGCGCCCGGTTTCTCCAATGGGCCAGCGGTAAAGCAGCATTTCGGCGGCTTCGCGGGTGCTCGAAACACTGACTTTGCCCGAGGACAGCAAAACGGTCACGGGCTCTTCGAACGTGCCGACGTCTCGTTCGCAGGTCATATGCTGGTCTCCTTTCGCAACCTCCCCAAGACCTTACGGGTGAACCCTCCGTTCCGTTGCGTCACGTTTGTCCCGGTGGGCGAACATTCTGTGAGGATGGGAGCTCGTCCAGAGCGCGGGCTTGATCGCTCAGATTGGACTCGCCAACGCGTTGCGGTTCTCAACAGCGAGAACCGTCCTTATCGCACGGGCCACTTGCCGGCGCAGGCATCCGCAGACGGAAGTCAATACTCATTTCTGGGGATGGAAATCTCGCGTGCAGATCGGCGAAGCTGGGCAACAGGAGTGAACGTCATGACCGTTATTGCCCATAGCATTGCCAGCGACCCCCACGGAACATGGCGGGTTGTCTTCTTGCCTGAAGAGCTGCATCTCTACGTGGAGTTCAATCGGCCAGGCGCCGGCACGAATCCCGTCGACTGGATGAGTCTCGACGACTTCCTTGCACGGCGCCCAAAAGATGCTCTCCACCAGCGGGCGCGCGACAGACTGGTCTCGCTTATTTGCAAGGCGCTTGGGGCCTGTCCCGGCTGACGCCCAACCGTTCTATCGACTTGGGAAATAGCCTGTACTTCTATCCAAAGGCGATGGGGGAAAGCGCTATGGGCAGGCGGAAGAATGATCGCGGTTTTGGCCGCGGCTCTGGTGATTGCCGGTTGCCAGAACAGCGGGTACTTGCTGAAAACATACAGCGCTTCTGTCGCGCGCAAGCACGTCGTCCAGACCGCTGGCGGTTCATTCTGGGTCTTCGATCGTCCGGACCTTGGCAAGATCATGACGACACCGTCGCCAGGCACTATTGCCGCTCCGGCGATCATCAGTGGCGCAACAGTCGGGCTCGTGAAGCTCGATCCGGTGGTTGCTGCGCACCAAGCCTTCGCCCTGCAGTACCTCGCTCAAACTGGCCGGACCTGCGAGATAAAAACCAGCGTCGAGATTTGGCGCCCGGAGTTTGAACACACCTACGTTTGCTCAAACTGAGGGTCGGGAGTCGCGAGCGCAAGAGCGAATCGTTGCTGCGTTGCGCATCGCCCTCCAGGCCGCCGGCGTCGAGTTCATCCCGGAGAACGGCGGCGGCGCCGGCGTGAGGCTCCGCAAACCTTAGCTTAGGTTATTAGGCCGTAGACTCATTACTGCGCAGCCACACACCTGCTTTTCGCGATCGGACGAAGCGGTTGCAACAGGTGGTGCGCGGGCAATAGCGCTGAGGCAGGTCGCGCCATGGCGCACCGGAGCGCAGCACCCAGAAGATACCGTTCAGCACGCGGCGATCATCAACACACGGCACACCTCTTGGCTTGTTGGGTAGCAGCGGCTCGATCACCATTCAAGGTCTGTCAGACCATATCGGCTCATGGTGAGCCCTGAATCAGAATCCGGCGCGATGTGGAGTGTCAGTAGGACGTTTCGTTCGTCACCTCTCACCTTATCGTAAGCGGTCAGCCGATAACGTCAGGCCTAAAGTTCCAAGGCATGAGCATTTCGATCTCGGATGCCGGCCAGCCTTGAGCGATGCGGGTCAAGGTCTGGGAG
>NZ_JAMYPX010000039.1:0-35646 GCF_040320585.1 Mesorhizobium sp. M0663
CCATGGCGATCGAACCGGCCGTGCTTTTGCTCGACGAGCCGTTCGGCGCGCTCGATGCGCAGGTGCGCCGCGAACTGCGCCGCTGGCTGCGCGACATCCACGACGCCACCGGCCACACCACGGTCTTCGTCACCCATGACCAGGAAGAGGCGCTGGAGCTTGCCGACCGCGTCGTGGTGATGAGCCAGGGCCGCATCGAGCAGGTCGGCACCGCCGACGAGATCTACGACACCCCGAACTCGCCGTTCGTTTATGGCTTTATCGGCGAATCGAGCTCGATCCCGGTCAAGGTCGAGGACGGCCAGGTCTGGATCGCCGACCGGCCGATCGGGCTTTCCGCGCCGCACGCACCGCAAGGCGAAGCGACGCTGTTCTTTCGCCCGCACGACGTCGATCTGGTGGAAGAATGCAACGGCTGCATCGCCGGCACGGTCGCCGCCAGCCGCCGCGTCGCCGGCACCAGGCGGGTCGAGCTCGAAATCGGCGGCGAACGCCAGCGGGTCGAGATCGAATTGCCCATCGACCATCCGGCGGCGCAGAAAAGTCGAGTGGCTTTTCGGCCGCGGCGCTGGAAGCTTTTTCCGGCCGCTTGATCCTCTATCAGGCGCTACACCAGCCAGTTCTCGACCTTCAGGCCTTTGATCCGGTTGAACTCCCCGGTGTTGGCGGTCACCAGGGTAGTTCCAAGCGCACGGGCGTGGGCAGCAATAAAAAGGTCATTTTGGCCGATGGTCTGGCCCCTGCCTTCCAGTTCTGCGCGAATCGCGCCGTACTCGGCATCCATCGGCACATCGAGCGGCAAGACGGGAATCTCAGCCAGCAATTCCTCGACCTTCTTGTGCAACTTGGCTGATCTTTTCTTGACGCAGCCATATCGCAGTTCCGACGCGACCACGATGCTGGTACACACGGCGGCGTCTCCCACGCGCAGGACAGCGCTTGCGGCTTTCCCGGCCGGATTTCGGATCATGTCGCTGACAATGTTCGTGTCCAGCATGAACCGCATCAAAAAAATTCCTCGGATTTGACAGGCATATCCTCGACTTCGGGAAAGTCTTCCTCGGCATCGGGCGGCGGCTCTTTCGCCCATTGCGCGAGCAGTGCGGTGAGGCCAGGTTTGCGGACCGGCTCGATGATCAGGCGGTCGCCTTCACGGCTGATCAAGACCTTTTCGCCGGGAAGTTCGAACTCGACAGGAATGCGCACCGCCTGGCTGCGATTGTTACGAAACAGCTTCGCCTCCTTCGGCGGGGTTGTTGAATGGCGGTGTTGAGACATGACAACAGCTCCTTGTATATACTATTTGTATATGCCAGACAGGGCGGCGATGCAATCGCCTTGCACCGCGTTGGCCGGCCGGGAACCATCGTGCACGCCGACGGCATCGGCGCCGCTGCCAAGCTGTCCTGAGACTCTGCTTGAAAGAAAAGACTAGAAATCGCCCACAGCGGGAATATTTCTTCTATCGACAACGTGGAGCGGCCGCTCTGCGTGCCTCGTCGCGCACGATGCCTTGCCGCTATGGTCCGGCATTAAGCTCATGGCATTGGAGCCTGTTTTGATGAAGCGATTTTTGCTTGGCGTCGCCACGTTGGCCGGCTTGTTCCTCGCATCCTCCCAAGCCTGGTCGGCCGACAGATTGCTCAATGCTTCCTATGATGTCGGCCGCGAACTGTTTGCGCAGGTCAACAAGGCGTTCGTCGCCGGCCACCCCGGCGTCACCATCGATCAGTCGCATGCCGGAACCTCGGCACAAGCACGCGCCATCGCCGAAGGCCTCGGCGCCGACGTGGTCACGTTCAACCAGGTCATCGACATCGACTTCCTGGTCAAAAAGGGCCTCATCTCCGCCGACTGGCAGAAGGACTTTCCGGACAACGCCTCGCCTTTCTATTCGCTGCCGTCCTTCCTGGTGCGCGCCGGCAATCCGAAGCACATCAAGGATTGGAGCGATCTCGTGCGCGACGACGTGCAGGTGATCTTCCCCAATCCGAAAACCTCGGGCAATGCGCGCTACACCTATCTTGCGGCCACCGCCTACGCCAAGGAAGCCTTCAAGGACGACGACGCCAAGGTGAAGGAGTTCGTCACCAAGCTGTTCAACAACGTGCCGGTGTTCGACAGCGGCGGGCGCGCCGCGACCACCACTTTCGTGCAGCGCGAAATCGGCGACGTACTCATCACCTTCGAGTCGGAAACGCGCGGCGTCCGCAAGGAGTATGGCGAGGACAAGTTCGAGCAGGTAACGCCTTCGGTCAGCCTGTTGGCGGAATTTCCGGTGGCGATCGTCGACACCGTTGCAGACGAGCATGGCACGCGCGATCTCGCCAAGACCTATCTCGACTTCCTCTATACGCCGGAGGGCCAGGACATCGCCGCCCGCAACGGCCTGCGGGCCCGGGACGCGGCGGTCGCCGCCAAATATAAGGCTGAGTTTCCCGATGTCCGCCTGCTGACGGTGGAGGACGTCTTCGGCGGCTGGGCCAAGGTCCAGGCCGAGCACTTTGCAGCGGGCGGTCTGCTCGACCAGACTTATGGTAGCCGCTGAGGCGATCTTCCAACTTTGACAGAAGCCGGCTTTGCCGGCTTCTTTGCTTTCGCGCCGCGAAAGGTGATTTCTGGCACTTTCCGGGCGCATTCCGTCCAAAACGTTACAAAGAATCAACGCGTTTGTGCCTACCGTGAGAACGGACGGCTTGTTTTCGCGAACGGCTTCGCGTGATCAAACCGTTATGATTTGCACACAAACAGCCGCCAGACGCGGGTGGTTGGGGCTTCATGGGTTGACTCGGGGCATGCTTACCAAAAAAGGCAAATACGGCCTCAAGGCCCTCGTGCATCTGTCGGGCCTGCCGGTCGGCCAGCTCGCATTCGTCAACGACATTGCGGTCGCCAATAACATCCCCAAGAAATTCCTGGATGCCATCCTGGGCGAGTTGCGTAACGCCGGCTTCGTCCAGAGCCGCAAGGGCAAGGAAGGCGGTTACCGCCTTGCCCGGCCGGCTTCCGAGATCAAGATCGGCCATGTCGTGCGTGTCCTCGACGGGCCGCTGGCGCCGATCCCCTGCGCCAGCCGCACGCAATACCAGCGCTGCGAGGATTGCGACGAGGCGACCTGCCAGGTTCGGCACATGATGCTGGAGGTCCGGCAGGCGATCGCCGAGGTGCTGGACAACCGCAGCCTCGCGGCCATGCGCGACGCCGACAATGACGATTTCCCAGTCGAACTGACGTCGCAAATCTAGCGCGCGAGCAGGCTCAAGGCAGTCGCAACGGTGTCGGCGACCGGACGCGTGCCATCCAAGGTTATCGCCGCCTCGTCCGCCGCTGGCGCCTCGAGCGTGGCGAACTGGCTGTCGACCAGGCTTGCCGGCATGAAATGACCCTTGCGATTGCCGACGCGCTGTTTTGCTGTTGCCGGGTCGATCTCCAGGTAAACGAAAACGATATCCGGGCAAAAGCCGCGCAGGCGATCGCGGTAGCTGCGCTTCAGCGCCGAGCAGGCGGCGACCACACCTTGCCCGCTTGCGACCGACGCGGCCATCCGCTGGCCGATCGCGTCGAGCCAGCCCTCGCGCAGCGCGTCGGTAAGCGGCTGCCCGCTCGCCATGCGCGCGACGTTTTCGGGCGGATGCAGCCTGTCGCCTTCGATAAAGACGGCGCCCAATGCCGCTGCAAGCGCTTCGCCGACGACCGACTTGCCGCAGCCGGCGACGCCCATCACCACGATGGCGGGTGTCGTTCGAACAGTGCTCGCCGGCTTATATGCCACGTCTTTACCGGTCATGCAGGTCAGCGGCTTGCCGGCGCGCGGCCATAGAGCAGCAGCATGGCTACGATGACGACGCCGTAGATGATCTGCCGTCCCGCCTCCGGCATCTGCATGACAGAGAGAATGGACTGCAAGAGGGTGATCAGGATTACCCCGGCGACGGTGCCGAGATAGGAGCCGCGCCCGCCGAGGATCGAGGTGCCGCCGAGCACCACCGCGGCGATCGACGGCAGCAGATAGGCATCGCCCATCGACTGCGCCGCCTTGGAGGCATAGCCGGCCAAAAGCACGCCACCGAAGGCCGAGAGCCCGCCCGAAACCGCAAAGGCGATCATCACCACGCGCCTTGTATCGATGCCGGAAAGATAGGCGGCACGCTCGCGATTGCCGATGCCGTAGACGGTGCGGCCGAAGCCGGTGCGGGTCAGCACGAACACCATTGCGGCGCCGATCAGCGCCCAGATGAGGACGGCGTTGGGCACGGCAGGAACGGCAAAGCCGGTCGCCAGATAGCGCATCGCACCGGTCGCCGAATCCTGCGGCGAGAAACCGCCCGTGTAGACCACCATCAGCCCCTGCGCGACGGCGTTGGTGGCAAGCGTGATGATCATCGAGGGAATGCGCAGATAGGCGACGCCGATGCCGTTGACGATGCCGATCAGAACACCGCAGAAGATGCCGAACGGAATGGCAAGCGCCACGCCGACGGTACCGTATGCGGCCGCGGCGCAGGCCATCATGGCGCCGGCCGCCACCGACCAGGGCACCGACAGGTCGATCTGGCCGAGCAGGATGACCAGCATCATGCCGGTCGCGATGACGCCGAGAAACGACGCCACCTTGAGCTGCTGCAAAAGGTATTCAGGCGACAGGAAGCTGCGCGAATAGAGGCTGCCGAGGAACAGCAGCAGCACGATGCAGGCGAACGCCGTCAGCACCGCCGGGTCGGCGCGGCGGAGGAATTTCGGCATGCGGCCGGCGAGACCACTCACAGTCGTTTCGCTCACAGGAACCACTCCAGCCGGTTGCGGACCCGAAACAGGGCGAACGCGCCGAGGCTGACCGCGATCAGCAGAATGACGCCCTGGAACAGGGGCTGCCAGAGCGGATCGAAATCGAAGACGAACAGCAGGTCGCCGATGGTGCGGAAGGCAAGCGCGCCGAAGATCGCGCCGATGGCGCTGCCCTTGCCGCCGAACAGCGACACGCCGCCAAGCACGACCGCGGCGATCGAAAACAGCGTATAGGCGTTGCCGCTGGCATAGGCCGCATCACCGGTATAGGTGAAGAACGTCAGGAACAGCCCGCCGATCGCGGCAAGCAGACCGGCAAGCGCATAGGCGGCGAACTTTCCACGCCGGATCGGCACGCCGGACATGTAGGCCGCCATCTCCGAGGAGCCGGCTGCATAAGCGGCGCGGCCTAGCACCGACCGGCTGAACGGCACCCAGACCACGAGCACGACCGCCAGCAGCGTCACCAGACTCGCCGGCACAAAACCAAACAGGCGTCCGGTCAGCGCATCGGCGAGCCCTTCATTGACCGAGCCGCCCGGAAACGGCCGAAGCAGCAGCGCGATGCCGAAATAGACCGCGCCGGTGGCAATGGTGGCGACGATCGGCTGCAGGCGTCCATAGATGACGATGGCGCCGTTGATTGCCCCGCACAGCAGCCCGGTGCCGAGCACGGCGATGACGCCGAAGGCGGTCTCGATGCCGGTGCCGACGACCAGCCACGACGCCAGGCAGTTGGTCAGCGTGAAGATCATGCCGACCGAGAGATCGATGCCGGCGGTGATCACCACCAGCGTCTGCGCCATGGCGACGAAGGCGAGCAGCACACCCTTGTTCGAGGCCGTCTGTACGACATTGGCGGTGAAGCCCGCCGGATGGTTCGAGGTGTAGATGACGAACATGACGACGAAGATGCCGAACGCCAGCAGCGTTCCGCGCTGTTCGGCAAGCCAGTAGCGCCAATCCTTCACGCGTCCGCTCCTTGCCTTGGCATCTCTTCGTGAATGTTGAGCGCGCTGGCGATCAGCGCCCGCTCGGTGATTTCGGCGCCGACCAGTTCGCGCTTGACGGCGCCGTCATAGAGCACCAGCACGCGGTCGCAGCAGCCGATCAGCTCGTCATAGTCGGTCGAATAGAAGAGGATCGCCGCACCCTGGTCGGCAAGCTTGCGCATCAACTGGTAAAGCTCCTGCTTGGTGCCGACGTCGATGCCGCGCGTCGGGTCGTTAAGCAGGATGATGCGCGGCTGCCGCATCAGCCATTTGGCGATGACGACCTTCTGCTGGTTGCCACCGGATAGCGCGCCGACCGGAATGTCGAGGCCGGCGGTCTTGATCGCCAGGAGACCGACCATGTCGTCGATCAGCCGCTGCTCGGCGGCGCGATCGATGATGCCGGCCCTGGACAGCCGGTCAAGGGCAGCGAATGAGAGGTTTTCACGCACCGTCATCGGCAGCATCAGCCCTTCGGTCTTGCGGTCCTCCGGGATCAGCGCCATGCCGATCCGGTCATCGCGCGCGGCGGCCGGGCTGGCGATCGCAACTGGCTTGCCGTCGATCAGTATCTGGCCTGACAGGCCGCGCAGCACACCGAAGAAGGCGAGCAGCAATTCGCGCTGGCCCTGGCCGTCGAGGCCGCCAAGCCCGACCACCTCGCCCGCCCCGACCGACAGCGAGACATCGTGCAGCCGATCCGTCCATGACAGGCTGCGTGCCTCCAGAACCGGCGTGGCCGCAGCAGCCGCCCGCGCGGGCTTGGGCGGAAAGATGTGGCTGTATTCGCGCCCGATCATCAGTTCGACGACTTCATTGTCGCTCTTGGTGCCGGCCGCGTAGCTGGCGACATTGCGGCCATTGCGGAACACCGTGCACTGGTCGGCCAGCTCGGCGATCTCGTTCATGCGGTGCGATATATAGAGCAGCGCCAGCCCTTCCGAACGCAGCCGCTTCAACACGGCGAAAACTCTGGCGACGTCAGCCGCAGTCAGCGCCGAGGTCGCCTCGTCGAGGATCAGGATGCGTGGCTTGCGCGCCAGTGCCTTGGCGATCTCGACCATCTGCCTTCTTGAAAGGGGAAGATCCTTGACCAGCGCCAGCGGATGGATATCGGAAGCGCCGGCGCGAGCAAGGGCTTCTTCGGCGATGCGGCGCTGCGCCTTGCGGTCGATCATGCCGAAACGCTTCGGCGGATCGGAAATGACGATGTTGTCGGCAACGCTGAGTTCGGGGACGAGCGACAGTTCCTGGAAGATGCAGACGATGCCGGCCTGATTGGCAGCGGCCGGCGAAGCGAAGGTAACTTCGCTTCCGTCCAGCATCATGCGGCCCTCGTCGGGCGCAACGACCCCCGCCATAACCTTGATCAGCGTCGATTTGCCGGCGCCGTTCTCGCCGAGAATGGCGTGGATGCTGCCTGGAGTGACCGACAGTTCGGCCTTCTCCAGCGCCCGCACGCCGCCATAGCGCTTGGATATGCCTTCCATGCGGAAGAGCGGAACCGCACCGTCCATCGGCCCTCCCCAGGCGCTTGGCAATCAGGATGTCGAGCGCCGACGCCGCGGGATTCCCGCGGCGTCGGGCTGTCGGAGTTTACTGGTTTTCCTTGCTCTGGCCCATGATTTCCTGCGCCGTGAAATTGATGCCGCAGGTCGGGAAGGAATTGCCGACGAAGAAATTGTCGGACTGATCGGGGAAGAAATCCTGGCCTGCCTTGAAGTTCGGATCCTCGACGATCGCCAGCGGCAGCTTGACCGCTTGCGGCACGACCTGGCCTTCAAGTGCTGCAATCGCCGTCTTGATGGCAACCGCGACCTGAGCCGGGCCGGTGCCGGCCGACGAGCATTTCAGGCCGTCAGCGGCGAACTTGGCGCAGAATTTGCGGAAGCCGTTCTCCGTCTCGCCGCCGAACGGCACGAACGGATGCTTGGCATCGATCATCGCCTGCACGATGCCGGTATCGCCGCCCTGTCCGGTAATGCCGTCGAAGGGGCCGTTGGTGGCAATGGCATCGGCCGTAGCCTTTTGCGCAACGCCGTCATCCCACTTGCCGACGACCTCGGTGACATCCCATTTCTTGCCGGAAGCGTCGAGAACCTCGTGGATGCCGTTATGGCGATCGGTGTCGACGGACGTGCCGGCGACGCCGCGCACTTCCAGCACCTTGCCGCCGTTCGGCACGTGCTTGACCAGCCAGTTGGCCCACAATTCGCCAAGGCCTTTCTGGTCGACATTGACGTTGATGGCATCCTTGGTGTCGAGGATGTTGTCGAAGGCGACCAGCACCACGCCGGCTTCCTTGGCCCGCTTGATGACAGGACCGAATGCGGTCGGGTTCTGGGCGTTGACGACAATCGCGTCATAGCCGGAATCGATGAAATTGTTGATCGCCGAAATCTGGGCCGGCACGTCTTCGCCGGTCGAGACCACCTTGAATTCCTTGAGCTTGGCCGCGACGTCCGGCTGCGCTGCATAGGCCTTTGCCGTCTGCACCATCTGGATGCGCCAAGTGTTGGCGATATAGCCGTTGGCCAGAGCGATGCGGTACGGGCCGTCTTTCTTGGGGAACTTGAAGAACTGCGTATCGGCCGACCAGGGCGCGAAGCAGTCAGGCTCGGCCGATGGCCCCTTGACGATTTCAGGATCGGCGATCGCCGACGAGCTCAGCATGACGAAAGCAGTGGCGGCAACGATACCGCCAACGAGTGACTTGATCATCGATATTCCTCCCAGTTGCAGTTTTGTTTGTTGTTACGCCGATGAATTTGCGCGTTTCCGGCCCGGCACCTCCCGCCGTACCCGTCGCGCGTTCAGGTGGCCGAATGCCGACCCGATCCCCTCCTTTGCTGCCCGGCTAGTCCCACAAAAACTATCATATTATACATAATAAACAAGCATGAGCTGTCGCTTATGTATAATAAACAGCCTCCCATCGTCGGGGCGAAGTATCGCCCGGCGATAACTGGTAGCGCTACCATGACGTAGTGTAAAGCGCCATTGCGTCGAAGCTCGCTTCAGCGCGCCGTGCTCTCACGTCGCTTGAGTTCGAAGCCAAGGTCGACGACCCGCTGCTCTGGCCTGTTGCCTTCGATCGCCGCAAGCGCCATGGCGACCGCCCGCCGGCCGATCTCGTAGCGGTAGGTCCGAACGCTGGTGACCGACGGAAAGGCCACCTCCATCATGTCGAGATCGTTGAAGCCAACGATACCGATCGTCTTCGGCACGGCGATCGAAGCGCGGTGGCATTCGAACAGCACGCCAAGGGCGATATCGTCATTGTTACAGAACACCCCATCGAGGCTCGGCACCTTGGCCAGCGCGTCGCGGAACAATTCGCGGCCGAGGGTGACGCTGGAGGGCACCGGCGTCGTGGTGGTGAGCCTCGGATCGAACAGGCCGGCCGCCTCCATCGCCGCGCGATAGCCGGCAAGCCGCCGCTGCGAACGCGGATCCATGCGCGCACCGATGAAGCCGATCCGGCGATAGCCTGCCTCGATCAGATGTTCCGCAGCCGCCTTGCCGCCCTCGAAATGCGAGAAGCCGACCATCATGTCGACCGGATCGGGCCCGGTCTCCATCACCTGCACCACCGGACAGCCTGCCGTTTCCAGCAGTTTTCGCGACGCCGGCGTCTGGTCGATGCCGGCCACGATCAGCGCCGCTGGGCGTTGCGGGCCAAACACCTGCAGCAGCCGCTCTTCCTCGAGGCCGGAATAGTGGGTGTTGCCGAGCTGAATCCGGAAAGGGCCGTCCGACAGGCTGTCGTAGATGCCGCGCACCACTTCGGCAAAGACGTTGTTGGTAAGCGACGGCACCAGAACGCCAAAGACCTCGGCGCGCGCCGAAGCCAGCGCCCGCGCATTCGGGTCGGGCACATAGCCGAGCTCGTTCACGGCCGACTCGATCTGGCGGCGCAGATCTTCCGAGACACGCCCCGGCTCACGCAGGGCGCGCGATACGGTAATGGCGCCGACGCCGGCCTTGCGGGCGACATCGGCGATGGTCGGGCGGCCGCCGCCGCGGCGCGAGCGCGGCTTGATCACCGTACTCGTCCGGACGCCGGGCAACCGCCCACACGCGACCGTGAAACGATGTTCAGCGTTTTTGAAACTGCTGCCATGCCAAACTGGCCCGTTGCCACACCTTGTCTGGCGTCGCGCAGCCTTCGGCTGTTGTCAAGCGACGGCCGGAGAGACTGTATCCGTACCGCTGTGCTTCAGGCCGCCACAGCAGCGCTGCGCCGGGCCTTCCACAGCAGCAGCAGCATGGCCAAAATATTCAGCAGGTTCCAGGCAATGCCGTTGAGGAACGCGGCGGCATAAGAACCGGTCAGATCGTAGATCCAGCCCGACATCCAGCCGCCGATCGCCATGCCGAAAATGGTCGCCATCATGACGATGCCGACGCGCTGGCCAGCCTCCTTGGCTGGCATATATTCGCGCACGATGATCGCATAACAGGGCACGATGCCGCCTTGCGACAGGCCGAAGACCAGCGAGACGACATAAAGCGAGGCAAGCCCGTCGAACGGGATATAGAACAACAGCGACAGGCATTGCAGCACCGAGCCGATCAGCAGGGTTTTCACGCCGCCGATGCGATCGGCAAGGAAACCCGAGCCAAGCCGGCTGACGACGCCCGCCGCCAGCATGATCGACAGCATATCGGCGCCATGCGCCACGCCGTAGCCGAGATCCATGCAATAGGCGACGATATGGACTTGCGGCATCGACATCGCCACGCAGCAGCCGAGCCCGGCCACGATGAGCAGCGCCTGCAAGGCCGCCGGCGACAGGGAGATCGGCTGGACCACGCGGCTGCCCGGCGATCCCGGAGCCGCCTGGGGCGGTGCGCCGCGCCGGAGCAGCAGGATCAAGGGCACCATGGTGACCAGGCAGACGACGCCGATCGCGGCATAGGTGAAGCGCCAGCCTTCGGTCTGCATGACATAGGGCATCGCCGTCGGCCAGATCGCTCCGGCGAGATAGTTGCCGGACGCGGCAGCCGTCACCGCGACGCCGCGGCGACGGTTAAACCAATGCGAGATATCGGCGATCAAAGGGCCGAAGATCGCCGACGAGCCGACGCCGATCAACAGGCCCTGGACGAGGGTGAACTGCAGGATCGAACTGGTCAACGACGCCAGCAGGAAGCCGGCGCCAAGTGTAATCGCGGCAATCAGCGCCGGGATCCAATACCCCATGCGGTCGATGGCGCGGCCGAACAGCACATTGCCGGCGGCAAAGCCGACCATGGTCGCGGTGTAGGGCATCGAGGCAGCGGCGCGATCGACGCCGAATTCTGCCTGCACGGCAGGCAGCACCACCACCACCGCCCACATGCCGACCCCGCCGATCGTTGCCAGCAGCATCGAGATGCCCAGCCGTATCCAGGCATAGGCACTGTCGATGCCGGAACTTTCTGCCTGGCTTGAGACGATTGGGGTCAAGAGCTTTTCCTGTCCGCAGTTCTTGAATCGGCGGTTCTGACCACTATCGGCGCATTCGCATCGCCGAGCAGCGCCACGACAGGCAAATCCGTGGCTCCAGGGATTCGGGCCGAAGTGGAACAGGGGTGCGCCATAAGGCGTTTTCCGGCAACGACCTAGTGGAAGGAGTTTGCCATGACCGCGCAACGGAAATGGTCCGCCGACGTCACCGAGCACAGTGACGCGCTGGACCTCGAGGAACATATCTTCGAATCCCACGATCCAAGGAAAATCGCCGCCTCGTTGAAGCGATCGGCCGAGCACAGCGACCGACGCAAGGCAGGGCCGTTTCAATCCGCCATGTCGATGCTGAATTTCTACATCAACCGCGCCGGCAAGAACCTGCCGGCGGCGCAGAAGGAAGTGCTGGAGGACGCAAAGGATGAACTGCGCGTCCTTTTTGGCCGCCCAAAGGAAGACTAGAATCGGTCACCATTAATTGGTTCTGCCAAATTCGGCTGAACTGGACCTAGTGACAGGGCCTCTTTGTCGCCAGTCTGCAGGCTCGGCTTGTCTTCCCAAGCCCGCAAAAGCCTGGCGTCATGACGGTCAAGATCGGCATCAATCCCATCACCTGGAGCAATGACGACGTTCCGGCGCTTGGCGGGGATACGTCCTTGGAGACTTGCCTGTCGGAAACGGCGCTGGCCGGCTACCGCGGCACCGAACTCGGCGGCAAATTTCCGCGCCAGGCTGAAGTGCTTGGGCCGCTCCTGTCTTCCTATGGCCTGGAACTCGTTTCCGGCTGGTATGATGGCCGCATTCTCGACCGCACGGTCGACGAGGAATTCGCGGCGATCACCCCACATCTTCAGCTGTTGCGCGACCTTGGCGCCAGGATCGTCGTCTACGCCGACACCTCGCGCGGTCGCCATGACGGCATTTTCGCACCGATCTCCGAGCGTCCGCGCCTCGCCGACAGGGACTGGCCGTCCTATGGCAAGAAACTGACCGCCCTCGCCGACCGCATGGCTGCATTCGGGGTCGGCATGGCCTTCCACCACCACATGGGCACCATCGTCGAGACGGACGATGAAGTCGACAGGCTGATGGCGGCGACGGGCCGAAGCGTCGGCCTTTTGTTCGATACCGGCCACTGCCTGTTTTCGGGCGGCGACCCGCAATCGCTGCTGCAACGGCATCTCGACCGTATCGTGCATTTCCATTGCAAGGACGTTCGCAGGGCGGTGCTGGAACGGGCACGCCGCGAGGACATGAGCTTCATGGCGGCGGTAATGGACGGCATTTTTACCGTGCCCGGCGACGGCTCGGTCGATTTCCTGTCATTGCTGAAACCCCTCGCTGCGCGCGGCTATGAAGGCTGGCTCGTTGTCGAAGCCGAGCAGGATCCGGCCAAGGCGCATCCGCTGACCTATGCCAGCAAAGGCTATTTCTCGCTGCTCGCCACCGCCCGCGAGGCCGGCTTCGAAGTGGCGACTCGGAAGGCAGGCTGACCGGCCCGCATTGCGAGCCGGAGGAACATAATGGGCGCGCGCCTCGATGGGGTTAGCGACGCGAAAGCGCCCGGCGATCCGCGCCGCCTTGCTCCCTGCGCGGCGCGGATCGCAGAATCCCGGCTCTGGATTAAAACCCCGACTTTCAAGCTTGAGGCCGGCCGGAAGCCGTGCCTTGATGCAACCGAGGAGGAGCGACATGGCTTTCGAAGCTGCGCTTGGCATGGAACGGCTTTGCACCATCCGGGAGATTGCCGAGAAGGCGGAACTTGGCGCCGCCACCGTGCATCGCGCGCTGAAGAACAGCCGCGAGATCCGCCCCGAAACCAGGCGACTGGTGCTCGACACTGTCTGCCGGCTCAACGAGGAAAAGATCGCCCGCGCCGCCCGGTCCGTCGGGGGATAGTGCCGTGGCCGACCACATGCGCCTTTCCCTCGACATCATGTCGGTCGACCGTGCTTCGGAAGAACCGATGCATCGTCAGATCTACGGCGCCTTGCGACGCTTCATCCTTGACGGCCAGATCCCGCAGAACACGCTGCTGCCGTCGACGCGCTCGCTGGCCGAAGATCTGAAGGTCGGGCGCAACACGGTCATCGCCGCCTATGACCAGCTCCTTGCCGAAGGTTTTATCGAGGCGCGTGCCGGATCGGGCACCTGGGTGGCGCCGATCCAGCAGAACCGCCCCTTGGCATCCCTGCGCGCCGGACTGGCAGCGCCGCAAAAGCTGTCGCGGCGCGGTCAGACCATCGTCAACGGCCCGCAACCGCCGCGTAATGCCGGCGTCATCAATTTCCATCCGGGCGTGCCTGAAACGGCATCGTTTCCGTTCACCATCTGGTCAAGCCTTCTGGTGCGCAATGCACGCAGCCGCGACGAGAGCCTGCTTGGTTATCTCTCCTTTGCCGGCCATCCCGGCCTGCGTCAGGCCATTGCCTCGACCATCGGCCTGTCGCGCGGCATCAGCTGCACCGCCGACCAGGTGATCATCGTCACCGGTGCGCAGGCAGCGCTCGATCTGGTCTCGCGCGTGCTGATGGACGAAGGCGACCATGTCTGGATGGAGGAGCCCGGCTATCTCGGCGCCAAAAGCGCCTTTCTCGCCAGCGGCGCCAAGCTGGCACCGTTGAAGGTCGACCGGCGCGGCTGGCATCTTGCCGATCCGGAGCTGCCGCCGCCGCGGCTGATCTATGTGACGCCATCCTGCCAATGGCCGTTCGGCACCATCATGCGCATCGAGGAGCGGTTGCAGCTGCTCGACATCGCCGAACGCAACGGCGCCTGGATCGTCGAGGATGACTATGATGGCGAATACCGGTTCCGCGGCCGGCCGGTGCCGGCGCTGCGCGGGCTCGATCATGCCGACCGCGTCGTCTATATCGGCAGCTTCGGCAAGACGCTGATCCCGGCGCTGCGCATCGGTTATCTGATCGTGCCGCGCGAATTGTCGGTGCCCTTCGACCGGGCGGTGAGCATCACCGGTCAGTTCGCGCCGCTGATCCTGCAGGCAACGGTCAACGACTTCATCACCCAGGGCTATTTTGCCACACACCTCAAACGCATGCGCCGGCTCTACGCGCGCCGGCAGGCGAACTTCGTCAAGCTGTGCCAGGAGCATCTGGCCGAATGGCTGACGGTCACGGAAAACGATTCCGGCATGCAGCTGCTGGCGAGCTTCGTCAGGCCCTATAAGGACAGCGACGTGGTCGCCGCAGCCGTCAAGGAGGGGCTCGACGTCCAGGGCATCTCGATCAACTATCATTCCACTGAACCCGAGCACGGGCTGCTGCTCGGCTATGCGGCGATGGACGAACGCCAGATCTTGCGCGCCGTTCTGGCGTTGCGCGCCGCGTTCCTAAGATTGGATAGAAGCTAGAGCCGGCTGTCCATCTCGTTCACCGCGGGGTTGAATCGGTCGTCCGCAGTGATTAGGAATATGGGACGTCGGTCCTTGTTTTTCGGCGTTCGCGCAAAGCGCGCTTCCCAAGGCCGAACCTCCCCGAAAAACCAGAAGCATGCCCACCGCCGGTATTGGCGGGCAACGCATTGATCTGAACCATGAGGATTGCCATGAGAACCGCATCCTGTGCCTGTGGGCAACTGAGTATCTCCTGTAACGGAGAGCCGCAACTGGTCGCACAGTGCCACTGCCTCGACTGCCAGAAACGGACCGGCAGTACATACGGCGTCGCCGCCTTCTTTGCGCGCGACAAGGTAGAAGCCGAAGGCGACGCCAGAACGTACCGGCGGTCAGCTCGGAGCGGCCACCACGTCACTTTCCATTTCTGCCCGGGCTGCGGCTCAAGCGTCTTCTGGGAGCCCGAGCGAAAGCCTGAATGGATCGCCGTCGCCGTTGGCTGCTTCGCCGATCCCGCCTTTCCGGCCCCGGCGCATGTTGGGTGGGAAGAACGGCGTCATCCCTGGGTTTCCGGTTAGCGACGCCAACCCGCCAGGGCAGCGCTTTATCTTACTGGTTGATCTCGGGTTCAACGAGCTTCGCCAGATTTCGCAGCGACTCCTGCCAGCCGAGATAGCAGGCCTCAACCGGGATGGCGTCTGGAATACCTGCCTGCGTGATATTCACTTCGGTGCCGACCGACACTTTCTTCAATGTCACGGTCACCTCGATCTCGCCGGCCAGGTTGGGGTCGTCGAACCGGTCGGTGTAACGCAGTTGCTCATTGGGCACGAGCTCGACATATTCGCCGCCGAACGAGTGGCTGTCGCCGGTGGTGAAGTTGCGGAAGGACATTTTGAACGTACCGCCGACTTTCGCCTCGAAGTGATGAACCGTGCAGGTGAAGCCGTTTGGCGGAAGCCATTTCGCAAGTGCATCCGCTTCGAGGAATGCGGTAGACTTTCTCCGGGCTGGTTGTCAGAACGCGGTGCAGCCGTACGGTGCCGGGCATATCGTTAATCCTCCCTGTTGGTGATCGATGCCCCTAGGACGAGCGGAGCCCGGCCTATCCGACACGGGCCTGCGGATTTTTGACGACCGGTAATGCCGGCCGGAATCCTCGCCCGGCCGCCGGACAAGGAACTCGGCCGCAGGGTAGCAAACCGCGCCGGATCTGGTCTAGTTCACACTGTCGAACTTCTGCAGATCAACCGGTGCCGCCTTGCGCAATTCGATATCATCGAGCGAAGCATTCTCCAGCGCCACCCGCGCCGCCGCGTCGATGTTGTGGATCATGTCCTGAATGTCGGTATCGCTGTGCGCCGGGTTCATGGCGACCATCACGGTGCGGTTGAGGATGTCGAGAGAGCGCTTGCCGAGGTCGTCGGAATAATCCAGCCGCAGGCCCTGGTTCTCGGGCAGTGCGTAAGGATTGAGCGCCGGATGATGCGCGCCTTCATGCATCAGCACCTGGTCCCACTGGGTGAAATTGTGACGGCCGGTCTTGCCGGCAACGACGCTCGGAATGGTCTTCGAAAAAGTCTGCGCCGCCTGCTCGCTCGGCAGCAGGTACATCACCTGTGCGGCGCAATCGTCGTCCGCGCTGTTCATCGGCGACGGCGTCAGCCCAAGATTTCCGAGATGGCGGGTACCGGCCAGCACCGTCTTCTTCTCGGCCCGCATCGCCTCGATGATGCCGTCCAGCCGGTCGAGTTGGACGTTGAGCATCGCCCCCATCAGTTCGGAAGCACGCGCGCCGATGCCGGCGAAGGGTTTGATGCTGTCGCTTCTGCCCTGCCAGTAGAAATGGCAAGGGTCGATGGCGCAGCGCGCCCGCTCCGCCACTTTCGGATCGCTGGTGGCGATGCCGCCGCCCTCGCCCGAGGTCATGTTCTTGAAGTAGTTGAAGGAATAAGCGCCGGCATGGCCGATCGAGCCGAGCTTGCGGCCCTCATAGCCGCCGCCGATGCCTTGGCAGACATCCTCCAGCACCAGCAAGCCGCGCTTGGCAGCAATGTCCATGATCGCATTCATGTTGCAGGCCGCGCCCCACATATGCACCGGGATGACCGCCCTGGTGCGCGGCCCGATGGCATCGCGCAGGGCGATGGGATCGATGGTCAGGCTCTCGTCGATGTCGACGATGACTGGAATGGCCCCGACCGAAAGCACCGCGGTCGCGGTCGCCATATAGGTGTGCGCCGGCACCAGCACTTCGTCCCCCGGGCCGATGCCGAGGCCGATCAGGCCGGCGGCGAGCCCATAGGTGCCGCTGGCGGCCAGCGCGAAATGCCCGACGCCAAGATGCTGCGCATAGCGGGCCTCGAAGCGGTCGCATTCGCCGTCCTTGCCGTAACGAAACAGCGCGCCCGAGCGGATCACCCTGGCAATGGCTTCGATTTCCTCTTCGCCGGCGGTGTACATGACAGGCCTCCAAGTCACTTGATAATGTGGTCGCTTGATGGTGTGGACAGCTGTAGGCTTGTCGGCACAGTTTGAAAGAACCACTCCGCCGCTATTCGACCAAGCCATCTGCGCCCGGAAGACGGTTCCTATGACTGGTTTTGAACCGTGATTGGGGAAATCGGCAGCTAAGTGTCTCAGCCGGCAGGCAAATCGTACCCATCCGAATTCGCCAAAGTGGCCCTGTCGGAAAGGCAGGTTTCGGCGTTCCATTCCGGCCAGTTGGGCAAACGGTTGGTTCCATGAAATACGGGACACACTTTGGAAGACCCTCGAAACCGGCGTGCCGGCGGAAAGGCGGCCGTTCGTGAACGCCGCCGGCTCCAGCAAACGGATCGTACTCCACGAGGACGATGTCGGCATGTGCCACGGCGCCAACAGTGCCTTCCTCGAATTGAGCGGGCTGGGTGTCTGCAGTTCCGGCGCGGTGATGGTGCCGTGCCCGTGGTTCCTCGAAATGGCCGAAAGCGCCGCCGCCAACCCTGCCCTCGACCTTGGCGTCCACCTGACGCTGAACAGCGAGAAGCAGCACTACAAATGGCGGCCCTTGACCGCACCGTCGCGGGCGGCCGGCCTGACCGACGAGTTCGGCTTCTTCTGGCCCGATGTGGCGACCACGCGCCGCAAGGCGGTGCCGCAGGCGGTCGAGGCCGAGCTTCGCGCCCAGATCGACACCGCCTATCGCGCCGGCATCGACGTCACCCATCTCGACGCGCATATGGGCGCGGCATTGTCGCCGGAATTTTGCGACATCTACATCAAGCTCGGGCTCGAATATCAGCTGCCCGTGCTGCTGACCAAGACGCTGTCCGCCTATTCCCCCAACGACAATCTGGTCGGCGTCACCGAGGAGGCGTTCCAGCGCGGCGTGGCGCTGGCCCGTGCCGGCGGCTTTGCCATTTTCGACGCCGCCATCCAGACGACCTGGGGCCGGCCGCGTTCCAGGCCGATCGAGCCGGCTTACAAAGCGCTCATCGAGGGTGTGCGCGAGGGCCTGACCTTCTTTTGCCTGCATTGCAACGCGCCCGGTGAACTTGAGCTGATCGAGCCGCGCTCCGCCTATATTCGCACCGAAGAGTACGAGCTGTTCCGAGACCAGGGCTTTCGCGACTGGCTCGCCGCACAGCCGATCGACGTCATCGGCATGAAGCCGTTGCGCGAGGAGCTTCGCGCCACGCTCTCGGCCGGGCGATCATCAACCCGCGGCAACAACGCGGGCGAACAGCGATTGGCGTCGGCAAAGGCCCGCAAAGCGGCCACCCGATCCGCGACGTGAGCCGATCGTCGCGGCCGGAAAACGGCGCCAGAGGGATTGGAACTGCAACGACAAATGGGAGAATAAGATGAAAACTCTTCTGAAAGTGGCATTGGGCGCCTTCGTTTCGGCGGGCCTGATGACAGGCATTGCGCATGCCGCGGGGCTCAAGGATCCGAAGGACGTCCGCATCACCTTCGTGGTGCATGGGTCGGCGTCCGATCCCTATTGGTCGGTGGTCAAGCGCGGCGTCGATGACGCGGCCGCCCTTACCGGCGCCAAGGTCGAATATTACGCGCCGCAGGTCTTCGACGTGGTCGAGCAGGCCCGGCTTCTCGACGCCGCCATCGCCACCAAGCCGGACGGTATCGCCGTCTCCATCGCCGACGCCAATGCGCTCGGCAAATCGGTCAAATCCGGGCTTGCCGCCAATATTCCCATGGTGGTTCTGGATTCCGGCGAAAAGGAAGGCGCCGAGCTCGGCACGACGCTCTATGTCGGCACCGTTTCCGAATATGATTCCGGCAAGAAGGCCGGCGAGCGGCTGGCCAAGGAAGGCACGCTCAAGGTCGTCTGCATCAACCACGAGGTCGGCAATGTCAGCCTCGACCAGCGCTGCCAGGGCCTCAATGACGGGCTGAAGCCCTCCGGCGGCGGCACCGAGGTTCTGGCCGTGGCGCCGGATCCGGCCGACATCCAGCGCCGCACCGAGGCCTATCTGTCGGCGCATCCGGACACACAGGCGGTCTTTGCGCTTGGCGCCACCGCCGCCAATCCGCTGATCCCGATGTTCCGCGACAAGGAACTGTTCGGCAAGCTCAAGCTCTACACATTCGACATCAGCCCGGAGGTCCTCGACTCGGTCGTGGCCGGCGAAATGGGCTTCGGCATGGACGCCCAGCAATATCTGATGGGCTATCTGCCGGTGATCTATCTGGTCGAGCAGGCGACGCACGGCTTCTGGCCGCAGAACAACGCCTATACCGGACCGCTGTTCATAGACTCGCCGGAAAAAGCCAAGGCGATCCTGGCGCTCGCCAAAGAGGGCATCCGCTAAGCCAGCACTCCGACGGAACGGGAGAATGCGCCAAGCGCTCTCCCGATCCGTTCGAAGATTGCGAATTGAGCGATTGGAGAGCCTAATGGCGGTCGTGGAAGACAAGGCGATACCTCCGGGCGAACTGAAGGCGACCGACCGCTTCGGCATGACGTCGAAGCGGGCCGCCGGCGCCGACGAGCGGCTGGCCAGCACCGGCAAGCTGACCCAGTGGCTGCGCCGGCCGGAAGCCGGTGCCGCCGGTGGGCTGCTTGCGACGATCATCATCTTTGCGCTGCTGCCGGGCGCGGCAAACCTCTATTCGCTGCAGGGATCGATGACATTCCTGACGCTGTCGGCGGAGCTCGGCATCGTCGCCACCGCGGCAGCACTCCTCATCATCGCCGGCGAGTTCGACCTTTCGGTCGGCTCCATGGTCGGCTTTGCCGGTGTCGTCATCGGGCTGACGGTGAAGTACTGGGGCCTGCCGCTATGGGGTGGCATCGCCTGTGCCTTCGCCGTTGCCATCCTCACCGGCTATCTCAACGGCCTGATCGTGGTGAAGACGCGCCTGCCCTCCTTCATCGTCACGCTCGCCACGCTCTATATCCTGCGCGGACTGTCGATCGGCATCACCCGCGCCGTCACCGGCCGCACCCAGATCCCCTACATACTCGAAGGCGCACCGGATCCGGCGACGGCCGGCATTTTCAACGGCCATCTGCTCACCGGCCTGTTCCACTGGATGGGCGCGCAAGGCTGGATCGCCACCCGCAGCGACGGCATTCCGTTCGTCGCCGGCATTCCGATGTCGATCGTCTGGTGGCTCGGCCTGACGGCGCTGGCCGGCTACGTGCTTACCCAGACGAAATACGGCAACTGGATCTTCGCCACCGGCGGCGACCTGATCGCAGCCCGCAACGTCGGCGTGCCGGTCGATCGCGTCAAGATCAGCCTGTTCGTCTACACCGCCTGCGCGGCGACGCTGCTTGCCACCATCCAGGTGATGGAGGCGGGCTCCGCCGACACCACGCGCGGCCTGCTCAAGGAATTCGAGGCGATCATCGCCGCCGTCATCGGCGGCGTGCTGCTCACCGGCGGCTACGGCACTGTCTATGGCGTGCTGTTCGGCGCGCTGATCTTCGGGCTGGTGCAGATGGGCATCTTCTACACCGGCATCGACACCGACTGGTTCAAGGTCTTCCTCGGCATCGTCATCCTGATGGCCGTGCTGGTCAACAACTACATCAGGCTGAAGGCGCTCGGCCGCGGAGGTGGCAAATGACCGAACCGGCCCAAATGACCGAACCGGCCCAAATGACCGAACCGGCAATGGAACTGCGCGGCGTCAGCGTCAATTTCGGCTCGGTGCGTGCGCTCCAGGACATCGACATCAAGGTCTATCCGGGCGAGGTCCACTGCCTGCTCGGCGATAACGGCGCCGGCAAGTCGACGCTGATCAAGGTTTTGTCCGGCGTCTATCGGCCGAGCAAGGGCGAAATCCTGGTCGACGGCAAGCCGGTCACCTTCCGCAGCCCGCGCGACGCGCAGGAGCTCGGCGTGGCAACGGTGTTCCAGGACCTCGGCATGATCTCGCTGATGTCGATCACCCGCAACTTCTTCCTCGGCCGCGAGCCGACCAAAAGCAGCCTGCCCTTCTCGCGCATCGACAAAGAGCGCGCCAACACCATCGCCAGGCAGGCGATGGCCGATATCGGCATCGACGTGCGCGATCCGACGCAGGCCGTCGGCACGCTGTCGGGCGGCGAGCGCCAGTCGGTGGCGATCGCCCGCGCCGTGCATTTTGGCGCGCGCGTGCTGATCCTCGACGAGCCGACTTCCGCACTCGGCGTCCACCAGGCGGCGATGGTGCTGAAGTTCATCATCGAAGCACGCATGCGGGGTTTGGCCGTGATCTTCATCAGCCACAACATCCACCATGCCTATCCGGTCGGCGACACCTTCACGCTGCTCAACCGCGGCCGCAATCGCGGCACCTACGCCAAGTCCGAGATTTCGCGCGACGAGGTCATCTCGATCATGTCGGGCGGCGAGGATTTGAGAGCGGTCGAGGCCGAGATTGCCGGCCTGCTCGCCCAGATCGGCAACCGGCCGCCTGCGGCGCCTTGAGCTGACAAACGACATCGCGGGGAATGATGGCATGAGCAGGTTACGCGTCGGGGTCGTCGGCGCCGGCATGATCTCGCAGGTCGAGCATATCCCTAATCTGCTGCGCCTCGGCGAATTGTTCGAGCTGGTCGGGGTCGCCGATCCCTCCAGGATTTCGCGGCAGTTCGTCACCGACACCCATGGCATTGCCAATTTCGAAACGATCGACCAGCTCTTCGACCAACGCCTCGACGCGGTGGTGATCGGCTCGCCGGACCCGCTACATCACGAACAGGTGCTGGCGGCGCTGGCGGTTGGCCTGCATGTCTTTTGCGAAAAGCCGCTCTGCTATTCCCTTGCGGAAATCGCCAAGATTGTCGCCGCGCGCGATGCCGCCAGGAAAATCATGCAAGTCGGCTATATGAAGCGCTTCGATCCGAGCTATCGGCTGGCGCTCGCTTCGCTGCCTGGAACATCGAGCACGCTGCGTTCGGTCTCGGTGGAAGTGAACGATCCCGACGCCTGGCCGTTCATCGCCCACCAGCCCTACAGGCGCGGCACCGACATCCCGAAGGACATGATCGCCGCTGTCGCCGCCGAGCAGAAGCGCCAGGTCGAACACGCCATTGGCGTGCCTTTCACCGATCTCGCTTTCCGTGGATTTACCGGCGCTTACAGCTCGGCCTTGATTCACGATGTCAATGCCGTCCATGGCCTGCTCGATGCGCTCGGCGTGCCGGACGGCCAGGTCGTCGGCGCGCAGATCTTTGCCAATGGCGACGGCGGCCACGGCGCCGTCAGGCTGCTGGACGGGCAGGCACTGTGGACCATGACGCATCTCACCGTGCCCAAGCTCGCCGACTACAAGGAGCGGATCACGCTGTTCTTCGACGATGCCAGCCTCGAGCTCGAATTCCCCTCGCCCTGGCTCAACCATCATCCGACCCGGCTGACGGTGACGACCTCGGACGGTCACACGCTGTCGAAGAAAGATTTGCGTGCCGGTTACGCCGAAGCCTTCGTCGAAGAGATGCGTGGCTTCTGGGCGGCGATCGTCAATGGCGATGCGGTCGTCAACCCACCCGAACACGCCGCCCGCGACCAGGCGCTGCTGATCGGGCTGACCCGGCGGCATCTCGCGACCGCACCCTTCGACTGAGCACTCCACCTGTAGCCGAACGGCGCTATCTGGACTTGATGACGCTGTCGGTATTGGCCAGCAGCTTGCGCACCGCATTGCGCGCCGCATCCGGCCGCTGCAGGCGGATGCTCTTCTCGATTGCCTCATGCAGCCTCTGCGCATGCTGCAAATCGTCGAGTTCCCGCGTGGTATAAGCAAACAGATGATCGAATGCCGATTCGATCAGCACGCCGAGCGGCACCAGCAGATCGTTGCCCGAGGCGCGCAGGATGGCGAGATGAAAACGCGTGTCGGCGCGCGTCCGCTCCTGCAGGTTGGTCGCCTCGCCCATCTCGCGGCAGGCCTGGCTGATCTCGGCCATCTGCTCGTCGGTGCGTCGCATGGCGGCAAAAGCGCTGGCCTCCGGCTCGATGATGTGGCGGAACTCCTGCACCGTCCGGAGGAACACCTCGCGGTCCGGCGAGGTCGCATACCAGGCCAGCACGTCGCGATCGAGCAGGTTCCAGCGTTCCTTCGGCTCGACCCAGCTGCCGATTTTGGGACGTGACGACAGCAAGCTCTTCGCCATCAGCATTTTTATGGCTTCGCGCACCGCCGAGCGGCTGACGTCGAAGGTCTCGGACCATTTGGCTTCGTTGGGCAGGATGGTTCCCGGCGGATAATCGCCGCGCACGATCCTCAGCCCGATTTCGTTGGCGAGCGACGCATGCACGCTCGAGCCCGGCATGCGCGCCGCATCGGCCCGGCGGATACCGCTCGTGCGTTCGGCGAACGCCTCGGCCGCTGTCTTTCCCTTATTCGGCTTCGCGTCCTGCATGGCTCCACAAAGTCCGGATTTGGAGGCGTGTCAAGGAGATGAAATCGCCGGCAATATCTCAGCTTGATTTTCCGCATCCGTCGCCTCGCCGACACCGCGCTTTGCCGAGCCTTCACGCCGGGGAGGCACGAACGGCTTCTCCTTGTCCCGACTGAATTCCTCGATCAGGAAATCAAGGAAGACGCGGATTTTCGGGGCGAGATGCTGGCGTGCCGGATAGACCGCGTAGAGCGTGGTTTCGACCTTGTCCCAGTCATCCAGAGCCGATTGCAGCCGGCCTGCTTTCAGGTCGCTTTCGACATAGAGATAAGGGATCAGGCTGACGCCGAAGCCGGCGCGCAGCGCATCGCGCACGGCAAGGCTTGACGAGACCGAATATCGTCCGTCGATGGCGATCCGCTCGGCTCGGCCGTCCTTGCGGAACTCCCATATGTCCGCATGCCCCGAGAGGCTGAACCGGATGCAATTGGCCGCCTTCAAATCGGCGGGCGTTTTGGGCCGGCCATGCTTCTCGAAATAGGACGGAGCTGCGCAAATCACATGCGGCATGATCGCAAGCTTTCGGGCGACCAGGCTGGAATCCTCGAGATTGTCGCTGCCGCGAATGGCAAGGTCAAATCCCTCCCGCACGATATCGACGCGCCTGTCGTCAAGGTGCAGATCGAGCTTCAAATCGGGATAGCGCGATAGAAACGCGGGCATGGCAGCCGAAAGCCGCGTCAACGTGACAGTCATCGGCGCGCTGACCCGCAACGTGCCGCTCGGCGCCGTCTTGATCGGGCCGAGCACCTGGTCGGCCCTGGCCAGCGCATCGAGCCCCTGCGTGACATGCTCCAGGTAGATCCTGCCCTCTTCAGTCAGCGCCATGCGCCGCGTTGTCCGGTTGATGAGCCGCACCCCCAGATCCGCCTCCAGCTCGGCGATATTCTTGCTGATCGCGGGAGGCGAGAGACCGAGCCGCCGTCCGGCTTCGGCAAAACTGTTCAGTTCCGCCACCTGGCGGAAAACCTGCAGCGCAGTCAGGCGATCCATCTCACCATTCTCTTCTAGTAAATAATGTCTTTCAATTATCGCATATTATCGCTCATTGGTAAATTCTCTATCTGCTATCCGAACGGCTTGCTCAATTTCGGAATGACATGATGACCAACCCCGCAATCTCCCTTATCGAGCGACGCATGTCGGCCAATCGGTTCGATGCCTCGCATGCATTGACGGATGCCGAGGTCGAGGAACTGGCACGCCTCGCAACGCGCGCGCCAAGCGCCTACAACCTTCAGAATTGGCGTTTCATCGCCGTGCGGACGCCGGAAGCAAAGGCGCGGTTGCGCAGCCTGGCCCACGGCCAGGTCAAGGTGCAGGAAGCAGCGGTCACCTTCATCATCTGCGGCGTACTCCCCGACCACGCTGCCCTCAATGCAAGGCTGCGTCCTTTCGTGGAAGCCGGCTTCATGCCGGTGGATATGGCTTCGGGCTGGCAGGAAGGCGCCCGCGCACAATATGCCGATCCTCTAGCGGCCCGCGACGAAGCGGTGCGCTCGGCAACGCTTGGCGCCGCAACGCTGATTTTCGCGGCCGAAGCGCTGGGCCTCGGCTCCGGTCCGATGGCCGGCTTCGACGCCGAAGGCGTGGCCCGCGAGTTTGGCCTTGGGCGCAATGAAGTGCCGGTGATGCTCATCGCGGTCGGCCGCGCCGCGCCCGGCAACTGGCCGCAAAAGCCGCGCCGCCCTCTTGCCGAAGTACTGGAAATCTTATGAAAACGCACCGTTCCGATCTGTTGCTTACGGCCATCGCACCGGCGATATGGGGCAGCACCTATATCGTCACCACGCAGTTCCTGCCGAACTTCTCGCCGATGACGGTAGCAATGCTGCGAGCCCTGCCCGCCGGATTGCTGCTGCTGGCGATCGTTCGGCAACTGCCAACGGGCATATGGTGGCTGCGCAGTTTCATCCTCGGAGCCCTCAACATCTCGATCTTCCTGAGCATGTTGTTTGTCGCCGCCTACCGGCTTCCGGGCGGGGTCGCGGCGACCGTGCTGTCGGTCCAGCCGTTGATTGTGATTTTCCTCGCCGCTGCCCTGCTTGCCAGCCCTGTCCGCCGGTTGGCGATTGTCGCCGCCCTTGTCGGGATAGCCGGTGTTGCATTGCTGGTGCTGACCCCGAACGCGACGCTCGATGCGGTCGGCGTTGCCGCCGGCCTCGCCGGGGCGGCCTCAATGGCCTTCGGCAGCGTGTTGAGCCGCAAGTGGCAGCCGCCAGCATCGCTGCTCGCCTTTACGGCATGGCAACTGACTGCCGGTGGTCTCCTTCTCGTTCCGGTGGTCCTGCTTTTCGAACCACCCATCCCGTTCCCGACCGCGGCCAACCTGCTTGGACTGGTGTGGCTCGGCCTGATCGGTGCGGCGCTGACTTATGTCCTCTGGTTCCGGGGCATTGCGCGACTCGAATCTTCGGTGGCGTCATCGCTGCTTTTCCTCAGCCCGGTGACCGCCGTGCTGCTCGGATGGGTAATCCTGGATCAGACACTGATCTTGCCTCAAATCGCCGGCGTCGTTTTCGTCATCGGCAGCATCTGGCTGGCTCAACGCCCTAGTCGGAACGAGGCTTGAGCCTAATGCATGTCGCGCAAAGTGTGCAGCGGTTTTGCGATAACGACATGCATACAACAGGCACCTGAAGCGCGTCGTACGAGGCCCGTCGAACGCGACGCGCTTACCGACTTGAGTCGGCGGATTGTTCCGCACTATGATCTAGCGGCGCTGCCGGAGATCCGCCGATGCCACAACGCCCCTATGATGAGCGCCTGCTCCGTCAGGCGTTCGAAGTCGCGCGCAAGGCCCGCGATGCTGGCGAACATCCCTTTGGTTCGCTGCTCGCTGACAAAGACGGCAATGTGTTGCGCGAGCAGCCCAACGCTTACAAAGCCCACGGGGGCGACCGCACCGCTCATGCCGAAAGGCTGCTGGCCTCGTGGGCGGCGATGAATGTCAGTCTCGAAAAGCTGGCCTCTTGCACCCTCTACACTTCGGCCGAACCTTGCGCGATGTGCTCCGGCACAATCTATTGGGCGGGCATCGGACGGGTCGTCTTTGGGCAGAGCGAACACGACCTCAAGCGGCTGACGGGCGCACATGTCGAGAATCCCACGCTCGACCTGCCCTGCAGGATCGTCTTCGAAGCCGGGCAGCGTCCGACTGAAGTCGTCGGCCCGCTGCTTGCCGATGAAGCGGCGCAACTCCAGGCCGAATTCTGGAAGGACAAGTAGCTCAATTGCCGCGCGGCGGGAAAACGAGTGAGTGCTAGGCTCAGGACTTATTGATTAAAAGTATTGTCCCCTTCAAACAAGTGAAGCGGGGATCATCGGGGAGCCTTAACCCCTTTGGGCCTAAAGAGCAGTGGGGATGGGGTTGCCGGTTCCATCCCTGCTCAACTGCGAGATGCGCAATCGGCCAGCTGAGATTTCCTCCCCGTCGCGAACGACTACGACCACGAGTTTTGCAGGCTCCTGGAAGACCAAGGTTGACAGTTGAATGTTCATGCTAAGAGCCAATAATTTGACTGCATCCTTCTCAAATTCGAGGGGTCCTCTCTGGGGGATGATGTCGGTCTTCGGCACTGGAGCTTCTATCAAATCAACTACCCCACCGGCCTTGGATTCAAGACGAACTTTTATCGCGAGGGTAGGCAAAGTTTCTGGATACGGCTCAAGGTATTTAATCAGACACCATAGCCCAGTGGGCAACGCCCACGGCAAAGGTCCGTCGAATAAAACGGCATCATTATAGACCCCTATGTGCAGTTGCTTCCCGTTGGCCTCCTGTCGAAGGTCATCGCAAAACACGACGCTAGCATGGGGGTTCAAAATCATGCTGCCTCAAGGCGTATTGAGACCGCACTGACGGTATCGGTTCCCGGCAGGATGGGATGCTGCCCGGAACTTGGTGTGGTCCCCGCTCCGAGCGTGAGCGGCTGTATCTCGCCCGCGGGCCCAAACCGACGGTTCATTTTTCTGTCTACGACCACAACCTCTACGTCTACCTCAAGGGCAATCGCGAGGTCCGAGATAGTGTCTATTTCCCAGTTCGGCTTTGTTCCTGAAAACCAGCGAGAGACCGCAGACTTGTTAATTCCGAGGCGATCAGCAAGCTGACTGAGGGTGAGCCCTGTTTCCGCTTTCCTGGCTTGGATGACCGCCCAAAAGGCACTCACAAAAGCCGAACGAAGCATCCCACGTTCGAACTCTTGAACGAACGCTTGGTCGGAAACCTTATTAGATTTTTTCATCCACATCTCGACATATTCCCTTCACGTACTCTAACGCTGTTGCTGCACGAAAAGGTTGCGCATTACCCATGGTGTTGCCCCAAAGATCGGGGATTCCAGCGGCGGTTTCGCTATAGTTCTTTTTGATTCCTAGCCAGTGTCGGCAATGCAGTCCTAAACCTATGAATACACCGGCGTCGAGGAACCTACCGAATAGACGCACTTGGACATGCCTGGGCTTTCGCGCACAAATTACCCAGACCTCGTCAACAGAATGCAGCCGTTCGATGTCTGGCCCCCGATCGTCTGGGTCTCCTTTGAGGCTTGCCGTCACGAACCAACCGAAACAAAAAATCGCGATCAGTTCTTCCATTTTCGCCATCGGCAAATGGCTTAAGTCGGGATCCTTCCCAGCTAATCCTCTATAAACATTTGGCGTCACATACAGAAACCGCTTGGCCTCCACCTTCTGGTTAAGCGCAGGCCGCGCGACGAGCCGACCGGTTTCGACCGCCCGATACAAAATAGAGTTAGTTGCGTTTAAAGTCAACAATTTCCCCCGCTGGCCGCACCGTTCCTCTCGAATGGGGAAATGTGTTATTACCAGCCAGGAGATAGCCTATGTCAGATTCGAGCTTGAGTCAGGCCCTGCAAGCAAATCGATTGGAAGATTTCATCAAGCAACGGAAGCCAAAGGCGTTGGCCCTGTGGATAAAGCCGTTCTTATCCCAAAGTCATCAAACACAAGACAGGATCAGATCAACATCGCGTTCTGCATCAGGCGATAGTTCGACCGGAAAGTGAATTCGGCAAGGTAGCGATCCATGTATTTGGCCGGCGCGTGAATGTGGTCGAGCGAACCGAGTTCTTGAACAGGCTCCAAAAAATCTCAACATAATTGGTCGAAAGGAATTCGCCGGTGGCGTTGTAGAACGTCGACCAAATGTTTTTGCAGTGCCTCACGGTGCCGAGCTTGTACCCGTCACCCTCTATAACCCATAGGACATGAGTTCGTCGGTCGAGACGACAGAGCCCTTCTCAACGTTGCGCGTCGGGGCTGGCCCAGTGCCGCCATCGCGTCAGCTGCGCCCGTCAGCTCGTCTTGACGTATTTCCGCCAGCTGTGCTCCGGCCGGAAGCCGAGCATGTCGCGTGCCTTGCGGTTGGAGAGCAGCGTCTCGTAGTCGCCAAGGTCGCCCTTGACCGGCACATCGGGGTAAAACCGCTTCAGGAGTTCGGCTGTCGGCAGGTCGGACGAGGTGTCGTCGTTGGCGGCGTTGAACACCTGATAGCCGAGCCCGTCCTTCTCGATGGCGTGCAGCGTGATCTGGCCGAGGTCGCGCGCGTCGATATAGCTCCAGGCGATGCGCTTGCGGAAACCTGGATCGGCGAACCATTTCGGAAACAGCGAATATTCATGCGGCTCGATGACGTTGCCGATGCGCAAGGCATAAATGTCGAAGCCGCTGCGCAGGGCAAAGGCGCGCGCGGTCTTCTCGTTGACGACCTTGGACAGCGCGTAGCTGTCCATCGGGTCGACGTCGTACTCCTCGTCGAGCGGAAAATGCGTCGGGTTGCGCGGCTCGTTGGCGAATACCAGCCCGTAGGTCGTTTCGCTGGAGGCGATCACCACCTTGCGGATGCCGAGTTTCACCGCGGCCTCGATGACGTTGTAGGTGCCGAGCGCGTTGATGCGGAACACCTCATTGTCGGGCGTGATCATGATGCGCGGGATCGCCGCGAAATGCACCACGGCATCGACCGGCTGCGTACGCAGCGACGGGTCGAATTCGTGCAGGCCGATATAGCTCGACAGCGCATTGAACACCTGCCCGCTGTCGGTGATGTCGGTGATCAGCGTGCGCACCTTGGGATTGTCGAGCGGCTTGGTGTCGATGTTGAGCACCTGGCAGCCCTGCTCGACCAGATACTGCACGACGTGGCGCCCGGCCTTGCCGCTGCCGCCGGTGAACATGATCCGCTTCGTCATTTTGCTCTCCCTAAGATTCATGTGTATTGTCAGACAATATCGAACTCTGCAATCGCCTGCCATGGCGTGCGGCAAAAACCCGCTTCAACAATTCGCCGGCAAGGTGCAGCGCCGTCATCCATCATTGCAAAATAGGACGAAACGACATGAACACGACTGCCGCGAGCGAAAAGATCGGCTTCATCGGGCTTGGCCTGATGGGGCACGGGATCGCGAAGAACATCGTCGATAAGGGCTATCCGCTGACGTTTCTCGGCCGCAAGAACCGCACGCCTGCGGAAGACCTGCTCGGCCGCGGTGCCAGGGAAGCGGCGACCTCGCGCGACGTCGCGGCGGCATCCGATATCGTCTTCATCTGCGTCACCGGCTCGCGCGAGGTCGAAGCCATCATTCGCGGCCCAGGCGGTCTCAAGGAAGGCCTGAAGCCGGGATCGGTTGTCGTCGATTGCTCGACCTCTGATCCCGTTTCGACGGTGGCGCTGGCCGCCGAACTCAAGGCGCTCGGCGTCGCCTATGTCGATGCCCCGCTCAGCCGCACCCCGAAAGAGGCTTGGGAAGGCACGCTCGATGCCATGGTCGGCGCGCCCGATGCGGTCTTTGCCCGGCTGAAGCCGGTGCTCGAAACCTGGGCCGGGCGTATCGTCCATATCGGCGACACCGGTGACGGCCATCGCATGAAGCTGCTCAACAATTTCATCTCGCTCGGCTACGCCGCGATCTATTCCGAGGCGCTGGCGCTGGCGCAGAAGGTCGGCATCTCGCCGCCGCGCTTCGACAGCGTCATCCGCAACGGCCGCATGGATTGCGGCTTCTACCAGACCTTCATGCGCTGGACGCTGGAAGGCGACCGCGACGCGCACAAATTCACCATCGCCAATGCCTTCAAGGACCTCACCTATCTCGAATCGATGGCGGGTGCCGCCGGCATCGCCAACCCGCTCGGCAACGCCACCAAGAACGCCTTCGCCGGCGCCTTCGCGGCCGGCCCCGCCGACCAGTATGTGCCGGATGGCAAGAAGCAGACGATCTGAGGCGGCCGATCAGCTCTCTGCCACGCAAGCTCACTTCATTCCGAGGCGTAAGCGCCACTGGCGAAGCTGCCGACCTCCCCTGAGGCAGTGCAATCGCATGTAGGCAGGTGCCCCCTCACCCGGATTGCCAACCGAATTGCAAAGGGCAATTCGGGGCAATCCGACCTCTCCCCGAGGGGAGAGGAGGTCGCCAGCGCCGGCGTCAGCCTCTTCTCCCCAGCGGGAAGAAGGTGGCCGCCCACGGGTCTTGCCTCCGGCAAGCCCGAGGACAGGCTCCGCGGCCGGATGAGGGGAACTCCCTATGCGATTGCCCCGCCTTGTTGGGGCGATGTCCGGCAGGGCAGAATGGGTTCCATCCGACGTTGGTATCGGCAGCACGCGCAACGCCAGAAACAAAAAACCCGCCTCGGGAGGCGGGTCGTTGGAGCCAATTAGCACCATACCGAAATTAGTAGCATAGCTGCCGGCACAAAGCAAGAACAAAATAGCTGCGACGGCAAAAAGTCCGAATTCCTTTCCCACCCGAGGTCGCCGCCCTCATTGCCTAGCGTTGATGATCAGCGAAAGCCGAAGTGGCATCCAATCTCCCCCCTCGTGGGGGAGATGTCCGGCAGGACAGAGAGGGGCGCGAAGGAAGGCGAGTTTTGCAATCGTTCGGAGCAACGCCAGCCCTGGCGCATAAATCACCGCCGCGACCGGCCGATGACATCGTCGGTGTTGGCAAGAAGCCTGTGCACCGCGGCGCGGGCTGCGGCGGGCCGCTGCAGGCGGATGTTCTTCTCGATCGCCTCGTGCAGTGCCTGCGCCCGCCGCTGATCGCTGGTCTCGCGGGTGACGAACTGGAACAAATGGTCGAGCGCCGATTCGATCAGCACGCCGAGCGGCACCAGCAGATCGTTGCCCGAGGCGCGCAGGATGGCGAGGTGAAACCGCGTGTCGGCGCGCGTGCGCTCCTGCAGATTGGTTGCCTCGCCCATCTCGCGGCAGGCCTGACTGATCTCGGCCATCTGCTCGTCGGTGCGCCGCATCGCGGCAAAGGCGCTGGCCTCCGGCTCGATGATGTGGCGGAATTCCTGCACGGTCCTGAGGAACACCTCGCGGTCCGGCGAGGTCGCATACCAGGCCAGCACGTCGCGATCGAGCAGGTTCCAGCGCTCCTTCGGCTCGACCCAGCTGCCGATTTTCGGGCGTGACGCCAATAGGCTCTTCGCCATCAGCATTTTTATGGCTTCGCGCACCGCCGAGCGGCTGACGTCGAAGGTCTCGGACCATTTGGCTTCGTTGGGCAGGATGGTTCCCGGCGGATAGTCGCCGCGCACGATCCTCAGCCCGATTTCGTTGGCCAGCGACGCATGCACACTCGAGCCGGGAAAGTGTGCGGCATCGGCACGTCGAACGCCTGCCGGCCGCTCAGCCTCTGCCTTGAATTTGGCGGGTCGCTTTTTTGATGTCGCGTCCGGCATTGGTATTCCCCGGCAACTGCTTGTCGAAAGCCTGAACTCAGGGCACGGCAAAGCAGCGGCCTACGCTCCAAAGCAGCGTCGCCTCGTGCGTTTTGTATGGACAGTGCGAACGGGGCGCCCGTCGAAGGGCGCCCCGAAATTGCCGACCTACTTCTGGATGCAGGTGTCGACCGTGTCCTTGGTGCATTCGTCGAGGCCGGTGAACACCGGATCGGCGACCGGCTTGCCGCCGACCAGGTCGATCATCACCGAGGGCGCCTTGTAGCCCATCTCGAACGGCCGCTGGCCAACCAGCGCGGTCACCAGCCCGTCACGAGCAATCGCCACCTCGTCGCCGATCGTGTCGGCGGCGCCGATGACGAAGGCGTTGCTGGCGATCTTGTCGGCCATCGGCTTGAACAGGTCGCGGTAGGGCTGCGGAGCACCGAACAGCGGCCAGCCGCCCATGATGCCGAAGGCGTCGAGATCGGGATTGGCGGCGAGGATGTCGGTCATCGCCTGCACGCCCTTGGCGCCGTCGTCATTGGTGAACACCGGGCAGCCGGCAACTTCCGTCCAGCCGCCTTCGCCCGCCAGCGCCGCGAGGCCGTCCTTGCCCGACAGCGCGTCACGCATGCCCTGCGCGCGGCGCAGGATGTTGTCGGCGGCCGGATTGCCTTCGATGGTGCAGATCTTGCCGCCATTCGGCTTGGCCTTCTTGATGTATTCGCCGATCTTGTGACCCATCAGGTAATTGTCGGTGCCGAGATAGGTCTTGCGCAGCGCCGCATCTTCCTTGCTGAGGTCGGCGTCGAGGGTCATGATCGGGATCGACGGATTGGCGCTTTTGATCGTCTGCGCGATCAGCGGCGCGTTCGATGGCGAAATCGCCATTGCCACCGTATCGGGCTTGCTCAGCATGTCCTGGACGATCTGGGCTTCACCGGCCTCATCCGAGGTCGATGCCGGTCCGGTGTAGAAGCACTCATATTCCGAGCTGGCGTTTTCCTTGTTCCACTTCTCGCAACCCTGGTGGATGGCCTCGAAGAATGGATTGTCCAGACCCTTCACCACGATGACGAGCTGTTTCTTGGCCATAGCCGGCCCGGCACCCAACGCCATGACGGCGGCGGCAGCGAGCAATAGTGATTTCCTCATGTCAGTCCTCCCTTTTGAAACAAACGGACACCGCGTGCCCGCCACACACAGATCGACCCGGAGCAAGATGACAGAGGACGTCGCACTCGTGTCGCCAAGCCAGGTCGATAAGCATTTTCATATTCAGTCTCAGACCGGCACCGACAGATATCGCTGGTTACCAAATCCCTGACCGACAAACCCTCACCGATTCCTTCCGGCAACCCGGGGGCTCGGCGCAAGCTCCTCCGACACTTAGCTAATATCGCCTTGTCACCGACGTCAATGCTATTTGTCCTACAAAACTGATTTTTCGAAAGAAGCCGTGGTTGACGCCAAGGAGGCTTATGCGTAAATGGGCAAAATCGCTGCTTCCGGGAGGAACTGGGGAGAGCGAATGGCCGCGGCAGAACCGCAGGCCGCAAAGCACGGGGAGGCAAGAAGGCTGGTGGCGGTTCTCGAACTCACCAAAATCTCGAAGCATTTTGGCGCCATCCAGGCGGTCAACGACGTTTCGTTGTCGATCGAGGCCGGACAGGTTGTCGGTCTGATGGGCGACAACGGCGCCGGCAAGTCGACGCTGGTCAAGATGATCGCCGGCAATTTCCCACCGAGCCATGGCACGATGCAGATGGACGGCAAGGAGCTGATCCTGCACAAGCCGGTCGAGGCGCGCCAGCACGGCATCGAAATCGTCCATCAGGATCTGGCACTGTGCAACAATCTTACGGCCGCCGCCAACGTCTATCTCGGCCGTGAATTGCGCCGCGGCCTCGGGCCGCTTCGTATCCTCGACTATGCCGCGATGTACAAGCGTGCCGGCCAGATCTTCGCCGAGCTGAAATCCGAAACGCGCCCGCGCGACCTGGTCAAGCAAATGTCGGGCGGCCAGCGGCAGGCGGTGGCGATCGCCCGCACCATGCTTTCGCAGGCCAAGATCGTGCTGATGGACGAGCCGACGGCGGCGATCTCGGTGCGCCAGGTCGCCGAGGTGCTGAACCTGATCCGCCATTTGCGCGACCAGGGCATCGCCGTCGTGCTGATCAGCCACCGCATGCCCGACGTCTTTGACGTCGCCGACCGCGTCATCGTCATGCGGCGCGGCCGCAAGGTCGCCGACAAGACGATCGCATCGAGTTCGCCGGAAGAAGTCACCGGACTCATCACCGGCGCCATCGAACAGGTATGATTGACGCCTCAACCATGAGTAAAAAAGGTCGATAATGGCAGTCACCCTTGATCAGACGATTGCGCACAAGCAGCACACCTTGCTGAGCAAGGTGTTTGCCAGCCAGACCTTCTGGGTGGTGATCGCGGTCATCCTCGCCTGCCTGTTCCTGTCGGTGGTCACGGATTCCTTTGCCACGACCAAGAACCTCTACAACATCACCCGCAACGTCACCTTCGTCGCCATCGTCGCGCTCGGCATGACCTTCGTCATCATCACCGGCGGTATCGACCTGTCGGTCGGCTCGGTGCTTTGCCTGTGCTCGATGGTGCTGGCCGTGACCATGCATGCCGGCTACGGCATCGAGATCGGCATTGGCGCTGCGATCGCCACAGCGCTGATCATCGGCGCCTTCAACGGGGTTCTGATCGCCTATCTCGGCTTTCCGCCTTTCGTGGTGACGCTCGGCATGCTGTCGATTGCGCGCAGCCTAGCCATGGTCGCCTCCAACAACACCGTCGTCTTCCAGTTCGGGCCGGACCACGACAAGCTGCTGGCGCTGGGCGGCGGCGCCTGGGTGTTCGGCATCGCCAATCCGGTGCTCTACATGATCGTGCTGGCGTTGATCACCGGCTTTGTGCTGCGCTGGACCAAATTCGGCCGGCACATCTTCGCCATCGGCGGCAACGAGCATGCGGCAACGCTGACCGGCGTTCCGGTGCGCCAGATCAAGGTCGTCGTCTACATGATCTCGGCATTGGCGGCTGGCCTTGCCGGCATCATCCAGACCGGCTGGCTGGGCGCGGTCACCACCAATCTCGGCAACGGCATGGAGCTTCAGGTGATCGCCGCCACCGTCATCGGTGGCGCCAACCTGGCCGGCGGCATGGGCACGGCTTTCGGCGCGGTCGTTGGCGCGGCGCTGATCGAAGTCATCCGCAACAGCCTCGGCCTGCTCGGCATCAATGCCTTCTGGCAAGGCGTGTTCATCGGCGGCGCCATCCTACTGGCGGTCCTGTTCGACCGCATCCGCAATTTCAGGCGCAACGACTGACGTTCAAGCGCAGCCCCCCTTCTCCCCTTGTGGGCTAGCGTGCGCACACATCTGCTTCGGAGAGGTGTCAAGGGAGTTTTGGTTGGGTAGCAGGTTTGGCTTGCGGGGTTGGAATCATG
>NZ_JAMYPX010000040.1:0-34412 GCF_040320585.1 Mesorhizobium sp. M0663
TCTGCTCAGTCTAACGTCTCGATTGGTCATGGCACTTCCCCTTCCACGGGAATCGGTGATCGCAACGTCACCACCGTGCCATGGCCGCTCGCCCCTCAGAGCAGGCGCCGTTCTCTCTCCAAAACTTTTTGCAGAACCTTCAGCACACTATCGGCCTGCGCGCAGCCCCTCGACAAGGTCGCCGTCAAGAAGGGCTAGGCTTCCCGTCCGCCTGTATCAGACGTGGCTCTTGGGCTGGCTCCTTCGAACCAGTCGGGCCTAACCCGCTCAGGTTGGAGAAGCTTCGCGAGGTCAGATGACGCTCAGCGTCACGGCGGCAAGAACAAGATAACGGCCGACCTTGGCGGCAGTGACCAGCAAAAAAAGCTCGCGCAGGACACCGGCAATGACAGTCAGCCTCGCGAAACGCGTTGGGGGCAGAAACGCCATCTTTCAGATAACCGGGCGGCGGCCGCTATCGGCCAGATGACAGGCTGCCACGCCGCCATGCGGCACCGATCGCAGCATCGGTTCCTCGACCCGGCAGACATCGATCGCCACCGGACAGCGCGTGTTGAACCGGCACCCCGGAGGCGGCGCGCTGGGACTTGGCGGATCGCCGGCGAGAATGATCCGGCGGCGCCCGGCTTCGATGCGAGGATCGGGAGAAGGAACAGCCGACAGCAGCGCCTGGCTGTAGGGATGGGCCGGCTCGCGAAACAGCGGGCGGGTCAGGCCGGCTTCCGAGATGCGGCCGAGATACATCACCGTCACGTTCGAGCAGACCTCGCGCACGATCGCCAGATCATGCGCGACAATGACAATGGTCAGGCCAAGCTGTTTCTGCAACGACGTGAACAGGTTGACGATCTGCGCCCGGATCGAAACGTCGAGCGCGCTAAGTGGCTCATCGCAGACCAGTATGGACGGCTTCAGCGCGAGCGCGCGCGCAATCGAAACGCGCTGGCGCTGGCCGCCGGAAAGCGAGCGTGGAAGCCGATCGAGCACCGTCTCAGGCAGCGCAACCAGGTCCAGAAGCTCGGCGATGCGGCGCCGGCGCTCGACTGATGAACCGAAGCGATGAATCTGCAGCGGCTCCTCCAGTGTCTGGTAGACGGACTGGCGGCGGCTCATCGACCCCAACGGATCCTGGAAGACGAACTGGATTTCGCGGCTGAACGACTTCCTGTCCGATTTCAGCCATTCGGTGCGATCCCTTCCCCCGATCAGGACGGTGCCTTCGCTCTCCTTCTGCAAACCGACGATGGTGCGCGCCAGCGTAGTCTTGCCGCAGCCGGACTCGCCGACGATGCCGTGGAACGCGCCGCGCGCGACCGTCAGGTTTATGCCATCGACCGCCCGCACCGCGCCGACACCCGAACGGTTGGCGAAATGGACCTTTAGTCCCCTGACCTCGATCGCCGCGACATCAGACATGGACGGCGATCCCCTCTCGTTTCAGCACGACCGGGCAAGCCACACGGTGCGGGCTCGTCGACGCGGATATCGTCTGCAGCGGCGGCCGGTGCTGCCGGCAACCGGCTTCGACCAGTTCGCAGCGCTCGGCAAACCGGCAACCCGGTTCCAGCCTGATCTGGTTTGGCGGCAGGCCAGGTATCTCGCGGGTCGCCGCGCGTTCGTCGGCGCGAAAATCCGGCACCGATGCGAGCAGCCCGCGCGTATAGGGATGGACTGGCCGGGTCAGCACATCCATCGCCGTCCCCTCCTCCGCCACCTGGCCGGCGTAAAGCACGATGACGCGATCGGCGACGGAAGCGACCACGCCGATATCGTGCGTGATCAGCACGACCGCGATGCCATCCTCGCGCTGGATCTGACGGATGAGCTCCAGGATTTGCGCCTGGACCGTGGCGTCCAGCGCCGTGGTCGGCTCGTCTGCGATCAGCACGCGCGGCCGGGCCGCCAGCGCCAGCGCGATCATCGCGCGTTGCAGCATGCCGCCCGACATTTCGTGCGGATAGCGGTTATAGCGATCCTCGGGGTCCGGGATGCCGGAGCGCGCCAGAAGCGAGACCGCTTCCTTGCGCGCTGCCTCATGCGACAGGCCAGCGAAACGGCGCGCCTGGCGTGCCAGCTGCGGGCCGATTTTCAGCATCGGGTTCAACGCGCTCATCGGGTCCTGGAAAATCACGCCGAAATAGCGCCCGCGCAGGTCCGACAATTGCCGGGAACCGATGCTGAGCAGTTCGCTTCCGTCGGCTCGCGCCGACCCTTTCATGTCCACGGTCACGCCCTCGGGCAGCAGGCCGAGCGGACCGAGCGTCATTACGGTCTTTCCCGAACCGCTTTCGCCGACGACCGCGACCGTTTCTCCGGGACGGACGTTGAACGACACCCCGTCGACCGCCCGCACAGAAACGGTGGTGGCGTAGAGGTCGATGACCAAATCTTCGATCGAATAGATTGGCTGAGCGTCGCTCATGCTGAAGTCGTTCCCGTTTCGACGGCGTTACGCTCGGCTTCTTCGCGAGCGCGCGCCCTTCGGCGTCTGCGCAACGTCGCGCCGCGAACCGGCCGCGGCACCTTTTGCAATGCGAAGGCTTCGCCCAGAAGGTTAAAGCTGACCACGACCAGCGTCAGCGCCAGACCGGGCAGCACGACGAGGCGCGGCACCTCCTCGATGTAGCTCATGCCGTCGACCAGCATCTGGCCCCATTCCGGTGTCGGCGGTGCGACGCCAAGTCCGAGAAAGCTGAGCGTGGCGATGGCCAGCACAAGAGCGCCGGCGTCGGCGCTTGCATAGACCACGACGAGGGCAAGCACATGCGGCAGGATATGGCGAACAAAAATCCACAGATGGCCGGCGCCCATCACGCGGGCCGCCTCGATATAGGGCTGCTGCAGCTCGGCGGTGACGACGGCGCGGCTCATGCGGGCATAGTTCGCCCACCACGCCAGGGTGAGCGCCGTTATCATCGACCAGTAGCCGGTGCCCAGAATGCCGATCAACGCCAGCGCGATCACCAGGCTCGGAAGTGCCAGCGCAATATCGATGATGCTGATAAGGACGAGCTCGACACGGCCGCCGACATAGCCGGCGAAGGAGCCGATCGTGACCCCGATCGCCAACGCGGCCACAAGCACGATCACCATCGCCACCAGGGAAATGCGGGCGCCACCGACGATGCGGCTGAAGACGTCTCGGCCGAGATAGTCGGTGCCGAGCCAGTGGTTCCAGCTCATGCCCTCCAGTGTCGCCGAATAGTCCTGCGCACTTGGATCGTAAGGCATGATAGCAGGAGCGAAGATGCCGATCAGCACAAAGCCGATTACGGGGAGCAGCACCAGCCACGGCCAGTCCTTGATGTCCCTGATAGCGGAAATGTTCATCGCCTCATGCTCCCCGCGCCCGGCGCATTCGCGGATCCGCGACGATGCAAATCATGTCGACGATGAAATTGACCATGACGAAGAAGACGACAAACAGCAGCAGCACCGACTGCATGCCGATGAAGTCGCGGAAGCGGATCGCCTCGATGAAAAAGGCACCGACGCCGCGCAATGCAAATACCGTCTCGACGACGATCGATCCGATGATCATCAGCGTGAATTGCGCGCCGAATGTCGTCAGGAACGGAATGGCGATGTTGGGCAGCGCCTCGCGCAGCAGCACCTGCGTTCTGGTATAGCCCTTGGCGAAGCCGGTTGTCGCAAACGGCCGCGACATCGCTTCCTGGAGGTTGACCCGAACGACGCGGCTGAGAACGGAGGCCGGGAACAGCGCGATCGTCACCCACGGCAGAAGCCATGAGGTGAAGCCGCTGGTCCCGAAGGTGGGTACCCAGCCCAGCATCACCGAAAACACGATGACCAGCAGCGCCGCCACGAAGAAGTTCGGGGTCGACGCGCCGATCAGCGAAAATGCATGGAGGAACCTGTCCATCACGCCACCATTGCTGACGGCGCCGGCAATGCCGAGCGCGATCGAGAAAATGAAGGCGAGAATGCCGCCGCCGGCAAGCAGAGCCGCCGTCATCGGGATGCGGGCGGCAAACTCCGACGAGATCGGCTTTCCCGTTCGCAGTGAGATGCCGAAATCCCCGGCCAGCGCGCCGGAAAGCCAGCGTCCGTAGCGGATCGGCAACGAGTCGTAGAGACCGAGCTCGTTGCCAATCTTGGCGATCATTTGCGCGTCAGCGCCAGGACCTGCCGCACGCTCGGCAATGAGCGCCGCAACATTGCCCGGAGCCGCCGCAACCAGGGCGAATGTCAGCGCGGATGCCGCCAGGATCAAAAGGCAGGCAAGCAGCATCCGTCGCAGGATCGTGCGTTTCATCGTCAGGCCTCACTCGGGCTCGAAGTCTTCAGGCCTTCAGCGTGATCGCCTTGAACGGCAAGTCGTAGTCAGTCGCCGGAAGCGAGAAGTTCTCTGCGCGCGGATTGTGAGCCCACAGCCGCTGGCTGACGACAAGCGGACAGATGGCGGTGTTGTCGTGCAGCCAATCGTAGAGAGCCTGCATCTTCAGGTCGCGTTCGGCGCCGCTCGCCTCGAGCGCAGCCTTGACTACGCCGTCGAGCGCGTCCGAGACATAGATCTTGCCGTCAGGCCCGCTGTCCGCCGTCGAGACGAAGGCATTGCCAAGGGTCCCGTGAGGGTCATAGGGAGCGCCATAGGTGGTGAAGAAAGCGAGATCATAGTCGAAGGCCGGACGCCGTTCATGCATGGTGGCATTGTCCACCGAGGAGACTTGGACCTGGAAACCGACCTCGGACAATTGACCCTGGATCATTTCGGCGATGCGCCGCGATCCCGGCAGGGACTCTTCGGAAACCAGAAAGTCGATGGTCAGAGGAGAGCCAGCCTTGGTCCAGGCGCCGCCGCTCTCTGCCCAGCCCCCGTCGGCAAGTATCTTCTTGGCCGCCGCCACGTCACGCACCGGCACGTCATGCCGCTTGCCCGACGACGGCACGTTCGCCGGGAACAGATCGGCGGCCGGGTCGGCAAAGCCCTCGAACAGGACCTTGGCGATCGCCGCCCGGTCGACCGATGCATAGACGGCATCGCGAACGGCCTTGTCGGCGATGATCTTCGACTTCGGCGAATAGCCGAGCAGCATCGTCGCGGTGCCCGGCTCGGCAACAACCTTCATGCCGTCGCTTTCCAGCGCACGGGCGCGGCGCGGCGATAGCGTCGCCACCCAGTCGCCACCGATGACATCGAGGTCGCCTGAGCGGAGGCCGTTGGCACGAGCGAGTTCATCGGGAACCACCTTCAATTCCATGCGGCTGAAAAGCGGCTTCTCGCCCCAGTATTTGTCGTTGCGAACGAGGCTGGTGCCGCTCGAATCGTATTTTTCGACGATCCATGGACCGGTTCCGATCGGCGCCGTCTGCTTGCCATCCTTGTCGACTGCCTTGGGCGACAGGAAACGAACTGGGCGGACGATGGTGAGTTCGAGGAGTGCGGCCGGCACCGGTCGCTTCAGCTTGACCGTCAGCTTGTTTGGTCCGTCCGTGACAATGCTGTCGAACGCATCGGAAATGCCGATCCAGGAGAAGTCGCTCACCCCCATCCATCGCTTGAGGTTCCATTCGGCTGCGGTGGAATCGAACGGCGTGCCGTCGCTGAAGGTCACGCCTTCACGCAGATCGAAAGCGATCGAAAGCTGATCGTCGGCAATGGTCCATTTGGTGGCAAGTCCCGGCTCAAGCGCACCGTTCTGGCCGTAGTGGATCAGCGCATCGAAGACGATGGTGTAGGTGCTCAGCGTTGAAACATTCTGCAGCAGGTCGAGATCGCCGGTCTCCGCGGCGATGGCAATCTTCAGCGTGTCGTTGGTTTCGGAAAAGGCGGTGCGTGGCAGCGCAGCGGCGAAGGCAAGGCCGGCGGTGGAAACAAGGAAATTGCGGCGGTCGAGAGTGATCATTTCAGTTCCCCATTTTGATTGATTGGTAGCGATTGTACACATGCATTCCCATTTGTATAGACATATTCGGCGCCAATCCAAGTTGGCGCGCAGCGCTGCGCTTGGCAAAGGAAAGCGCCATCCTGCGTAATGTCGCGGTGCCGGCGCGGGTCTCGACAAGCGCTAAGTCCAGCTCAGCGTCATCGCCGTCAGCGCGAGGTAGCGGCCGACCTTCGCGATCGTGACGATCGCAAGGAAGCTCCAGAATGGCTCCCGCAGCGCCCCCGCCACGACCGTCAGCGGATCGCCGACGAGAGGCAGCCAGCTCAACAGCAGCGACCATCGTCCATAGCGCTGATACCATCGCGTCGCGCGCGTCAGTGCGGAGGGCCTCACCGGGAACCATTTGCGGTCGCGAAAGCGATCGACGCCGCGGCCGAGCCACCAGTTGACGATGGAGCCGAGCACATTGCCTGCGCTTGCGGAGACGATGAGCAGAGCCGGAGCATAGCTTTCTGTCAGAAGCAGTCCCGCAAGGGCTGCTTCCGATTGCATCGGCAGGATGGTCGCCGCAGCGAACGCGGTCAGAAATAGGCCGCCATAGATGGCGAACTCGCCAGACATTTCGAGCTCTCAGCTTGTCTTGGGCCATTTCGGGTGCCGATCATCGACGACGTAGCCATGCGAATGCTCATAACCCGCTTCCGACCATACCGCGTCCCCAATATGACGGTCGTCCTCTGGCAGATCGACATGCGTATGCACAAGCACGTCGGGATCATGTTTCGGCCAGAGCCAGATCGCGGCAAGCAGAGCAGCGGCGCCTATGACGCCGAGCAGAATGAAGGTGAAGGGCAATCCCATCGCCGCACCGACGCGCCCGGCAATGGGATAGGTGATCAACCAGCAGGCATGCGAAAGCGCGAATTGGGCAGCAAACAGAGCGGGCCGGTCGACGGCATCGGCGGAACGCCTGATCAATCGGCCCGAAGGCGTCTGCGCCAGCGAATAGCCGAGCCCCAGCACGAACCAGAGCGGCAGCAGCAGATAGTAGCTGCCGGCGAGCGGTCCTACCAGCACGCCCGCGACCAGGATCGCGGCGCCCGAGAGCATCGCAACCCGGTCCGGGACGTTCTCCAGCAGCCGCGGCAGGGCAAGGGCTGCAATCATCGATCCGCCGCCGAAGGCTGCGAGCGCCAGCGCCGTGTCGCTTTGCGAGAGGCCGAACTGCGCCTGCACCAGGACGACCGTGTTGACGATCACCATCGCGCTTGCCGCCGCGACGGCAACGTTAAGGGCCAGCAGCCCGCGCAATCGCGGCGTCGCCAGATAGATGCGGATTCCGCGCGTCGTGCGCTCATAGATGCCGCGCGGCTCCGAGGCTTGCGGGCTGGGGAGCACCACGGAGACGACCAGCGCCGCGGACGCCAGGAAGCCGACAACCGTACCGGCGAACAGGCCGTGGAAGCTGATGACGGAAAGCAGCGCCGCCGCCAGCATGGGACTGACGACGCTTTCCAGATCGTAGGCCAGTCGCGACAGCGACAGGGCCCGCGTGTAGTCCTTCTCCTCGGGCAGCACGTCAGGGATCGAGGCCTGGAAGGCCGGAGTGAAGCCTGCCGACGCCGACTGCAGGACGAAGATGAGAAGATATACCTGCCAGACTTCGGTAACGAAGGGCAGGAACACCGCGACCACAGCCCGGATGAGGTCGAGCGAAACCAGCATGGTGCGGCGTGGCAGGCGCTCGGCGAACGCGGCGGCGACAGGCGCCACGCCGACATAGGCGATCATCTTGATGGCGAGCGCCGTGCCGAGCACCGCGCCGGCGTCGGCGCCGGCAAGATCATAGGCCAGCAGCCCGAGCGCCACGGTGGCAAGGCCGGTGCCGATCAGGGCGATGACCTGGGCCAGGAAGAGATGACGGTAACTGCGATTGGCCAGGACCTGAAGCATATTTGTCTTCTTGCAGCGGATGACGGTTCGTCGAGAACTGGCGCGAACGGCCTGCCTGTCTCAGTGATGGTGACCTTCCGGCTCGACCATCTTGAACGGCAGCACCTGCTCGCGACCCTTCGCGGCCAGGATCAACCTCGCCTGGAACTCATGCGGCTCGGCAGGGGCGATGGTGCTCTCAAGCCGATGATGGTTGTCAGCGACGGGCTCGAGGCGAAGCATCTCTGGCCCTTCGGGTCGGTCGATGATCACAGTCGCTGTCAAATCATCGGCGTGGCGATCGATGGTTAGCCGCATCCGTTCACCGCCGGGCGTATCGACGATTTCCAATGTCCCTGCAGCCAGCTCGCATACGACCTTGAACGGCTCCGGTGCATGATGATGAGCATGAGAGGTTTCCCCCCGCTTGGCGGTCGAACCGGCTGAGCTTTCGAGGCGGACATTCGCCTCCGCCAACGCCGGCAAGTGGGCGAACAGTTCCTCCTTAAGGGCTTCGCTGACGCCCAGTACGTCTTTGGCCGTCGCCGCATCCGGAACACTGATGGCGACGTCGGCATGTAGGCGATGGCCGATCCAGCGCGCCTGCACACTTCCAAGGCGCTCGATGCCGGACACATGTTCGGCGGCATGATGGATTTCGTCGATGATGCCGGGCTCCACACCATCGAGCATGCGCGTCAACACGGCTTTCGACGACTGCCAGACGATGGCGAAGATCGCCGCGGTGATCAGCAGTCCGATGATCGGATCGGCAAGCGGAAAGCCCAGCCAGACGCCGATAGCGCCCAGCACGACCGCCAGGCTGGTAAAGCCGTCGGTGCGGGCATGGTAGCCGTCCGCGATCAGCGCCGCGCTGTTGATCTCTCGTCCGACGCGGATGCGAAATACGGCGACCGCTTCATTGCCGATGAAGCCTATGAGGCCGGCGATGGCGACCCAGCCAAGAAATGCGATGGGACGCGGATTGATCAGCCTGTCGATCGCCTCATAGCCTGCGACGATGGCGCTGAAAAGAATGATGAGAACGATGACGATCCCGGCCAGATCCTCGACGCGGCCCAGGCCGTAGGTGAACGCCTTGCTCGGTTTGCGGCGGACCAGCATGAAGGCGATCCACAGCGGGACGGCGGTGACCGCGTCGCCGATATTGTGGATGGTGTCGGCCAGCAGCGCCACGCTGCCGGAGAGGAACACGACCACAAGCTGGAGCGCTGCCGTGACGGCCAGAACGACGAATGACCATTTGATTGCCCAGATGCCGCGCGTCGTCGTGGCGATCGTCGGATCGATGACGCCGTGGGTGTGGCCATGGCCGCCATCACCATCACCATGATCATGTCCATGGCCGCCGAAGCCCTGCGTCATCGGACCGAAGCCGAACCAGTCGCGTATCTTATCCATTATGGTGTTCTCTCACAGGTACTTGGTGATATCCTTGAACTCGTCGATCGAGCGGCGCTGCTCGCGCGCCAGCGGCCCGACGACGTCTTCAAGGCAATGGTTGAGATGATCCTGGATCAGGGTCTTCTTGGCTTGCGCGATGGCCCTCTCGACAGCATGGAGCTGCTGGGCAAGATCGAGGCAGGGCCGGCCCGCTTCGATCATTTCGATGACGCCCTTGAGATGTCCGCCAGCCCGCTTCAGGCGCTTGACGATATCGGGATGGGTTTCGTGGGTATGAGGCTGCTTGCTCATCTCTTGATACTATCCTCTTGGAGGGGATACAACAAGCCTCAAAGAGGCCTCGATTCCGGTGCAGTCAACAACCATTCGTTAGGATTTTGGAGAATAATCGCCGTTCATGCCGAATCGGATCCACAGCACAGTTTTTTGTCTGGTCATCGCTTTAGCGATGATGTTCGGCGTGCTGCGTCCTTTCGGCTATTCGACCTCACACGATCCGATCGCGATTGCCACCGCGGTTGAACGTCACGGCGGAGCCGCCGCGCAGATCGAAGATCATGACCACGCACACGATGACGGCGTTGCCGACGAGCAGAGCGCTGGCCATTTTCACGGGCACAATGCGGCCGACCACTCGCACGAGACGGCGAGCACGCCAGCCGACTTCGCACCGACCGTTCCACAGGTCGGACGGGGCTGGCTGAATTACCCGCCGACTTCCGTCGATCCGGGCACGACATTCCGGCTCGAGCGACCGCCGAGACCATTCCTCGCCGCATGATCGCGGCCGCTCGCGCGGCCACCCTCAACGACGAAGATTGGAAATTTTATGCAAGAACCCTTCGACCGGGGCCACTGGCGACCCGCCCTGCCCCTGCTTATCGCTCTGCTGACCCTGCCGCTGCTCGCCGGGGCAGCCTTTGCCCATGCCGTCGCCGCCGGCGACAAGGGCTACATCCAGGAAATCTCGGGCATCAACGTGTTGCCCTTCATCTATCTCGGCGCCAAGCACATGGTGACCGGATACGACCACATCCTGTTCCTGTTCGGGGTAATCTTCTTCCTCTACCGGATGAAGCATATCGGCATCTATGTCAGCCTGTTTGCGCTCGGCCACTCCACGACCATGCTGCTTGGCGTCTACTTCAACGTCGGCATCAACAGCTACATCATCGACGCGATCATCGGCCTTTCCGTGGTCTACAAGGCGCTCGACAATATGGGCTCTTTCCAGCGATGGCTCGGCTTCCAGCCGAACACCAAGATCGCGACGCTGGTCTTCGGCTTCTTCCATGGTTTCGGCCTGTCGACGAAGATCATCGAATACAACATCTCGCCGGACGGCCTGGTGCCCAACCTTTTGGCCTTCAATGTCGGCGTCGAGATCGGGCAGCTCTTGGCTCTTGGCGCCATCCTGATCGTGATGGGCTGCTGGCGCCGGACACGAAGCTTCTGGCGCCACGCCTATACCGCAAACGTCATCATGATGACGGCTGGTTTCCTGCTGATCGGATATCAGCTCACCGGCCTGTTCGTCGCCGCATAAGGAACCGAATCATGTACAACACCGACCTTCCCAGCCGCGCCGATTTGCCGACGTCAGCGCAGCTCAAGCGCTCCACCTTCATTGCCGCGCTGACGGCGTTCGCCTTGCTCATCACGGTCGTCATGCCGTCCGAGTATGCGATCGACCCGACTGGAGCAGGCAGATTGCTCGGCCTCACCAGAATGGGCGAAATCAAGACACAGCTGGCAGCCGAGGCGGCAGCCGACGAAATGGCCAGCGCGAAGGCACCAACCGAGCGGATGACGCAAATGGTCCCTCCGGCCGAATTGATGGCGCGCATGGACCGAATTGAAAACCTCCTCGTCGCTCTGACCGCCGAACGGCCTGCTTTGCAGCCGTCGCCAACTGGGGAGGCGGTATCCCAAGACAATGTGACAGTTGGAGAGATCGCTCCTGCCGAGGCTCCGGCCATTGCTACAACGCCTGCCACCGAAGCAACCTCGGAAGCCCCGATCCAGCCAGATGGAAGGCAAGACGAGCTATCCTTCACGTTGGCGCCAGGCCAGGGTGCCGAAGTCAAGCTCGTGATGCGGCAGGGCGCCAAGGCAAACTTTTCCTGGACAGCTGACGGTGGCGTGGTGAACTTCGAGACGCACGGCGATGGCGGCGGTCAGTCCGTCAGCTATGAAAAGGGTCGCAGCGTTCCAGCTGACGAAGGTGCCATTGAAGCCGCCTTCGATGGAAATCACGGTTGGTTCTGGCGCAACCGCGGTGGCAGCGACGTGACCCTGACGATCCAGACTGAAGGCGACTACATCGACATCAAGCGTATGATCTAGCGCATACAGGGTCGCCCGGCGCCACTTCGAGCGTCGGGCGTCACCTATCCGTCTGTTCCACCGACGAGCGCAGATGCACGTCGAAGCTTTGCGCCGCGAGGAAGACACGGCTGACCTTCAGGTAAACGGGTCTTGATCCACCGCTCGATCTGGTTCACGGCATTTCAGCCCGACGTGATCTGCCAAACGGCTACGCCGGCAAGCGCCAAGCCGGCAGCGCCCTCAATGGCTCGGGAAATGGCATCGAACAGGCGTGGCCGGCTATCGAAAAAATGCACCAGACGTTCACGAAACAGGATCGACAGCACCGCAACGCAAGACAGCGTCAGCGCCACGCCGGCCATCATGGTGATTGCGAAAAGAATGCCGGCGACCGGAACGCCCCTGGATATCGCAAAGGTCATCACGAAAAGCGTCAGCGGGCATGGGATCAGGCCGGCCATGACGCCGACGGCCTCGCCCTCATGCTTGTGGTGATGGCCGTGGCTCAATGCGCGCCAGAGCATCCAAATGCCGATCAGGCCAAGCAGGCCCCGACTGACGTCTTCCAGCAGCGGGGCGCGGCCAACACTGCCCAGGGCAATCGATACCAACGGCAACGAGAGCGCCGCGATCAGCACGGCAATCGTTACATGCGTGAAGGAGAGTGTCAGCGACACCAGAAGCCCACGCCGGACGCTGGCGTCCGATCCTGCCAGATAGGTGGCCAGGACAGCCTTGCTATGGCCCGGCGTCAGCGCATGCGCCGCACCGAACAGAATGCCCATGGGCAGAAAGGCCGTGAACGCCAGCCAACCGCCGCCGGCCGCAAGCAGTTTGATCTGCTCGGCCAGCGCCAGGTAGATCGTGCGTTGGAACTCGACCAGCGTCTGGAACATGGCCATCGAACCGGCTCCGGGTCAGCCGCACGTCAATTCGAGGCGCGTCGCGAAAATCTTGCCGAGATCGGTCCCCGTCGGATCACTGAAGAACGCGTCTGTCAGGCTCTTCTGGTTCTGCGCGATGGCCGTGTCCGGATCTGGACGGACGACGGAACGTGAGCAGCCTTGCGGCAGACCGGCCACCGCAAGCTTGTCGTCGTCGGTAAAATCGATTGCCGTGTAGAAGGTCGGATCGTAGACACCGATGCTGACTTTTCCAGCAAGGGCCAACGGGTCCTTCGGCTGCGTTTCGAACTGGACGACGAGTTGATCGTTTTCATAGCTGACGCTGAACTTCGGCGGTGGCGCCATCGTCACGTCCTTGCCGTTCAAGGTCACCATCTGAAAGTAGTTGTACTCGGCCAACGACGCATGGACGGTGAGAGCGACTTCATCGAGTTCCTTGGCATCAAGGACAAGGTCGGAATTCTTGTCGAATTCCATCAGCACGGTGCTGGAAAAGAGGTCGTCGAAACGCCAGAGATGCCGAAGCGACTTGAGCGTTCTGTCTGGACCGACGGTCAGGTCCAGCGTCGCTTCGGCAAACACATGCGGATGGGCGTTCGCTGCCGCGGCGGAAGCGAGCAACAGCGCGCCTGATACCATGCCTGTCAGTTGCATTTTTCGCTCACATTTCGCTCGTCGATTCCGCATCAGACAGGACACCTGCCATTGCAAGCAGGCCGAAATGGGACGGGCCAAAGCCCAACCTTGATCGATCAGGGCTGTGTTGCTTCATTTAAGGAGGCAGCTACCCAAGGTCGCCCTTCAGCCAATGTTTGAGCATGATCACCGCGATACCAGCAAGGATTGCCACCACTATCATCCAGATGATCTTTTGCCGATCGCTCAATTTGCTGCTCCAGATCGATTCAGAGCATTCCTATCGCGAGTTCCTTGCAAACGCAAAAAGCCCCGCGTCCCGTGCAGATAACACCAGCTGATCCGCCCTAGTCGTCGGCGATCGAGCTTGCAATGACCGTGTTCGATGTGATTCCGGACCTCGGGAACGTCAAATGGACAAGCTGCTTGCGATTGCCGGCTGTCAATATGTAGAGTTTGGAAACTTGCATTCCGTTTCTGTCCTCGCCGATTGTTTCGGCATCCGTCCGGGCGAAGAAACGCTCCTTGAATGGCGCGCGGTCGACATCGAATAGCTTTATGGAGCAAGTTTGCACGTCACCCCGATCATGGTTTTGGCCGGGAGGTCGTCACCGGTCGCCTCGCAGCCCTGGAAGGCGTCTACGTCATCGACGGGGGCAAGTGCTGCGTCGCCGGACAACGGAGTCCATCCGCGTCTCCTGGCCGCAGCGACGGTTCGTTCGAAGTCAGGTCCATGGGCAAGACAAATACCAAAAAGCTTCCAACGCCAGATCGACATTATCGGCACGCACCAGCGGCGATCTCAGGCATATAGCAGCGAGCGCCGGGATAAAGAGGGGCTTCGACATCAGCACACCGCAGGGTCAAAAAATGGACCCTCTGGCACGTTAGTCAAGAATGCCATTTAGCGGGCCCAGCGGCTGCGACGAGATCGACCTCCATCCGACTGTCGGCGGCTGCGCCGTCGCCCCGTAGTATCATTCGCCAGTTATTCTCCGACGCGGTCCGCATTGAAGACCCGCGGTAGCCGTCGAACTTGTGTGTCCATCCCTCGGCCCTCGGGAGGCTTCTCCACCAGGGTGGGGATCAAAGGAGCGATGAACGCTGGCCGGCTGGGGCTGGCAGTTACTCGTTTACGCATGGAATCGTGTCTAGGTGGCAGGCATATATCCGCGCTCCACACGTCCCGACGTTGGTTGAGATCGGCAGCCAGACCGGCCAGCCACTCTGTGCGCCAGGCGGATAGAGGTGAGTGTCGATCGCGAATTGCAGAAACGTTGCCAGCGGATAATTGCAAAGTCAGCGCGTCACGCGTACGGATCCATAAGCCCCAGCGCGCTTACATCCATAAGCACCCCAAACCCGATGATCTGCTCCAGCGCAACGTTGCGAGATAATGTGCCCAAGCTTTTGGCCGGTTCGGACTTCATGCGGCTGACCAGGGCGTATCGGTTGTAGACCGCCAAACTGACCATCGCGACGAATAGGCTGATCTTGAACAGGAGAATTCGACCGTAGCTGTTGCGCGGATCGGGGAACGAGCCAAGCACGAGCCAAGTGTTCATGGCGCCCGTCAAAAAAATGAGCGCAACCGCCACCATACCAAAGCGGGAGAAGCGCCACAGGACGGTTTCCACGCCTGCGACTTCGGATGGATGCCGCTGTGCTGCCGCGATAAGCAGGCCGAGGGGCAGGAGGCCACCTATCCACGCCCCGGCACTTGCAACATGGAGAGCTTGAGTCAGTGAGCCTAGAAGGCCCAACGCCGCCGCGTGGCCCTGCCAACCCTCGCAGGTCAGTAGCAAGAAAGCCGGCCCGACGATCAATTCGGGCCGCCCCGAGAAACTGATCACCAGGAGCAGGAGAACGAGCGAAAGGCGAACAAACCAAACAGTTCCGAAGTCGCTTTCCATGAGGACGCCGCGCAAGGTGTCAACCATACCCTCGCGTCCGGAGAGCCCGGCCGTAAAGCACAGCAGCCAAATTGCCGCGAAGATTGCGGCCGCAAGTGCGAGGGCAGGATTGATGTTACGGGGTAGAGGCGCAAGCGCGGGAGCCGCGGTTCTGCCTAGCGCATAGAAAGGGAAGAGTGCCGACCCGAATAGAATCATCACTGAGAGGAAGTAGACCCACCGGGCGAAGGCCAGAGTGCCATCAACGTCCATTTCTACGGTCTGACTTCAAATTTGAAATTGCCCTTCACCTTGTGCCCGTCTGCTGACAGCGCGTGCCAATCAACTTGATAAACACCCGGCGCAAGGGACCTTGATCAGGTGCCACCATGTCCTTATCCTGCACCGCGATCTCCGTGGTGATCTTCGCACCATCCGGCCCCGAAAGATCGATGCCCGAGAATCGAGCCTCAATGGATTCGCTAAAGCGCAGTCGAATCTCAGTGGGCGGAGCGGCAATGGTGCTATTGATCTCTGGAGTAGCCTCGACCAATCGAGCATGCGCAAGCGCCTGGCCGGATAATGGCACGCTCCACAGCGCAACTGTGGCGATCATTCGGATAGTCCGGTTCAACGCGAACTCCTCCCGCGACGACGGTCATCAAAGACTATGCACTTCCTGACGAATATACGAATATTTGGTATTGCAGGGCCGCCACTGTTCGAGCTGTCACGAAACTTTCCATTTGCCGGAAGTGATGGGAGATCAGGCCAACACGCTACCGACCGCCGAGACTCTCGATTGAAGGTCACGGACGCCGCAAGCGTTTGTAATTATCAGGACAAGCGCGGGCGAAACAAGCGTTGGCGCCCGCGTGACTCCATTTCAGCTACTTAACCGGGATCATGAGATGTGCGTATGGAGTGCCCGGCCACATCACATAGGGCTTGGATGTGTCAGGCTTGGGGTCCGTCGGATAGCCCTGCATCATGTCCATTGCGTTGACGATCATCACATGCGGGCCGGTCTCTATCCAATTGTTGCCTTCCTCGGGCTTCGTCGCATAGGGATCGGTGTTGCTGCCATCGGTACCGCCGGACAGCATGTACATGAAGCCGACCTTGCCCTTGGGCGGTTCCTTCTTTTCCATCCATGCCATCGCCCATTCCATCGCATTGGCATCGCCGCACATTGGGTCCGGGCCGGGCGTGGACGGGCTGTCTGGCATGCACCAGAAGCCGTTCTTGCCCTCGCGCAGGGTGCGCATGGCGCCCTTTTCATCCGCGGCGTAGACCGCAGCGCCGCTTGCCACGGCAGGTGGTGCAGCAGATTCAGCGCTCTTGATCATCGCAGCGTCGTCGGCGGCTGCGCCTTGCATCGTAGCCAAACTGCCTGCCGCCAAAAGGGCAGCGACCGTCAGAAGCCGTTTCATGGCCGTTCTCCGGTTTGAGTTGATCTTGTGCATGATGTCCGACGCACGGCTTTCCAGAGCCGTTTGTCGGTGATCAAACACTAGCAGATTACATGCCTCCGGACAATTTACGTTTTAGCGCTGTCTAATGTCTTTGCAGGGGGCGTGCTATTAAACGGGGGCCTTCAAATCAGTCACGAAACTCCTGAGGGTTCACTAACCAAGATGGTGCTGTTCAGCGAGTGGCCAAATTTGCGCGGTTTCCCGGCAACCTTGCTTGCATCGTCAAATCGCCACCTGCCCTAACCCTAGATTAGCCCGCGCATCGTCAGTTCAGCCTTCAGATAGGCATAATAGATCGGCGCGGCGACAAGACCCGGCATACCGAACCAGGCTTCCATGAAAACCATCGCCAGAAGAAGCTCCCAGGCACGCGCATTGATCCGCGAACCGATGATCTTGGCGTTTACGAAGTATTCGAGCTTGTGAATGATGATGAGAAAGGCAAGCGAGCCGAGCGCTGCAAGGAAGGAGATGCTGAGGCTGACAACCACGATCACCGTGTTGGAGATCAGATTGCCGATGACCGGCAGAAGGCCAGCGACGAAAGTCAGCGCTATCATTGTCCTGATGAATGGCAGATCGATGCCGAAGGACGGCAGAACAGCGACGAGATAGATCGCCGTCAGAAACGTATTCAACGCCGAAATCCGGATTTGCGAGAACACGATGTTGCGAAAGGCCTTGCTCAGAATGTTGACACGATCCGCCAGCGCGACCGCCAGTGGGCCGGGCTCGCGCGATGGCGCCGCCGAGCTCACCGCGATCAAGCCGCCGATCACCATGCCGACGACAATGTGGACCACCAGGACGCCAACATCCCGCCCAACGAGTTGAAGCTGGCCGGCATGTTCGCGGAGCCACCGGGCCGCGAAGACTTCCAGTTCCTCGATGTTCGACGGAAAATAGGCCATCGCCCAGGATGGGAGATGGACGCGCGCGGTATCGATGATCTCGGCCATCTTCTTGAGGAGCGTCACGACGTTCTCCGAACCGCCAGTCAATTGCGACATGCCGCTAAAGATAGCGGCGGCTACCAGGAGAGTGAAGATCAATGCCACCAAGGTCAGCGCAAGGCTTTTCGTCAGGCTGTTGGAGACGCCGATTCGATGGAGCATCGGTGCGGCGAAATGAACGATGTTGAACACGAGAAGGCCCGAAAGCAGTGCCGGAAGCAGTCCGAGTTCGAGAACGGCGACGAGCGCTATAAGCGCAAGCAGGCACGACGCGAGATAGAACCATGAGAAAGTCAGCACTTTTCACCTGCAGAAGCAGCCAAGTCCTCTCCGGGTTTCATTAGCTTTGATACCCGGTGATGCGCAAGCGAACACGCCTTCGACACGTGTGTAAGGCTAACCGCCTCGCAGATCCCATGCTTGCGCGCCAGGTCGCCCGCTTTTGCCCCGCCTCATGCTCACGCAGGACCGCGATGATCAGCTCTTGCGTAAACCGCATTCTCTTCATCAGTCCGCCCTTCAATCGAGGCCGGACTTTAATCTCAGATGGAGGAAATTACCGATGGCAGGTCAGCCGCTCGAGGATGTTTATGCCGGTTGGCAAGAATGATCCTCTTCGTAGTGAAGCCGAAGTTCATTCCGCCGCGAAGACCATCAGATCCTCGAACGGGAACTCGACATAGTATTGGCCGGACGGAAGGGCGTCCCGGGAATAGGTCCGGATTGTCAGGTCATTGCTTTCGAAAATGACTTCATGCCGATCGCCAAGGAAAAGGCTCTCGACGCAGGTCATGGCGATACGTCCAGGCCCGTCCTCCCCGGACCACGTCACCCGCTCAAGCCGGACGAGTGCGGTGACTTTGGCGCCGACGGTCAGCTCCTGCTGGGCGCTGCCCACAAGATGGATGCCGTTGGCGACAATTTCCGCACGGTTGCCGTTGATGGCGGTGACCACGCCGTCAAGGCGATTGCTGGCACCCATGAACTCTGCTGCAAACAGGCTCTTCGGCTTGTTGTAGATTTGCTTGGGCGTTCCGTCCTGTTCGATCTGGCCGCCGTTGAGCAGCAGGATGCGGTCGGCGAGCGCCATCGCTTCCACCTGATCATGGGTGACGCACAGCGCCGATAGCCCGAGATTGGTGATGAGGCGGCGCAGCCAGATCCGCGCTTCTTCGCGTAGCTTGGCGTCTAGATTGGACAGCGGCTCATCGAGCAGAATCACGTTCGGCTCATAGACCAGCGCACGGGCCAGCGCCACGCGCTGCTGCTGTCCGCCGGAGAGCTGATGCGGATAGCGCTCGCCCAGTTTGCCGAGGCCGATGCTGTCCAAAGCCTTCTGGACGCGGCTCGCAACATCTGCCTGGGACACTTTGCGCAGCTTCAGGGGATAACCCACATTCTCGGACACCGTCCGATGTGGCCACAGCGCATAGGACTGGAATACCAGCCCGAGACCGCGCGTTTCCGGCGCCAGATTGATGTTCTGCCCGGCATCGAAAAGCGGCTTGTCACCGAGCAGTATCTTGCCGCTGTTGGGTGTCTCCAGACCGGCGACCGCTCGCAAGAGCGTCGTCTTGCCGGACCCGGACGCGCCGAGCAAGGCGACGATCTGACCCGGTTCGACCGAAAAGGACACACCTTTCAGGATCTCGAGGGTGCCGTAACTGAGGCGCAGGCCGTCTATGATGATATCAGTCATTGAGGCGGACTCCAAAGCGCATTGCGAGGGCAAGACCGGTCACGATGATGACGGTGTTGATGACGGCGAGAGCGGAAACCAGATCGATCGCGCCGGTGCCCCAAAGGGAAACCATGAGCGAGCCGATCACTTCGGTTCCCGGTCCGAGCAGATAGACGCCCGTCGAATATTCACGGGCGAAGATCAGGAAGATCAACAGCCAGGCTGAGAACATGCCGCCGCGGATGAGCGGCAGCGTGATGTCCCTGGCGACCCGGCCCTCGCTGGCGCCAACTGACCGGCCGGCTTCCTCGAGCTCCTTGCCGATCTGCAGGAGCGTTCCGGAAATCAGCCGCATGCCATAGGCGAACCACACAATGGTATAGGCGAGCCATACCGAGATCATCGTGGCACGCAGGGGTGCGATCGGCTTGAAGAAGAGAAATATCCACAGCATGGCAAGGCCAGCCACAATGCCCGGCATCGCCCGCGGTATCATGGCCACGTAATCGACGACTTTGGTCAGGGGTGCGTTCGAGCGGTGACCGGCGAGTGCCACGGCAGTATAGGCCGCGATCGAAGCCGCGCCGCCGACCACCGCGACGCCGACCGTGTTGAGAATGGCGCTGATGACATTCGGATAGTCAGCGAGATCGCGATAGTGATCCAACGTCAGCACCTGGAAGATATTCACCCCGACGCCCCAGCTTGTCACCAGTGAACGAATTGCGACGCCGCCCACCGGTATGATCACGGTGGCCGCGAACCAGGCCACCACAAGCGCGAAGGCCGGCCAGCGAAGAGCGCCCAGCCGGATGGGGTTGTGCCGACTGCCCTTGCCTTTGACAGACACATAGCGGCTGGCGTTGCGCAGCATGTAGCGCTGCAGCACCACCAGCGGCAGCGCGATCATGATGATCGCCACCACCACTACGGCCATCAACTGGTAGGAAGGAACACCGAGCTTGTTGGTGAGCTTGTAGAGATAGGTGGCGAGAACCAGCACGCCTTCCGGATCGCCAAGCACCAGCGGCAGGCCGAAAAGTTCGAAACCGAGGAAGAACACCAGAACCGCCGCATAGAGCACCACCGGCATCACCATGGGCAGCGACACACTGGCGGCGACGCGCCAAGGGCCAGCGCCGGCGGTGCGTGCCGCCTCTTCGAGGTCGGCGCCAACGTTGCGGAGCGCCGCCGATGCATAGAGATAGACATGTGGGACATGGGTGAGCCCGGCAATGATCGCGATCGATGTCACCGAATAGACATTCCAGGGCACGTAGCCGATCATCGACTTGACCGCCAGCGAGACGAAGCCGACTGGTCCCAGTGTCATCACATAGCCGAAGGCCAGCACCACCGCCGACATGAAAACCGGGATCAGGATGATCGGCTCCAGCCAGCGCTTGCCCGGCACGTCGGTGCGCACGATGATGAACGCCAGCAGGATTCCCACCGGAACTGCGATCACCGTCATGCCCACCGCGAGCTTGAGCGAAGTCGTCAGCGCTAGCCAGAAATCCGCGTCCGCGAGGATGAAGCTGTAGGCGTTCAGCGACAGATGCGCGGTTTTCTGGAAGAAAGGCGCGGACAGAAAACTCTGATAAATGATCAGGGTGACCGGTGCCAGCACCACCAGGATGGCGAGGAGGTTGGTGCTGATACGAAAGACACGGAAGGGCATGATCGCCTCGAACAAAGCCGGGGGCCGTCCGCTAGCAAGAGCGCAAGCGCGCCGTTCCGATGATTCTTAATAGCAAGAAGGGTGAGAGAGCCGACTGTGGAGGCACTCCCGATCAAGCGATTACTCGCCCTTCATGGCCTTCTGCCACTCGTTGAGGAACGCCAGCCGTGTCGTCTCGTCGAGACCTTCGAGCAGCTTGTCGTCGAGCGCGATCGGGTGAACGTTTTCACCGGCGGCGGCCTTTATGGACGCCAGCGTGGTTGCCCCTTCAACGTCATCACGAACGGCATAGAGCTTGATGTCGTCGGCGATCAGCTTCTGCGCGCGCGCCGACAGCAGATAGTCCACGAATAGCTTCGCAGCATTGGGATCCTGGGCTTCCGCCGGAATGACGGTGGCGCGGGTGGTCACCAGGACATAGTCCTTCGGGATTATCACACCGAGGTTCTCGTCCTTGGCCTGCTTGGCGAGGCCATATGAGCCGAAGATGCCATAAGCGATGGAATGTTCGCCAGACGTGACCTTCTCGATCATCGAGCCGGCGGAGCTGTAGAGCTTGATATGGGCCTTGCCAAAAGCCTTGTTAAGCGCCCAGGAATCGGTCCAGTTCTTGGCGTCCTGGTTGTAGAAATAGAAGCCGACACCGGATTTTTCCGGATCGTAGGACGCGATCTTGCCATCATATTCTGCGGTCTTCCCGGTCATCAGCTTGAGAAGATCGGCGTGGGTTGCGGGAACATCGCCTTCAGGCACGAGACGCTTGTTGTAGACGAAAGTCACCGGGTCGGCGGTGGTACCATAGACCATGTCCTTGTAGGACGCCCAGGCCGGAAGGTGGGCCGCCTCCACGGATTTGTATTCCTGCGCATAGCCGTCTGAGGCAAGTTTGATCTGCAGATCCGGAGCCGAAGACCATGCGACATCTGCCGTGCCTTGGCCCGAAGCGGTTTCGGCAATGACGCGATTGTAGAGTTCGGTGGAATTGAGGTCGGAATATTCGACGGCGATGCCGGGGAATGCTGCTTCGAAGTCCCTGAGCAAGGGCTGGACCAGCGCCGCATCGGTCGTCGAATAGATGCTGAGGTGTCCTTCCGCGGTGGCGGCGGCCACCAGATCCTTGTAGTTGTCCGGATACCCGGCGGGGATCTCGGCAGCGGCGGCAAGCGTCACAAAAGCGGCTGACAGCGAAAACGCGGCCATCATCGTCGCAAGACGATTTTTCATTACGGTCTCCTCCAAGTTCGCCTAAATCGTACCTCCTCCAGGCACAAAAGGCGAGTATCATCCTGACCTGTCACCAACCTGTCACGGCGATGTCGAGGTTTGCTCAGCCGACTAGGCCCGATGGGTCGTGATCAGATTGTCGACGACAGCGGGATCGGCCACATCGACGTATTGCCGAATTGTTGAAATCTTGGAGCGGCATCCTACGCGTCACGGTCGCTGGCCCTGCGCATCGATCATGGACTTGCTCCAATCCTCGATGAAGCGGCGGCGCAACGCCTCGTCCTGTACGGCAAGTAACGCAGGGCCGATGCGTATGGCGCGCGCGATACCAGACTCCCCAAGTTTTTCCGGGCCGTCCGCTCCCTCAGGCAATTGCCCGTTCTCGGCAAAGAAGAAGGCGCTATCCCTGGCAACCTTCTGTCCCCGGGCTGACAGAAGGTAGTCGAGAAATCGTTTGGCAACGCCCATATTCGGCGCCGTCTTCGGAATGAGCGCGCCACGACTGAGTATCAGCGCATAGTCCCGCGGGACAACGACCCTCAAATCGGAATTGCCCCTGGCCGCTGCGTAGGCATATGACCCGATCATATTGTAGCCTATATATAGGCTCCCGTTTGCAACGTCCTGAAGGGTCTCCGCGGTGCAACAACGCACCACAGTTTCCGCTCGGCTCATGCTTTCCAGAAGCCGACCGTAGACCGCCGTCGTCTGCCGCGCATCACTGAACGCCAATAGGTAGCCGATGCCCGAAAGTCGGATGTCGAACGTTCCGACCCGTCCGCGATAAAAATCGATCCGCCGCCTGAGAAGATCGGCGAGTTCGATGTGGGTGCGCGGTACGTCGCCGGACGGCACGAGGCGGGCGTTATAGACGAAGACGGCCGGTTCGTAGGTAAAGCCGAATACCTCGTCGCGCCAGTTTGCCCAATTGGCGACATGCGCGGTTTCGGCCGACACGTGCGGCGCCGCGCAGCCGTCATTGGCGAGCTTCACGAGTTGGTCGACCGACGGAGACAACAAGATGTCGCCCAGCACCGCGTCCGTCCGACAGGCTTCACTGGCACTCCTTTGCAAGTCGTTGGTGACATATTCAACATACTCGACTGCCACGTTGGGGAAAACGGACTGAAAATCCCGGATCAGTGGTTCCATAGCCGCCAGATCGGTCGCGGCGTGGATCGACAGTCGGTCCTTCTCCGGCTGAGACGAAGGCAAAAATGCGCTGCTTCCTTCAGCAGCTCTTGCCGCGTGACCGATGCATAGGAGGACGGCAGCCATCAAACCGAATGTCGGCAATGTTCCCGTTATCATCCGGTCTTCTCCGTGGCGATGGGCAACGTCAAGGTGACGGTGAACCCTTGCGTGCCCTTCCCGCCATCCTTGCTTGTCTCGCGAAAGGTCAGCGCGCCACCGTGAGCCGCCGCAACCTCCGACGCGATGGCGAAACCAAGACCTGCGCTGCCGTCATGAGATTTGGACGTTTCGAAGCGCTGCGTGACCCGCTCCCACTCGCCCGGCGGAATGCCCCGTCCGTCATCTTCGACCTCGAGATGGGCACGCGTACCGTCGCTGCGTACTCTGACCTCAAGGCGCGACACCACTCCATGGCGCAAGGCATTGTCGATGATATTGACGATCGCTTCGCGAAGGCTGACGGCGTCCGCAAGCACGACCGGCTCGTCGTCAGGCGCCTCGAAGGAGACGATAATGTCCGGATCGATAGTTATCGGAACCGCCGCACGGAAAGCGCGCCGTGCGACATCTGCCAGACCGTGCGGCTGAAGCTGCACGGAATCGGCACGATGGATGACCATGGCGTGGCTGAGCAACTGGTTGGTCAGGCGCGCAAGTTCGCTGGCGCGCTGCTGTACGCGATCGAGATGCTGGCGGCTCGACTTGTCCAGCTTGGCTTGACTCAACAGATCGAGCTGCGCCGTTAGCGCTGTCAGCGGCGTTCTGATCTGGTGCGCCGCGTCGGCGATGAAGCGCTGCAGGAGTTTTACGCGCTCGTCGAGCCGACTCATGAAATAATTGATGGAAGTAACGAAGGGCCGCAATTCTCTCGGTACGACGACCGTTACCGGCGTCAGGTCTTGTGGATCGCGACGGCGGAGCGTCGCTCCGAGATGCTTGACCGGTTGCAGAGAATAGCGAATAGCAATCATCGCTCCAGCTAAAGCCAATATGCTCATGATCGCCAGGAGGACGGTCGCCCTGAGAGTCAATTCACCCGCGAGCGCGCGGCGGGCTTCCGTGGTCTGCCCAACGATGACATGCGCCCAACCGGATACGGCTGGATCGGACAGTGCGCGCGCCACCACCGCAATCCGAACCGGTTCGCCGCGATAATGCGCCGATTCCAATACCGGGACATCGTGTATTGCGGCCAGATCAACTTCTGTTTGCAGATCGGCATAACCTGTCAGCGTCGCGCCGGAAGGGCCGATCACGCGATAGAAGATGCGATCGCGGCTGGCGAGGCCCAGGAGTTCAAAAGCTGATACCGGCAGGTTGATGATGAGCGAACCGGATTCAACCGTAAGGCTGTCTGCCATCTGGATGGCCGCACCAAGCAGAAGCCGGTCATAGGCGTCATCGGCGGCGGTACGTGCGTAGTACGACGCCGCACTCACCAGAAGAGCCGCGCCCAGGCCCAGCACCAGCGAGATGCGGACCGCCAGGCGCGTGAAAAGGGAAGGCTCAGCCGGTATCATCGGAAGCCAGCTGATATCCCACGCCCCGCACGGTAACGATCTGCGCCTTGGCGCCTTCCAGCTTCTTGCGCAGCCGCCCGACATAAAGTTCGATCGCGTTCTGATTGGCCGGCTCGTCAAACCCGAAAAGCTGATCGATAAGTTCATCTTTGCTGAAGACGCGGCCTGGCCGCGACGCCAGTATCTCAAGCAACGTCATCTCGCGTCGTTTCAATTGCACCTCGCGCCTGCCTACTCGCACTGAGCGGCTGCCGCGGTCGAGCACGACATCGCCACACTGTACGATGTTGGTCGCCTCGCCGCTTTTCCGCCGGAGCAGAACACGGGCGCGCGCTTCCAATTCCCGGAAATCGAACGGTTTGACCAGATAGTCGTCGGCGCCGAGATCAAGCGCGCCAACGCGGTCCTCTATCTCGGAACGGGCCGTCAACATCAGAACCGGGGTCGTATTCCTTGCCTGCCGGAGCCGTCGAACGATTTCGAACCCGTCGAGGCTGGGCAGCATGACGTCGAGGATGACGAGATCGTAGCAGGTGAAATCGAGGATTTCTGCGGCAGCACGGCCGTCCGTCTCCCAATCGACTGCGTGGCCGATCGTTTCGAAGCGGCGGCTGATAGCCTCGCCAACGTCGCGCGTGTCTTCGACGAGGAGAATTCGCATGCCGGAGCATTTGCACGGAAGCAGCCCCCTATCAAGCGTCACCTCTTTGCGGAGAGGCGCTTGACATCATCTGCAGATCACGCGTTGGCTTCAGCCCTGTTACCGTCAGCAGTTCAAGCTGTCCAATCATTTGAGCTTTGTCGACGGGCTGCGTGATGCCGTCTGCCTTCATGTTGATCTGCGCATCCACGCCAAGAACGGGGCGCGTCGGTACATGACCCGCGCTGCAAGCCACGGCTGGACCACGCATTTTGCCGCATTCAACGTATTCGACCGCACCGTGATCAGTCGCTAGTAGATGCACCACCATCGCCATCAGGGGATTATGTTTCTGGCGATCGTGATGCTGATAGCGATTGCGCAATGCCATCATTTGCGCTTCAGAGACGTATCCAATTGCGTCATTAAGAGGATATCATGCCGACAGGCGATGGCAGTTTGAGCGACATTCTTGGAATCCTGTCGGTTCTCCTACTCGTGGCCGCAAACGGCTTCTTTGTCGCCGCCGAGTTTTCCCTGGTCGCCGTGCGCCGAAGCCGAGTTGCCGAACTCGCTGCGGCTGGGCGGCTGAACGCGGCAGCGCTTCAGCGGGCCGTCGACAATCTCGATGCCAATCTGGCGGCGACCCAGCTCGGCATCACCATTTCATCGCTGGCACTCGGCTGGATCGGCGAACCTGCTCTCGCGCATCTCGTCGAGCCTCTCTTGATCGGGCTGCTCGGGTCGTTGGCGACTGCGGGCTCACACACTGTCGCCGTCGCGATCGCTTTCATCATCATCACCGCGCTTCACATCGTGCTTGGCGAGCTCGCACCAAAGAGTCTGGCGCTCCAGCGCAGCGAAGACACTGCGCTCTGGGTCGTGCGTCCGCTCGGTCTGTTTCTCTTTCTGCTCAGGCCGGCGATTCTAATGCTGAATGGTCTCGGCAACCTCGTTCTGCGACTCTGCGGCCTGCGCCCGGGAACCGGTGAGGATTCATTGCACTCGCCAGACGAGCTGAAGCTTCTGATCTCGGCCAGTCAGGAAGGCGGGCTGTTGCAGCAGGCGCAGCGGGAGATGGTCGAGCGGGTCTTCAATATCGGCGAGCGCCGCATCAGTGACATCATGACGCCTCGGCCGGATATCGACTGGATCGACGTGAATGATGACCGAACCGAGATTCTTCGTACGATCCGCGATTGCCGCCATGAGCAGCTCCTTGTTGGCAAGGGCGGTATCGATGAACTGCTCGGCATGGTTCTGAAGAAGGACATGCTCGACCAGGTTCTTGACGGGCAGGTTCTCGATCCGATGGCGATCATCCGTGAGCCGCTCGTCGTTCATGAATCAACGCCGATTTTCAAAGTGCTGGAGCAGTTCAGGAAGGCGCCCGTCCGCATAGCAATGGTCCTCGACGAGTACGGAAGTCTGGAAGGAATTGTTACCCAGACCGATTTGCTCGAAGCCATCGCCGGCGACCTGCCCAACATCGAAGGCGAAGAGCCGGATGTCGTCGAGCGTGAAGACGGCTCCCTTCTCGTGGATGGTATGATGTCGGCCCAGGACGCGTTCGATCGCCTTGGTTTTCGAGCACGGCCAACTGAAGGCGACTTCCATACGATCGCAGGATTTGCCCTGTTTCGACTGGGGCATCTGCCTGAGGTCGGGGAACATTTTGAGTATGGCGGCTGGCACTTCAAGATCGTGGACATGGATGGCCGGCGGATCGACAAACTGCTCGCACGAAGGAACTCTCCCACGGGGCGGCAAGAAACATCGGAGGTAGATGGGCTCAGAACATAGGCCAATGAATATGCCGCCATGGCCTCGTCGAGGTCGCCGGTGCCCGCGAACCAACTGTATCCTGCGTGATCCAACGTGACTGATCTGATGCACCATCACCCGGTCGACGAAAGGCGAAAGCACCCGCACCACCCCCATGGCGTTGCCGGTCACCTCGACAACGACCTCGTCCGTCCTGTTCAAGCTGCGGCCAAATCCCTCCAGTCCGGAGCGGGTCATGTCGGCGTCCGTGATGGCGCAGCCGGCCATCTTCGCAGAACACCACTTCCCCAAAGGTGCGGTGGATAGCCATTCCAATTACACGTCATGCCCCCTCTCTCCTTGAACAATCGGGAGCCGGCGGGCGACGCGACACCTACGGATCCGCGCTCTCGGCGCAACCGGGCAGGTCGCAGGGGCGGCCAGCTACTAACGCGAGCTCGCAGCTTATCGAATACATCGGCCTGCCCGCACTTGGCGTGCTCCCGGTGCCGCTGTCCCGGATGGTCACACATGCGCTGAAAATCTCGCATCTCCAGCGGGGGATCAGATGGCACCGTCATGATCATACCGGTTACCAACCCGATCGAGCGCCTCAACGGCGAGGTCAAGCGGCGCACCGAGGTCATCGGCACCTTCCCAAATGATGACGCCATCGTCCGTCTGGTTGGCGCGATCCTGCTCGAGCAGAACGATGAATGGGCCGTGCAGCGGGCGAGATACATTACGCTGGAAACCATCAGCCAAATGAGCGATGATCCGCTCATCAGCCTGCTGTGGCGCGCTGATCATTCCCGGCCCATGCCGGAAGCTGCGGCGACCAAGCCGTCAACTACACCACTCCCTGGGACACGATCCTGATGCGCTCACGCTTCAAGCCAAGACCGCAATCCAGATAGCGAGCCAATCATGAAATCCGAGACAGCAGCCACCGAAAGCGTTAAGCCGGCGGCTGAGGCTGTTCCATCGGGTTGGCGAGTGTTGATGACACGCGAACGTTGGACCGAAGTCGCTCGCATTATATTTACCGGCCTGATGGCCTTTCTGTACTGGCAACAGCTGATTCCCATTCAAGCTTTGTGGGGGGCGGTTGCCATCGGCTTGTATCCGCTTGTCAAAACCGGCGCCGTTGACCTCGTAAAAGAGCGCAAGATCGGTACCGAGATATTCGTCACCATCGCTACGGTGGTAGCGCTGATCGGAGGCGAGACCGTCGCCGGCGCGGTCCTCATGGTGATCATTCTGATCGCAGAGTTCATTGCCGATGTGAATATGGATCGTGCGCGAGCCTCGATCAAAGACCTGATCGGCTCGGTGCCCCAGGTGGCACTTGTGCGGGACCCAGGTGGCGAACGCATGGTCACGATCGAGAATTTGCGCGCGGGCGACGTTGTCTTGGTGCGGGCCGGCGAGAAGATCCCGGTCGATGGCACCGTCGTCGGTGGAGCGGCTTCGGTCAACGAAGCATCGATCACTGGAGAGAGCATTCCCAAGGACAAGAGCGACGGCGCCGATGTCTTTGCCGGAACCTTCGTCGAATCCGGCGCCCTGGACATCGCGACCGAGAAGGTTGGTGCCGACACCACCTTTGCCCGCATCATCAGTCTGGTCGAGAATGCCGAAGCGGAACAGGCACCCGTCCAGAAACTGGCGGATAAGGTCGCGTCATGGCTGATCCCGGTCGTGCTGATCTTCCTCGTTGCGGTTTATCTTTATACCCGCGACGTTCGGATGATCGTCACTCTGCTGATTTTCACATCGCCTGCCGAACTCGGATTGGCGACTCCTCTGGTGATTATCGCAGCCATTGCGCGAGCCGCACGCAGTGGAATTCTGGTCAAGGGGGGCGTCTATCTGGAGTCTTTGGCCAAGGTCGACGTCCTGGTGTTCGACAAGACAGGCACCCTGACGGCGAACAAGCCCGAGGTTGTCGGCGTGGAGATGCAGGACGGCACGCTTTCGGAAGCTGATCTGCTCAGCCTTGCCGCCGCCGCCGATCGGCGGTCCGCTCACCCCTTGGCGAAAGCGGTCGTCAACTATGCCGCCCGGATGAAAATCGATGTCCCGGAACCGGAGCAGTACGAGCAGTTGCAGGCGCGCGGTGTGAAGGCGACGGTCTCCGGACGCACCGTGCTGGTCGGGAATGCATCGTTGCTGCGCGAGGCCGGCGTGCCGCTTTCCGATGCGATCGAAAAGGGCGGACAGACGCCGGTTCACGTCGCGGTCGATGGGAAATTCGCGGGCGTGATTCTGATTGCCGACACATTGCGACCAGGTGCGCGCGAAGCGCTGGCAAAGCTCCGTGCGACCGGGGTCAAGCGCATGGTGATGGTGACGGGTGACAATGAGGCCACAGCGCGGACCATCGCCAAGGAACTCGGCGTGGATGAAGTGCGTGCCAATCTGATGCCGCAGGACAAGGTCGCCGCCATCGCCGAACTGCAAAAGCAGGGCCATCGCGTGGCGATGGTCGGCGACGGGATCAACGACGCGCCGGCGCTGGCACGCGCCGATGTCGGCATTGCGATGGGCGGCGGCGGCACGCAGGCGGCACTGGAAGCCGCCGACATTGCATTGATGAAGGATGATCTGGCAAAAATTGTCAGCGCGCGCGCAATTGCTCGACGTGCTTACCGGACAATTCAGGAAAATATTTTTGTCGGTGTCGGTGTTGTGCACGTTTTGGGCATTACCGCAGCGCTGATGGGCTGGATCGGTCCTATCCAGGCAGCGATTTTGCACTTGGGGCCAGATGTCCTGGTGTTCCTGAATTCGGCAAAACTGCTGCGCGTTCGAATCCAAGATGTTTAGCGCATCTCTTTGGAGCCTAAGGCGCTTGCAGTTCTTTGGACGACAAACGCGTCCAATTCGCATCGTCCACGAAACCGGGCAACCGCAACCAGAGTACGCTTACTGCTGTGGCGCTGGTGGCGGTGTGCCCCCAAACCACCCAGCCGCATACCCGATCACAAACAGCACCACGATCACGGCTGCCACACCGTACCAGAGGCGCCTGTCCGTGAAATTCATCGTTACCTCCAAATATCGCGCTGCGCCTGACGACCCAGCGATTTCTTCGATCCTTTGGTCGTCGTTTTCGTGACGAGCGACTCATCTGATCCCCTGACAGAGTAGGCCAAGTATGGCTTCCAGAGAAGCGCGTAGGCCTGTCTGCGGTGCCAAAGCCGCCGGCTGCAAGCGGCTCGCGGAGGAGCGAGCATCAGGAGGACGCTGGGTTCGACCCGAGCTCCATCGGCTTCTTGGCGAAGAAGGCGATATCGTGGTTGTCCGGAAACTAGACCGACTGATGCGGTCACTCCAGGACCTGCTCCTTATCCTTGAGAAGATCGAGGCCGCCGGCGCCGGGTTCTGCTCACTGACCGAGGCAATCGGCACGACCACGACGGCAGGCCGCATGATGATGCGGATGCTCGGTTCCTTCGCCGAATTCGAGCGAGCCATCGTACGGGAACGCACCATGGCGGGGCTTCAAGCGGCCAAGAGCGCGGGCGAAAAGGTGGTCGTCGCCCAAAACTCACGTCCGATCAGCGCTCCGAAATCATCGGCATGCTGAATGATGGTCCACCCGCCGCCGAGATTGCTCGCATCTTCCGAGTTCATAGGGCCACTGTGAGACGTATCGGCGCTCAGACGAAAATGAATGTTCGCTGATTGTGGGTCCAATTGGACCGCTTTCGCAGCGACGTACGCACCGGCCCTCCTCGGACGCGTACCCCCGGCCTGCAGTTATTGGTATTGTACCAGATGCCTACGTGGTTGGTTCGGCGGAACACATCCTGGAGCAAAAGAATTCGAACCGAACTAGCCAAAGCGGTCATTCGATTCGTCCGATCGGATGACTGCTACTGGCGCACGTGGTCGGTTGGTGCGTTCAGACATCAGATTGCCTGATGAGGCTCGGGAAGGTCCGGCCGGGGTGGATAGTGTTGAAAAAGTCCGGGTTGCAGCAGCCCTGAAGCACTGATTCAATCTTCGTCGTAAGAGGAGATTGAGTCGATGATGGGCGAGCAAAGTGTGATGCAGGAGGAGCTGTTCTACGGCTTCAGCCTGGAGCGGCATGTGCCGGCGGATCACCTGCTCAGAGCGATCGACCACTTCGTCGACCTGTCCGCCATCCGCCAGCATCTGGCGCCCTTCTACAGCCCGATCGGCCGTCCCTCGATCGACCCTGAGCTGCTGATCCGCATGCTGATCGTCGGCTATTGCTTCGGCATCCGCTCGGAGCGCCGGCTGTGCGAGGAGGTACATCTGAACCTGGCCTATCGGTGGTTCTGCCGGCTTGGCCTCGAGGGTGATGTGCCTGACCACTCAACCTTCTCCAAGACCCGCCACGGCCGCTTCCGCGATGCCGACCTGCTGCGCGAACTGTTCGAGACCGTCGTCCGGCGCTGCATAGCTGAAGGGCTCGTCGGCGGCGAAGGCTTTGCGGTCGATGCCAGCATGATCGTCGCCGACGCCCATCGTCAGCGCGGGATCGAAACGGCCGAGGACCTCGATCCCAAAGCCAAGCGGGCCGTGGCTGAGTATCTCGCCACTCTGGATGACGCCGCCTTCGGGGCCGCCACGCCGGTGGAGCCCAAGTTCGTCTCCCCTGTTGATCCCGCCGCGCGCTGGACTGCCGCTTGGGGTGGCCCAGCCGTCTATGCCTATTGCACGAACTATTTGATCGACGTGGAGCACGCCATCATCGTGGACGTGGAGCCCTCGACCGCGGTGCGCCAAGCCGAGGTGACGGCCGCCAGGACTATGATCGAGCGGGCGCACGACGAGCTCGGCCTCTGGCCGGAGCGGCTGATTGCCGACACCGGCTACGGCTCGGCCGAAATGCTGAACTGGTTGGTGCATGAGCGTGGGATCGAGCCGCATATCCCGGTCTTCGACAAGTCTAGGCGCAAGGATAGCACCTTCTCGCGCGACGACAGATACATACATCTGTCCTGGCGGGAAGACGCTCAGGCAGCGCCAGAAGACCTATCGGATGCCACACCCTCTCGTCGACGAGAATGGCATGATGCGCTATCGCGCCAGCAAGCTGGATTGCGACGCCTGTGCCCTGAAGCCCAGCTGTTGCCCGAAGGAGCCGGCGCGCAAGGTGCTGCGCTCGATCTATGAGGGCGCGCGCGACATGGCCCGCGACATCGCAAAGACAGACGCCTACCAGACCTCACGCTATCAGCGGAAGAAGGTGGAGATGCTGTTCGCGCACCTCAAGCGCATCCTGAAGCTCGATCGATTGCGATTGCGCGGCCCCTGTGGTGCCCGCGATGAGTTCCACCTTGCAGCCATCGCCCAGAACCTCAGGAAATTGGCCAAGATTTGCACCCTCGGAACAAACGTCCGAGCCACTTAAGGCGAGGAGGTCGCGTCGACCTTAATCAAGACGCTTCGGTGCGAGTGGATCGACGGCTTCATCGCCGACTTCTTCAACACTATCGGTGGAAAACCGCCGTTCAGCGCCCTATGCGAGCACGAAATTCGGCAGTCGAATTGGTGCGTGGAAACGGTGCGGAAGGCAACTGTACACCGAGAAAGGCACAAAGCGGCTCCCACCCTTCGGAGGCCTGATAAGTAAGAAGGCGTTCAGGTGGCAGCGTTGATTTCACGGAAGCGTTATGTGCTTCATAGACAGCGATTGCGTGATCACGGTTATCAAATCGACCGCCAAAGACAGTGTTTCCAACCACCGCCACACCAAAGGACTGTGGATCATTGGTAGCAGCATCCATCGTGAGTCCTATTGTTTGCGCCATGCTGTCATACCAGGCTTCCGGGTCACGAACTGTCAGGATAACCTTTGCATCAGAGTAGTGGTCACTCACTTCGCGCCAAAAATGCGCCGTTGGCCAATCGACCGCGGAAAGATAGCCGGCATATACCGCATCCCAGGTCGGGAGTTGTCCCTGGCCGGCGGCGCGCCACAGCGCCTTCTGCTCGGGATTGGCGCGGACATCTGCCATGTGATGACACGGCCCGAACCCAAGATGCTCCAACGCGAGCTTCAGCGAATATGTGCCAGTGCGACCCATGCCTGCGCCAATGACATATAGAGCCATGAGCACCCCCCGACGAATTTCAATTGGTCAAAATACCGCTGTTTCCTTTACTTCGCTATTATCTTTGAAGGTTCAGCTCCGAATCGCCTCAAGCCGTAGCGCGCGAAGGTCAGTATTGGAGAAGCGCCGGGAATGGTGGCTCCTGGCGCCGCTGTGGCGAAAGACGCGTGCATCGACACCACTATCCGCTGACGCAGCGCTTGCTCCGGTCGATGACGTGGACGCCTTTCAGGGATGGGAGACAACCGACGGCGAGTTTCCGCCGGGAACGTGATCGCGGTGACCAAAGCCATCTTGAACGGCAAGGCCGTGCAGACCTGCTCCATCAGGCTGCTCGACGTCGACCGCGCGACATTCGAGCAGCGTGGACACAAGCTGGCAAGGCAAGGGGTTAGGCGCCGCGCTGTTGCAAGACGCCGTTCTGCGCACCGCGTTACGCCGCGACGATCCTCGGGATTCGCGGCCTTCTTGTTCATGCCATATCGGACGAAGCGAAAGCCTTCTACGAGCACTACGGCTTTGCGGCTTTCCCGAAAAATCCGATGACCCTTGTGCTCTCGCTAAGGCGCGTTGAAAGAGCGGGCCGAAACGTCTTGTTGTGCACAAGTTGGTAATCGCCTCGTAATCAAGCAGCCGGAAACAGCTTCCAGCGCCGCGGCCTGAATGCCACCCGGCTTTTCTGCGCCGCCGGATGGTCGACGGGCAGCTCGATCTCGACCCGCTGGCGCTCGCCGCCGATTTCGAGTTCCACCCGCCTGGTATCGGCAACGCGGCGGCTGGCGGCGACCGTGCCGGCGATGCAGCCATTGCATTCTTCCACCAGTTCGACATCGTGCGGACGGAAGAAAAGCGTCGCTTCGCCTTGCGGCGCCTGCGGCGCGGACAGCCCGATCGGCCGGTCGGCGATCCAGACTTGGCCGTCCTCGACCTTGACCGGAATCGAACTCGATTCGCCGATGAAGCCGTAGACGAAGGGCGAGTTCGGAGTGTCGTAGATCTCGTCGGCGGTGCCGACCTGCTCGATGCGGCCCTGGCTCATCACCACGACGCGGTCGGCAAGCTCCAGCGCCTCTTCCTGATCATGGGTGACGAAGACCGTAGTATGGCCGGTCGTATCGTGGATGTCGCGCAGCCAGCGGCGCAGTTCGCGGCGCACCTGCGCATCGAGCGCGCCGAACGGCTCGTCGAGCAAAAGCACGGCCGGTTCGATCGCCATGG
>NZ_JAMYPX010000041.1:0-34280 GCF_040320585.1 Mesorhizobium sp. M0663
CCGATGTTTGTGGCGCTCCAAGGCGACCACGTTGTAACATCCATACAGGAGCAGCCGCCCGCACCTTGGCTCGGGCGAGACCCCAATCACCCCATCTGTTGAAGAAGCATCCCGTTTGGCCTTGAGGATAGCCTCATGCAATCCTTCTTCCGTCTGACCTGATCAACCCCAGCCGCCTCCCCCGCTTCCACCGCCGCCGCCACCAGAAGGAATGACAGGCGCAGGAACAGGCTCGTCCTCAACCGGTATAATCACTTTCTTCGCGCTTTTTTGTTTGCGAACGGGCTTGACGACCTTCGGCGGAGGCACCCGGCGGACAATCTTCGGCTGGGGCGTTTCGAAACGTCCATACCCTGGTCGACCATCCTCGTTGAGGGATGCTGCAAAATCTGCTCCGCCGGCAAAGCGTGCGGGGATAGCTGCATATCGAGGCAGAGAAAGTACCACAAAGCACCGGGCTGTGCGTGCGACGGATAGGGCGCCGACCCGGCAATCAGCCAATGACACCGAGGAATGGGTCAGCTACGCTGACGCGGCGGCGGACTTGATTCCGCCTGGCCGGCACCTATCCCATGCCCTCCCCCGCTCCCGATGGGTGCCGGCCATCTTCAGCGCGACGCGAGCGCTTCAGTTCCCCCGGAGCTTAATCGGATCCCAGCCTCACCGGCCGCCGCTCGTGCAGGCATGCGCCCCGACCGTGCTGAACAGTGCGTCTTTGCGTACCGCCGGATGGAGCGGCAGGTACTTAGCTCCGCCACGGGGCTATGATCCGAGGCGGGTAGGCCGCCGAGCAATGTCCCTTCATCGGTGGTCCGCCGGGTGCCCACTGTATGCCTCGATCGATATGATGCCTTTAACAAAGCGGAAAGAACTGTGACCTTATCCAGAGCAGACAGGACGTAGATGAGGTCGCAAGCCGACCCGCAAATGACAATCAAACTCCTGACCCAACAAATTTCTCGGCGACGAGGAGGTCTCTGCACTCGTCAGGCGAACCGAGCGCCTTGCCATTACCGTGACCATACTAATGGCGATCTTCCTGATCTTCGCACCGGTGGTCTTCATTGCTCTGATGTAGCCTCCTCTCAGTTGCTCGGTGCGGATCTTGCTCTGGGCATTGGGTGGGCCGGCATGTTCCTGGACCTACTTCCGAAGGTGCTCGCGCATCTCTCGATTGCTGCTGACGAAAGCGCTGCCGACGTATTGCGCGTGCCGATCTCAGGCGAGTGCCGGCATTCCCGGCTCGCACTCGGCGCCCGGCATTTCGAACTCACTTTCGGGGCCTGCAAATCTTCCGCGCTCCCGGCGGGGGCATGGCCAAGTGCGTGTGCTTCTGGAAAATCCCAATCGTGTCGGTATAGGTAATCCGGACCTCGCGTCCGCACCCCTCGCACTTGTAATGGGAAACAACCTGGAACCAGCCGCCGTTCTTGACGAGCGAAGTTGCAATGCGGGCATTGGAAAGTCAGACCGGCAGAGGATAGAATGGGAGAGAGGGACATTGCAGCGCCTCGCATTCTGGAGAGCTCAAAGCTCGTCCAGCCCGTCAACGAAGGATGCGGCTATCAAATCGTCGGCTTCAATTCCCCCCTTGCGCTTCTCCGGTCGCGACCTTCCCGCCGTACCTTTCGGAACGGCGGGCTGTCCTCTGAGTCGTCAGGTCACTGGATGATCTTGACGATCTTGCGTGTGCCCGGGTCGACAACGACGGTCCGATCGTCGACGACCGTATAGCGATACTTCTTGACGTTAGGCACTTCATGAAGCTCGACCGTATCGGGCAACGTCGAACCGATATTGAGCTCCACTCCAGGGACTTTCACCGATGCGAGCGGCTGCTTCTTGACATATTCCTTGATGACGGTTTCCTGCTCAGGCTCGATGACGACGTCCTGAGCGGCTACGGCGCCGACACCTGCAAGCAGCAAGAATCCCGCGACTGCGGTGGAAAGATGAATTCTCATAGCTATCTCCTTGTGGGCTCGTGGGCGCAAAACATCGCGCCAAAGCGCCCCAAACCTGCAGCTTCTCTAGACGTTCCAAACTGAGCCTTAAGGCTTGCGTGCGTAGGACCTAAGTCTGAGTCGCTGCGCGCAATGGCCCCCCACAGTGTAGCCGTCCGGAACTGCGTCTGTTCGTACTCGTTGCGGTCCCTCAAGGGAGGAGCCTATGGAGAACAGTGTTCACGAAGCTCGCTGGCTGCTTGCACCGGTTTTCGCCATCTCCCTCACCTGCTTGGTGATTGGAATAGTCGCGAGTTGATGGTCGTTAGCCAGAAATGACGCTCAAAAAGTCCCCAGAAATTGTATTTGCGCAGCTAGAGTCCCTTCCTGCGCTGATGGGATCCGCCCGCCAAATCGAGGAGTGGCGGGCGGATTCTCATTTGCAGCTGCTGAGTGAGTAGGAAAACGGAAATGAACGAGAACAAGGGCAACCAAGCCTACGTCGACCGAGGCCGCCTATCGATCGATCGATGCGTTTTATGAGGTGGAACGTTTCGCGCGGAAAAATTGTATTTCGCCAAGTCAAGTCAGCAAACTGATTAAAAAGATCGGCAACGACCGCCAGACCCTCACCAAGGCAGTGAAAAAGCTGCGAGATCGCCATTGAAAAACCCGCCGCACTCCAACCAAGAGTTGGGATTCCATATCCGGCCTCATGTTCGCTTTTTACACACCGTTCACTCGTGCATCCTGACGGGCACTATTTTTGATGCATCAGCTACTACAGCGACGGTCTTCTGAATCTTGGGGGTTCAAAATGCCTTTCAAACGAGCCGGTCTATACCCATCCGATCTGGACCTTTTCCAACGCGTTTTTCGACCAACTCTGCAGTGAGGAGAAGATCGCCCGCTCCTCCCAAGCTGACCAAATGCTCGCAATGCAAATAGTTGGCGTCTTTCGAGAGACAGGCTCGAACGACACCGATCTGCCCGAGCTCGTGAGAGCGAAACGTAGCATTCTTCGTCCCAAAAATTCCCCAGCCGCTACTCCATAGCGGCGGGAAAGATAAGCGTTACGAAGACGCCTCGGGACTCATATTCGGACCTCAGCTTGTTCCATGACATGACCTTGCCAGGCGCCGTTTTGCTTCTGGAGCCCGATGATCTCATGGTGCCGCTCGACGATCAGACCACGGCAGCGAGGATCACTGCTTGCCTCGTACTGGACCATGTGGAGGCTGAGCCATTGGCGCTCGCGTACTTTGCCGAACCCTGGTGTTTCTCCAGCCCGGCGGATGAGGCAGCCGTTTTTCGCCGGTGGTGAGTTCATTGATGGCCTTGGAGAACTCGTCAAAATGCTGACGAGCCCGAGCGAACGCCGCATGAGTCCGACCTCGCTCTGTCGCTACATCGGTGTGCGGCTAGCGGCCAAAAGGCTCAAACCGTGCGGCTGTGTCCGTGCTGCCAGGATCGATCTTCGCCAACCGCGATCTCGCCTCGGCCACGCGTCGTTGCGCAGCCCGGATCGTGCTGCACAGCGCGAGGTTGATACCGACACCGCAGTCTTCATCCAGCATTTCATTTGCACGTTCGAGGGAGCGTTCGGCCCGGTTAAGCCGCTGTCGGGCTCTCGCCAGTTCCATATCCAAAAGTTCCATTATTCCGAATCCATTGCGGTCCCTTCGATTTGTAAACCGCTTGTGGTCGACGTTGGTTCCGGCTGTTCGCGAGCGTGTCGCTCAGACGTCGATGTGGCGGCGTTCTGGAGCGAGAGTGGTGGCGCCGGTGGCCTGAAGATCGCGACGAACGAAACGCCGGCCCAGTTCAACCCGCGCGACGTCCTTCAAAGCTGGGGGGATCGATCTTCACCAATCGGTCTGCGGCCTCGACCGCAGTTCGTATCCTTCTGCAGAGCGCGAGATTTTCGGCCAGCATTTCTTCAGTGCGTCGAAGCGCGAGCTCGGTCCGGTGGATGCGCTGCCTGGCATTGGCAACTTCCGATGTCAAAATATCGGCCGCCATCCCGTGGCCGTGGGGTTCCATAGTGTCCATGGGTTTGTAATACATGGGGGGCGATATCGTTCCCTGTTGTCGTGCGAAGCGGGGTATCGCAGCGTTCTGGATTGCGACTGGCGAAAAATGAAGGCCTCGAGCGTTCATCGACTGACCATTGGAAACGGCACCTGAAAACTTCACATTGAACCGTTCATCGGAACGACGCTGCTTTCCCACATCACGGTGCCGGCGGTGCGCAAGTTCGCGGACAAGCTGCGGAACGAAGCAACGAAGGCCGATTGCAGACGATGGCCCGGAAGGCTCTCGGTTCGCTTGGGGCGCTTTGCTCTGACGCGCAGGAACGCGGCCTGGCCACACGCGATCCGGTCAGGGCCTCCGCCGCGCGCGGCGCAGAGGCAAGGAGCGCTAGGCGGAAAAGCGACAGAAAAGCAAGCGCAAGATCAGCGTCGACATACCGACGCGCGAAGAGATCAAGGCCATTCTTGCCTCATCGACGGGACGCTGGCGCCCGCTTCTCGGCACTGCCGTCTTTACCGGCACGCGATCGTCGGAGCTTCGCCGGCTGCGATGGAGTGACGTGGATTTCGAGCGAGCACAGATTAGCGTTCACCAGCGCGCCGACGACTATGGGGCGATCGGCCGGCCAAAGCCTGAAGCGGGAGAGAGAACGATCCCTGGTTGGAAGCTCGCCTGCCCCCGTCGCGTGACTGGCAACGAGGCCGCGGGCAATCCCGTCAGGGAATTGCACTAGGTGTTCCCGATAGCAAGCGGCAATATCGAAAGCGGATCGAACATCACCAAACGCGGTTTCCTCCCAACGCAGGTGTCGGCTGGCGTGACTGTCGCGAGCGAAGAGAGAAACCAGGACGGCGAAGTCGTCATGGCGGCCAAGTATGGCGGCATGCACGCCCTTCGCCATTTCTCTGCATCATGGTTGATCAATCGGCCAGGAGGTTGTGGGCTCGGCCTTCCACCAAAGGTCATCCAGGAACGGCTAGGGACATAGCTCGATCGTGATAACCATGGACGTCTGCCCATGAAGGCATCAAGGCGGCCGTCACCAAGGTGCTGTGCGCGATCTGGCAGAGGTGCCGCGTCCACTTCATGAGGAACGTGCTGGCCCATGCCGGCAAGAGCGGGCGCCGCGGTCTCCGCTTTCATCGCCACCGCCTTCGCCCAGGAAAACGCCCGGGGCCGCAAGCACGCAATGGCGCGCCGTCGCCGACCAGATCCGGCCGAAGGTGCCGAAGCTGGCGACAATCATGGACGACGCCGAGCCCGACGTGCTTGCCTACATGACTTTCCCCAAGGAGTACCGCGCCAAGCTGCACTCGACCAATCCGATCGAGCGCCTCAACGGCGAGATCAAGCGGCGCACCGAGGTCGTCGGCATCTTCCCAAATGATGACGCCATCGTCCGCCTGGTTGGCGCGATCCTGCTCGAACAGAACGACGAATGGGCTGTGCAGCGCGCCAGATACATGACGCTGGAAACCATCAGCCAAATGAGCGATGATCCTCTGATCAGCCTGCCAGCCGTGGCACGCTGATCAGCCCGGCCCCGTGCCGGAGAGCGCGGCGACCAAGCCGTCAGCTACACCACTCCCTGGGACACGATCTTGCTTTGCAGCTCCCTATGGCACATGGCGAGCTTGAGATCGGACCGGACGACGCAAGATTGCCAAGGCTGGCGGCGATACTGAGGTGAGATCCCCTAGGTGTCATCCGGTGCGCAGCGAAATATTGAAACTTGATGATTTGGTTCTGGCCGCCGACGTGACCGGCAATCCGCAGCATCCGGCACTGCTGCTGCTACACGGTTGGCCACACAATCGTCGGGTCTACGACACTGTGATCGACGCCTTCGCGGCGGATTTCTACGCAATTGTCCCTGATCTGCCGGGCATCGGCGAGTCTATCGGCGCTCCACGAACCGGCGAAAAGGCAGTGCTCGCGGATATCGTCCTCACGGCTGCGGAAGAGCTTGGCGCCAAGGACATCGTGGTCGCCGGGTTTGATGTCGGCGGCATGATTGCCTTTGGATCGGCCCGCGAACATGGGGCGCGCATACGCGGCGCGGTGGTAGCCCATACGGTCTTGCCGGGCAGCGAACCCTGGACGAAGGTGATCAGCAATCCGCATATCTGGCATTTCGCCTTCCACGCCATACCGGAGCTGCCCGAGGTGCTGGTTACCGGTCACGAACGGGAGTATTTTGACTTCTTCACGAATTTCCTTGCCGGGAGGAAAGAGGCGGTAACGGAGAAACACCGAGCCGCCTTCACCAAAGCCTATGAACGACCGGAGGCATTGAAGGCCGGCTTCGACTGGTATCGAGCGTTCGAGGCGGACGCCAAGAAGAACATGCGGCACAAGCGGATCAGGACGCCCATGCTTTATCTGCGCGGCAACGCGGACGGCCGCGGAATCGAGGACTATGTTGCTGGGATCGAGGCAATTGGTGCCGAGGCCTTGACAGGTAAGGTCATCAGCGGAGCTGGCGAGTTCATGCCCCTCGAAAAACCGGAGGCATTCGTCCAGGTCGTGCGCGACTTTGCGAAGAGCGCTGTGTCGGCTAGGGCCAAGGCAGCGTAGCGTTGTACTACCCGACGAGCCACAGCAATGTCGTCAGCGCGAGGATTCACTCATGGCGCATAGAAGGGCCGAGGTTCGCTTGTGGCGAAGCTGACGATCCGTGGCTCCCATTATCATCATTATTCATGGTCTTTCTCCGAGAGCAGCCGATATCAGGCCGCTCAGTTTCCGGCGGCCAATCGTCACCCGTCGCAACTGGCTCAGGTGCTTTTGAGCGTGCCGTTCATCCCTTCCGGATAGAAGCCGCCCTTGCTCACTCCGTCCTTGTCGGTGAGGTAGACGATCCGGAGCACCTGTTGCGGTGTTCTGGTGAAGGCGATTGCGTCCGGCGTTGAAGGAACGATGTTGGCTTTGCCGTCCACCTGGATCCCCTGGTCCTTATCGTCTGATCCGTCGATTTTGTCTCGGGCATCGGAGACAGCGTTGGCGGCCTTCCAGGCTTTCTCTCCCTTCCGGTATAGCGTAGATCGCGCCATTCCCATGTGGTAGGCCTCGACCGCCAGGATGCCTGCGGCGGCGGCGAGGAAGTCTTTGTTTTTCAGAACTGTCGCCGCACCCGCATAGGCGGTGACGCCGACATCCTCGAACAGCATGCCGCCGAGAACGAAGTTCGTTTCGTTACCGAAGGGATCGAAGTCCCGCCCGAGGCCAGCTGCCTCCGTAACCGCCTTGAACCCCGCATCGAAATCTATGGCCGGCCTGTCGACGGCGTTCTTTGCAAGCGTCTTGCGGTAGAATCGGACGTGCGCAAGTTCGTTTTCAGCAACTTCCTGCATGAATTGGCCGATGGCGGGTGTTTCGAAGGACACTTTCTTTCCGCCGACGACATCGCCCGGTTTCGAGCCGGCATCGGCGTCGTCGATACCCTTTCCGGTGGTGCCGCGGAGGTAGTATTCAGCCTCCATATATTCGAGATTGAGCGCAAAGCGGAAAATGTCCTCGTCCGATATGTCCTGTGCCAATACCGGAGAAGGCCGCGCGATGCCGCCGAGTGCCGCTCCGGCACCGAGTACGACAAGTCCCTGAAGCGACTGACGCCGGGATAGGTGAAGTGCGCCCTGCATAGCGGTCTCCTATGTTTGTTGATTCAACACCGCTGTCAGCACCGCGGCGCCGAATGCATTTGCCCGACGATTAGATGGTCCGGGGCGCCGAAATATTCCCGTGTCCCGCTACAAAAGCCCCGCGAAAGAAGCCGGCGTAATCTCGGCGTGGACTGCGTCTACGTGCGCTCGGTCGCCACATTCAACAGATGAGTATTCTTTCGAACCAGGCTGATTGCGAGCCGATCTAAGACTGATTGCGCGAGGCGGTCACAACGGGCGCCAGCGAAGAGAAACGTATCCGTGAACACGGTGGTGAGCTTGTCACGCAGCGCCTCGCGAAGCAGCCGGCGTGCGCGATAAAGGCGGGTGCTCACTGTCTGAGGTCGCAATGCCAAAAGAAAAGCCGTTTCCTCAATGCTCATTTCCTCAACGTCCCGCATGACAAAGACGATGCGAAAGGGCTCTGGCAGGCCACCGACGGCCCCCTCCAGGAGGCCGCGGATTTCAACGAGCGCGGCTGCTTCTTCGGGATCAGGGTTGTGGGCGCTGAATGGAGCGACCATGCCTTCGATGGCTTTCACGTCGACAGTGGGCCGCCTTTTCCGGCGGCGTCCCAGCGCCTCGTTCAGCGCGATCCGGGTGAGCCAGGTCGACAGCCGCGCCTCCGCGCGGAATTCGGCCAGATGGGTGAAGGCGTGGATATAGGTCTCCTGAAGTACGTCCTCCGCCTCAGTGTCGTCATTCAGGACGGCGCGGGCGACCCGGTGAAGCCGCTGATTGTGACGCTTGATGATTAACCAGAATGCGGCGGGGTCACGCTGACGCGCGTGTTCAACCAGCCCCGCGTCGTCAAGGTCTTCGATCCTCACTGCCTCGTTGGATCCGGTCGGCTTCACCATAGGCGGTCCAGATGCATCAGCTTACTATGAGATAAGCGTTTTCCGGGTTTCGGTCTGCAGCCCTGTGGAAACTTGGGACTCTAGCGAACCAGAGGTCTGCTCACCACCCAACCGCGACGTAGAACGCTCCACGGCAGTAGGGCGGAGCCGAACCCTTCGGCCGGCTCGGTCGCGCCAGAAGCAGTCACTCCGTAGCGAGCCCTTGAATGACCGCAATGAGGCCGATGAACGAACCCGCTGGCCTGTGGCCCGCGGGTTCCTTCCTCGGGTACTTGCGTACGCCTGCCGGCGCCCGACCGGGCTGCCGCTCTTGTCCATCCTGTTCGTGGCATCGATCATGATGCCGCTGTTCCTGCCCGAAGCCTTGTTGCCCGACAAGTTCGTGCGTGCGCTGGTCGCCCTCACCATCTTCGCCGCGGCCTATCTCGCCGAGGTGATCCGCGGCGGCCTGCAGGCCATCCCGAATGGCCAATACGAGGCCGCGGCGGCGCTCGGCCTGCCCTTCTGGCGCACGCAATATCTCGTCATCCTGCCGCAGGCGATCCAGGTGGCGATCCCGGCGCTGGCCAACACCATCATCGTCATGATCAAGAACACCAGCCTTGTCCTGGTGGTCGGCCTGTTCGACCTGATCAGCTCCGGTAACGCGGCGCTGGCCGACCCGGACTGGCCGCCGCCGGCGGCCGAGACGTTCCTGTTCATCGGCGCGATCTTCTTCGCACTCTCGTTCTCATTCGCCCGCTTCGCCGACTTCCTGGAGAGGCGCGGCCCCACCGCTCACTAGGAAATGTTGTGATGTTATCATCCGCCGCCAAGCGCGTTCCGCCCATGCCCGATCCCAATGATCCGCCGGCAATCGAAATGACCGGGATGAACAAGTGGTACGGGAACTTCCATGTGCTGAAGGACATCGACTTGACAGTCCTTCGCGGCGAAAAGCTGGTGATCTGCGGGCCCTCGGGCTCGGGCAAGTCGACCATGATCCGTTGCATCAACCGGCTGGAGGAGCACCAGCAGGGACAGATCGTCGTCGACGGCGTCGAACTCACCAATGATTTGAAGAAGATAGACCTAATTCGCCGCGACATCGGCATGGTGTTCCAGCATTTCAACCTGTTCCCGCACCTGACCATTCTGGAGAACCTGACGCTGGCGCCGATCTGGGTGCGCAGGATGCAGCGCGCACAAGCCGAGCAGACCGCCATGCATTATCTGGAACGGGTGAAGATTCCGGACCAGGCGCACAAATATCCCGGCCAGCTTTCAGGCGGTCAGCAGCAGCGGGTTGCGATCGCGCGTGCGCTCTGTATGAGCCCGAAAATCATGCTCTTCGACGAGCCCACGTCGGCACTCGATCCGGAAATGGTCAAAGAAGTGCTCGACACCATGGTCGCGCTGGCTGGGGATGGCATGACCATGCTGTGTGTCACGCACGAGATGGGATTTGCCGCCAGGTCGCCGACCGCATCGTCTTTATGGACCAGGGCGAGATTGTCGAGATGAACACGCCCTCCGAATTCTTCTCGCATCCGCGTCACCAGCGCAGCAAACTGTTCCTTACCCAGATCCTGAACTAGCGAACCTCTTCCGCCAGCCCAAGCGTCGGCCGGATGAGCAGACGCAAGTCAGAAATCTGGTCCGAGTCCTGGATCAGCGCGCCGCGACCTGCCAGACCGCGACGCCGGCGAGGATGAGGCCGGCGACACCTTCTATGCCGCGCGAGATGAGGTCGAACAAAAAGGGCCGACTCTCGAAGAAATGCACCAGCCGCTCGCGAAGCAGGATCGACAGCGCCGCGACTGACGAGAGTGTCAGCGCGACGCCAAGCATCATGGTGATCGCGAAAAGGATGCCGGCTCCGGGAACGCCTCGCAACATGGCGAAGCTCATCACGAACAGCGTCAGCGGACACGGGATCAGGCCGGCAATGACACCGACGACCTCCCCTTCATGTTTGTGCCTGCCGGTGGTTCAGCGCGCGCCATCCATCCACAGACCGATGAGCCCGAGGAGTGCCCGACTGACATCTTCGAGCAGCGGTGCCCGGCCAACACTTCCCAGAACAATAAAAGCGCGTCACGTTCGTCCGGCCTCATGCGACACGCTTTAGGTTTTTGTTTTTATGCATGCCGTTTTCGCAAAACCGCTGCACACTTTTGCGCGACATGCATTAGACACGAGCGGCAAGGAGAGGACGGCGATCAGCACCGCCATCGTCACATGGGTAACAGAGAGCGTGATCGAGACGAGTAGACTGCGCAAGACCTTCGCATCCGAGCCGGCGCTGGACGGCTATATCGACATTAAATCCGAGCTTTTCATCGGGCTCGACGCGAGGCGGAGCGGCTGGCGGAGGTCAGCTTCAACAAGCCCGGACCGCGCCGCGCACCGGTCAATGCCTATCTCGTCAATCTGCGCGACCGTCTGGTGCTCGTAGACGCCGGTACGTCGGACAGCATGGGCCGTCACCCGGCCGCCTTTCGGCCGCTACCGAGGCGGCCGGCGTCGCTCCGGACCAGATCGACACTTTGCTGATTACTCACATGCATCCCGACCACATCAACGGCGTTCTGACTCCCGCCGGCGAGGCGCTATTTCCAAATGCAGAGCTCGTCGTCACCGCAACCGACTACGCTTTCTGGCATGACGACGCGAACATGAACCAGGCGCCGGACGAGGCGAAGCCGTTCTTCATCAGGGCACGCAAGCCCGCCGCCGCTTATGCGGACCGCCTGCCGCAAGTGGACGGCGAGCGCGACGCGCTCGGCTCGATCCACACCGTGCCGTTGCCCGGCCACACGCCGGGCCATGCCGGCTTCATTGTCGAATCGGATGGCGAGGCGCTGATGTCGTGCACATGGCGACCTATCAGTTCGCCCGCCCGGAGTGGAGCATCGCGTTCGATGTCGATTCCAAACTGGCCGCCGAGACGCGCAAGCGGACGCTCGACCGGGTCGCTGCCGATCGGATGCCGATCGCCGGGATGCATTTGCCGTTCCCCGGTTTCGGACATGTCGGGCGCCACGGCAAGCCCATCGCTTCGTGCCGGCCGAATGGGTCTATGAACTGTAGGCAGAAGTCGGCACGTTAAGCGACGCGTCTGCATCCGCATCGTCAAGTTCTGGGGTTCGACATGGATGCGCTGACATAGCCCAGATCGGGCGAGCCTTCGATGCGGTTCTTTTTAGGCCGGTGCATCAGCGGGGCTGTAGCGGCGCTCTGAGGTCTTGCCGTCGGGCTCCGGGCATAATCAACATTCAGGTGGAGCACCCGGCCAGGCGCAGCTGGTCAGGTTTGCGCATCTCTTTTGGCTCGGATTATTTGGCAAAACGTCTAGAGTTGCTGGAAGGGTCGATCGCATCGGTCATTCGCACAAGTTCGGCGACCGATCGCGCGTTCATCTTTTGCATCACTTGCCCGCGGTGGAGTTTGACTGTCGCCTCGCTCAGACCAATGTCCGCGGCGATCTGCTTGTTCCGGCGCCCAGTTACGACCAGTGCCATGACCTCGCGCTCGCGCGGCGTCAGGGTTTCAAAGTCCGCGCCAACTCTCGAGACGGTGCGAGCACAGGCCCGGTGGGCTTGGTCCCGCTCGATTGCCAAATGAACGGCATCCAATAGATCTTGACTTCGGACAGGCTTCGGCAGGAACTCCACGGCGCCGGCTTTCATGGCCCGAACAGCCATCGGAACGTCGGCGTGACCGCTGATGAATATGATTGGGAGACGGACGCCCTCCCTGACAAGGAAGTCTTGGAAGTCGAGCCCACTCTGCCCGGGGAGGCGAACGTCAAGAACCAAACACCCAGGACGATCCGGCTGGTCGTCGGCAAGAAACGCCTGGACAGATGCGAATAGCTCCACGCGGAGGCCAATCGACTGGAAAAGTTCGTTCAACGCCTCGCGGATGGACTCGTCATCATCAATGACAAAGACCGTCGGCCTTGTATCGTCAATGCGAGGAGACATGGGCATTGTCGTCGACGAAAACGGGCAGGGTAAAGCAAAAGGCACTTCCCAAGGGCACTCTCGGCGCGGTCCATATGCGACCGCCATGCGCTTCGATTATGGAGCGACAAATCGACAATCCCATGCCGATTCCTTCGCGCTTCGTAGTGAAAAAAGCTTCGAAGAGTTGGGCGCTGTTGTCCGGATCCAACCCGACTCCTGTGTCGGAAACAGTCACCAAGATGTAGCCAGGATCACCCGGTTGAGTGTCTATATGCATACGTCGAGGCTGATGCTGGCTCGCAGAGATCGCCTCAATACCGTTCATAATCAGATTCAAGAGCACCTGCTGCATCTGGATACGGTCCCCAAGGATCTCGGCATCCATCGTGAGGTCTGTCTCCGCGACTATCTCATGTCGGCGCAGTTCGCCACGCGTCAGCAGCAGCACCTCGAGGATTACTTGATTGAGATTCAGTTCGCTCATCTGCGGTGGAGACTTCTTGGCCAGGGCCCGGATGCTGGCGATGATATCACCGGCGCGGTGGCCGTCCCTTACGATGCGCTCTGCGGCTTGCCGTGCCTTCGAGATATTGAGATGTTCGTCTGTAAGCCACTGCACGCAAGTTGCGGCATTGGTCACGATTGCCATCAGCGGCTGGTTGACTTCATGGGCGATCGAAACTGTCAGTTCCCCCATGGCGGTCAATCTTCCCGCGCGGGCAAGGCCTGCCTGAGCCTCTCGAAGCGTCATCTCGAACCGATGCGCGTCTTCCTCTTTGGCTCGTTGTTCGGTTATGTCGAAAATCGTCCCCCCGTAACTTGGAGCCTCGCTTTCATTCAACGCCAATCGCCCACGGCTCTGAACCAACTTGACCGATCCGTCGGGCAGTACGATGCGGTGCTCGAATTCGAATTCTCCCCCATCTGCCATTGCGGTTGCATGCACGGCTTCGACGTGGTCCCGGTCCTGCGGATGCACACGCGCCAATAGTGCCTGATAGGTGACCTCCCTTTCACTTGCGTTGAACCCGAAGATCCGTGCGCACTCCTCAGACCACGATATACGGTCTGTCCCGGCACTCCAGCTCCAGCTCCCGGTATGACTGATCCTTTGGCCCTCTGCCAGCATCGACTCGCTCTTGCTTAGAGCGTCTTCGGCGTTCTTCCGGTGCACGATGACGCTTGCGAGATGGGTAAACTGTTCCAAGATCCTTTCCTCCCATGCTGTGATCTCACGTGCTTCACGAGCATAGAGCGCCAAGGTACCGAAAACGCCGCCGCTGCCTGAGAGTATGGGCGTTGACCAGCAGGCTCTCAGGTCATGATCCAGGGCCAAGTTGCGATAGTCAATCCAGAGCGGATCGGTTTTGATATCTGAGACGAAAACCTTCTCCGCGCGATAGGCTCCGGTGCCGCACGATCCGGCTGCAGGTCCGATCAGCCCGCCGTCGATAGCCTTCGTGAAGCTCGCCGGAAGGCTTGGAGCGATACAATGTCGAAGTGTGTTGGCCGCTGCATCCAGGACCAACAAGCTTGCCGGAGATCCGCCTGTCATATCTTCGATAGCTCGAACCAGGGAGTCCAGAATTGGCATCAGATCGCAGCCGTCCGCGATCATTTCAAGGAGCCGCTTCTCTGCGGAAATCAGCTCTTCGGCACGCTTGATGTCTTCGATGTCTGTGTTCGTGCCATACCACTTTACGATTGCGCCGCTTTCATCGCGCATAGGCGAGGCCCGTACCAGAAACCTGCGGGTCGCGCCGTCGAACCGTACCATGCGCGCTTCGATTTCTCCTCCAACGCCAGTCGCCAGAACGTCCGTCCATTTCTTTACGACCTTGTCGACATCGGCAGCGTGGAAGGTGGAGATCCATACATCGCCCGTCATTGCTTGTGGCGGGATCCCGGTAAAATCGTGCCACCGCTTGTTTGCAAACTCGATCGAGCCGTCGGGTAGTGCGCTCCAGGCCAGCGCGGGGATCATGTCGAATGACTGGCGCAACTCGACTTCCGCCCCTCGCGCGTATTCCTGCGCTGTCTTGATATCCAGGAATAACTGCGCGTTTTCGATCGATATGGCCGCCTGGGAGGCAAGAACCCGCAATAGCGACAGCTTGTTCGGTGTGAACAGATGGGACGATAGGTTGTTCTCCAGATAGAGGACACCGACAAGCAGTTTCTGCTTGACCAGCGGGAGACATAAGACGGACCGTGGACACGCGCGGAGCAGATAGGGGTCGGCCGAATGCGGATTGGCAGTCAAAGCGTCATCCAGGATGATGACATCATGCGTGCGCGTGACAAAGTTTAAGATGGACTCAGGCAGCTCGCTTGCCGGTCTGGATTGACGCCGCGGATGCACGACTACGCCTTCGGCGCTGGTGATGGCCTCAGCGACGATGCGCATCTCCCCTTCCAGCGGCAGGAGCAGGAGCCCACGGACAGCGCCGGCGTGCTCAACCACCGCTGTCATCAATCGCTCGATCAACCGCTCAAGAATAATCTCGCCGGACACTGCCTGCGACACCTCGATCACAGCAGCCAGATCCAGGTGCTTCAGCTCGATCCCGCTCGCAGCTGTTCCTACGCGCGGCGATAGTTCGCCGCCCAGTTGGGGATACAGCCGATCGAGTTGGCTTACCTTGGCGGCGGCACCCCAACGAAGGTAGCAGGACCGCGCGTTGCGTAGATAAGCGTCGGCGATCGTCTCGAAGCCGCGCTCTGCGTAGAACCGCGCGGCAAGCTCGTTGGCAATGCCCTCGTTATGGACGAAATCCTGCTCGCGCGCCGACCTCACAGCGTCCTCGTAAAGCCGCATGGCGTCCAAGTCCCGTCGTTCAAGACGGGCCAGCTCGGCCCCGAGCAGGGCCGCGCGGTGCGTGAAATTTTCGGGGCCGCTCTCCGCCCACGTCGTGATTTGCTGGTGATGGGCTGCAAGCTCTTCCAATTGGCTGGATCTTTCCTCCGCCGACGCGGAGTCGTAGCGCCCCGCCCGAGCGAGTCCCGCATAGAAATGGTATTCTGGCAGCTCGATTTGAGTCGGCAGCGTCCAAAGCAAAGACGCGACCTTCGATGCTGCTGCGACGGCAGATGCGTAATCGCCGGCATAGACGCGGGCTTGCAGCTTGCGAATCCAATAGCGGGAGGCGGCGATCGCCAGTCGCGGGTTGTCCTCCAGATGTTGCTCGAACTGGAGTTCATCGAACTCTGCGTCATTGAAAGAGTTGAAATCCGGCGTTTGCCCGCGGAGGGTCCGGATAAGCCTGAGTTGCGCGACGATGACATCGCTGATGAGACCGAAGCGCGCGCGCCGCACGAATTCGAGCGCACTCTCCGCCTCTCGTTCGACTTCGCCGAGCGGCTCGCCGGAGGCGAGAAGGATGGTGACCAGGTCGACGCGGGAAAAGGCGGCAAAGGTAAGGTCACCCGCGTCCCGCGCCGCCTCAAAGGCGCGTCGCAGGAAGACTCGGCAGGTCGCCAAATGCTGCGTCCAATGGGCAAGGTGGAGCGTGAACACCGAATAGACGCTGCCGCTGAGACGGTCGAGACCTCGCTTCTCGACCAGATCCAAGGCAAGCCTGCCGAAGCGACTACCGGCCTGGGGGTTGCCCAAGTAGATGCCGAGGACGCTGCCAAGCAGCGCATAAGCGAGGCATGATCCATCGGTGTTGCCGTACTGGAGGCTGAGCGCTGCCATCCGTACAATGACGAGACGGAACAGGTTCAAGTCGGTGAACTGGGCCGGCGATAGGAGCGCGGTGAGCACGTTCATGGTCGCCCGCCGGTCGGGGTCGGTCATGAGTGGCAGATCGACCAGGGCCTCGATCGAGCCAGCCTCGATCGGCCGCCATAACCGACCATATTCCTGGCGAATGTCCTCCTCCGTCGCATGCCGCGACCACTGGAGGTCAACCCGCCGGAGATAGTCCAGGCCAACCTCGACAGCGCTGTCGCTGCGGTCCAAGGTCGTGTAGAGATTGAGGCGAACACAGGTCACGGCAGCAGCGTCAACGGTGGTCTGCGGGCGCATTGACAGCGCCGAGAGACGTGCTTCCGCTGACGCCAACTCTCCGGATAGATACTCGCACTCAGCCCAGTTCAGCTCAAGGTCGAACGTGAGTCGGTACCACCGTTCCCATTCGTTGTTCGCCAGCAGAGCGCGGCCGGCGGTAAAATACTGCAGGGCCGAGGCATAGGCGGTTGCCGCCTTGGCCCGCTTGCCCGCTATGAGGTCAAGCCCGGCGACTTGCTCGCGCTCCTCCGGCGTGGCAATTAGCGCCGCGCCGCGAGCGAACTGGTTCACGACTTCGAAGATGCTCTCCTCGAGTTCCTCTGTCGTGGCCCGCGCTGCAAGCAGGCGGCCAATCCGAAGATGCACAATGGCACGCTCGCCTTCTGCGACGAGTGCATAAGCCGCTTCCTGCACACGGTCATGGGTGAATGCGAAGCCGCCGTCCACAATCAGGACAAGGCCCGCGAGAATGGCTTCCCAAAGCGCGTCATCCGTTGCCTGCTCGGACCGCCCGACGACGATGCTCAGCGTCATCAGCCGCGCACCATTTCCGAGGCAGGCCAGAATCTTCACCGCCTCCAATGCCGCGCCGGACAGGCGTGCCAGTCTTCCGGCCATAAGCTCGGCGAGGTTGTCGGTGATCCCCTTGGCGCCGATACGGGCCACATCCCACCGCCATGTGCCCGCGTTCCGGTCGAAAGCGAGCAGTTCTTCGTCTCCAAGCGCTGCCAGGAACTGCCCAGCGAAAAATGGGTTACCCTCGGTCTTGTCGTACACAAGCTCGGCTAAAGGCCGAACGAAATTGGCATCTGACTGTAGAGCGTCCGCCAACAGAAGCGATACTTCGTTGCGCGCTAGAGATCCAAGACGCACCTCTTCAAGCCTGCGATTAGCGTTCCGCATCATCTCCAGGGTCGGAGCGAGGGAATGAGTCGGTCCGATCTCATTGTCCCGATAGGCACAGATCAACAGGAGATGTCGAACGTCCGACTCCGCAGCGAGACGCCGAATGAGCTCGATCGTGGCCGCATCCAGCCACTGCACATCGTCGATAAACAACGCCAGCGGGTGATCCGGCCGGGCAAAGACCCCAAGGAACCGCTGAAAAACCAGGTGAAAGCGATTCTGCGCGTCCTGAGGCGGGAGATCGGGCGCCGGCGGTTGCTCGCCAATTATGACGGCGAGCTCCGGGATCAGGTTGATCATCAGTTGGCCGTTCGGCCCCAGCGCCTCGAGTAGTTCTCGCCGCCGCCGATCAAGGTCCGTTTCTTCGAGGCTCAGGATCTGGCGGACGATGCCTTGGAAAGCCTGGGCAATGGTCGCGTATGGAATGTCGCGCTTGTACTGATCGAACTTACCGGCCGCGAACAGGCCTGGCTTTGAAACCAGCGCCTTGCGCAGTTCCCCCACCAGCGACGACTTGCCGACTCCCGCGGGACCCGACACTAGAACGACCTCCGTCTCTCCCAGTCTGGCGACGCGACCGAAGGCCTTCAGGAGGCTGTCGAGCTGACCGGAGCGTCCGTACAGGCTCTCCGGGATCCGAAGCCAGTCTGGGCGATCACTCGCTGCAATCACGAATGCGTCGACGCGTCCATATGTCGTCCATGAATCGAAACAACGCCGCAGGTCGGATTCGACCGCGATGATGGTCTGGTATCGATCTTCCGCTGTCTTGGCCAAGAGTTTGACCAAAATCGCCTCGAGGGTTTGCGGGACATTGGGCACACGTTCACGCGGCGGGATTGGCTGGCGCGCGATATGGCAATGGATCCATTCTATGGGTTCAGAGGCGGTGAACGGCAGCTCTCCGGTCAACATCTCGTAAAGGGTGACGCCGAGGGAATAGAGATCACTGCGCGAATCGATTGAGCGGTTCGTACGGCCTGTCTGCTCGGGAGACATGTAAGGAAGTGTTCCTGCGATCAGTTCCGGCGGCGCTGGAGGCTGGCGTTCGCGGGGCAGTTGGATCGCTAGGCCAAAGCCCATGAGCCGAACATGCCAGTTGTCGTCGACGAGTACGTTCGCCGGCTTGATATCCTTGTGTATCAGGCCACAGGCATGGACCTGCCGAAGCGCTGCGACAAGCCCGATGGCCAAGTTCAGGAAATCTCCTTGTGGCAGAGGCGCGCCGAGTTGCCCGTCAAGTGGACGGCCGCCCGGGTCTTCAAGCACGAGCGCCATACGGCCTTCATGGCGTGCAAGCGCCACCGGCCGGACCGCCCAGGCGGGGTCAAGCTGGTCCGACAACGCAAGCTCTCGCTCCAGCCGTTCGAGAGTCGACCTTTGCGGTTGGAGGGAGGTTGGGGACAGAACAAGGATCGTCTTGCCAGACGCTCGTCCGCGATAGAGAGCGGTCTCGCCGTCTTCGCGCAGCCTTTCCAGCACATATCCGGAAATGTCCATCATGGCGGCCCCCGCTTCGCGGCACTTAACCTTGCAACCGTAGTCGTTCCGCAAGGCGGCCGGTAGCTAAAAACCAACTTACCTTTCATTAGAACAAGGCGTTTTTGCCCAAGCGAGCTGCGGGCGGCCGCCTAACAAGTCCTCACGCAATCTCTCGCGATCTCCTTCGATCTATGCGGTTCCCTGACGTAAGTTGGAGGCATACCAAGGCGGAAGAAAGCGGCGAAGCGAGTGAACAGCCCAAGCAAACGGGGTTCGAGTTTCGAGGCCTTTTACGAGAGCGTCGTGATCGGCGACGCGAGCCAACTCACACCGACAAAATTAGCGCTCCCGGCGTTCGCCATCGCCACCGAGCCGACGGTCACCGCAGTCGATTCAGATCAGAAAGGACAGACCATGAGCATGATCACAACCAAGGACGGCACCGAGATCTACTATAAGGACTGGGGCTTGGGACAGCCTGTCGTGTTCAGCCACGGCTGGCCGCTTTCCTCCGATGCCTTCGAGGACCAGATGTTCTTTCTGGCCTCCAATGGCTATCGCTGCATTGCACATGATCGCCGGGGACATGGCCGCTCCAGCCAGCCCTGGAAGGGCAACGACCTCGACACCTATGCCGACGATCTCGCCGAACTCACCGCGGCGCTTGATCTGAAGGATGCAATCCATGTCGGCCATTCCACCGGCGGCGGTGAAGTCACCCGCTATATCGGTCGGCACGGCACGGGACGAGTGGCCAAGGCCGTGCTGATTGGTGCCATCCCGCCAGTCATGCTCAGGTCGGAGAAGAACCCGGGCGGCACGCCGATCGAGGCATTCAATCAGTTGCGCGCAGCCGTTCTCACAGATCGCTCGCAATTCTGGAAGGATCTCAGTGTTCCCTTCTATGGCTACAACCGCCCGGGAGCGAAGGTATCGGAGGGAGTCTGCGAGTCGTTCTGGCTCCAGGGCATGATGGCCGGCTTCCCGGCGTCTTACTTCTGCATCAAGGCCTTCTCCGAAACCGACCTCACCGAGGATTTGAAAGAGATCGACGTGCCGACGCTCGTGCTGCACGGCGACGACGACCAGATCGTCCCGATCGCGGATTCGGCTCTCCTCTCGTCGAAGCTGATCAAGAACGCGAAACTCGTCGTCTATGAAGGCGCCCCGCACGGAATGTGCACCACCCTCAAGGACCAGGTGAACGACGAGTTGCTCGCCTTCATCAAATCCTGACGCAAAATCCGCCTCTGCTGCTTCGCAGAAAACAACCGCCCGGCGGCTGGGTGAGTTCTGCCCGACTGTCGAAAGGACAAATCAATGACCGAGAAAGCTTCGGGATTCCTTGCCTCTGCGTCGCGCCGGGTCGTGCTGATAGGAGCGACCGGGTTGGTCGCAACGTCAGTCATGGGTCTCCCCATCGTACCAGGTGGAAATGAGGCTCGGGCGGCTGCCAAAAAGCCTCAGAAGGGTCGAACCGGCGATACTCTCGCCACCAAAGACGGCACCGAGATCTACTATAAGGACTGGGGCTCGGGACAGCCTGTCGTGTTCAGCCACGGCTGGCCGCTTTCCTCCGATGCCTTCGAGGACCAGATGTTCTTTCTGGCCTCCAATGGCTATCGCTGCATTGCACATGATCGCCGGGGACATGGCCGCTCCAGCCAGCCCTGGAACGGCAACAACCTCGACACCTATGCCGACGATCTCGCCGAACTCACCGCCGCGCTTGATCTGAAGGATGCAATCCATGTCGGCCATTCCACCGGCGGCGGTGAAGTCACCCGCTATATTGGTCGACACGGCACGGGACGGGTGGCCAAGGCTGTACTGATCAGTGCGATACCACCGCTTCGACTGAAGACGGAAGCGAACCCCCTCGGCGCGTCGATCGAAGCGTTCGACCAGGTGCGCGCCAGTGTTCAAGCGGACCGCTCACAATTCTGGAAGGATCTTAGTCTTGCCTTCTATGGCTATAACCGCCCGGGAACGAAGATATCGCAAGGAGTCTGCGAGTCGTTCTGGCTCCAGGGCATGATGGCCGGCTTCCCGGCGTCCTATCTCGGCATCAAGGCACAGTCCGAGACAGATCTCACCGAGGATTTGAAGAAGATCGACGTGCCGACGCTCGTGCTGCACGGAGACGACGACCAGCTAGTTCCGATCGTGGATTCGGCGCTGCTGTCGGCGAAGCTTGTGAAGAATGCGAAACTGAAGGTGATCAAAGGTGCACCGCACGGTTTATGCACGACACACAAAGACGAGGTGAACGCGGAGCTCCTCGCCTTCATACGCCAAACGGCCTGACTCCCCGCCTCCTCCCCCACAGGCCGTTGACTGCGCTACGCGGGCGACCGCGTGCCCGCGTAGCGCCTTTCCTCAACAATCCCGGCAGCCGCCGGACAAAGGAGATCAAATGTTCACTTTCAATACCCGCCGCACCGCGCTGGTGTTTGCTGCCGCACTGCTTTCTTCGACCCCACTGCCGATGATGGTCAATGCCCCTGCAAGTGCCGCCGCTGAGACCGTGGACTCGACCACCCACTACCACACGGTCAAGATCGGTGGCGTCGACGTTTTCTATCGTGAGGCAGGGCCGGCGAACGCGCCGGTTGTGCTTCTGCTTCACGGCTTCCCGACCTCTTCACACATGTTCCGCAATCTGATCCCGGCGCTTGCCGACCGCTATCACGTGATCGCGCCCGACTACCCGGGATTTGGCGAGAGCGCGGCACCTGATCACACCAAATTCGCGTACACCTTCGCTCACTACGCCGATCTGGTGGATGGCTTGCTCGGGCGACTCGGCGCGAACAACTACGCGATGTACGTCATGGACTACGGCGCTCCGGTCGGATACCGGCTCGCGCTCAAACATCCGGAACGGGTAACCGCCTTGATCGTGCAAAACGGCAACGCTTACGAGGAGGGCCTGAAGGAATTCTGGGATCCGATCAAGGCCTATTGGGCAGACGGTTCGGCCGCGCATCGGAAGGCGCTGAGTTTCCTTGTCACGCCTGCCGTCACGAAATTCCAATACACGGACGGCGTAGCCGACGTTTCCCGGATCGACCCGGACAATTGGGAACATGACCAGGTGCTGCTCGACCGTCCCGGCAACAAGGACATTCAGCTCGATCTCTTCCACGACTATGGCAGCAACGTCCCACTCTACCCGAAATTCCAGGCATTTTTCCGCGAGCGCAAGCCGCCAATGCTGGTCGTGTGGGGCAAGAACGACAAAATCTTCCCCGCCGATGGCGCCGGCCCATATCTTCGTGATTTGCCAGGAGCCGAGCTTCATTTGCTGGATACCGGGCATTTCGCGCTCGAAGACAAGCTGGATGAGATGGTACCGCTGATCCGGGACTTCCTGGACCGCAAGCTGGCCACCAACTGAGCCAACGTCAGCTGCGATCGGAGCGCTGGCGGCGTCGCGGCCGCCAGCGGGTGGACGCGAGACGCACAAACACGACATGACGCACCATCAAAGGATGAAACAATCATGTACGCCCGCCGGCATTTACTTTCGCGTCGCGGCTTTTGCCTGTGCTGCATGGCCGCTTCCGCCGGCGCTGTTACCGGCGGCTGGCTCACACCTCGGGAAGCATTTGCCGAGGCACGCGGCATCGTCAGCCTGATCAAGGACGGTGCCGCCGTATCGCCCATAGCCACCCACAAATTGCGCGGCAACGTGAGTGTGCTTGAGGGTTCCGGCGGCAACGTCGCGGTCCTCACTGGACCCGACGGCAAGGTGCTTGTCGATGCCGGCATCGGGGTTTCCCGCCCTCAAATGACGAGGGCGCTCGCCAATCTCGGCCCCGAGCCGATCACACATTTGATCAACACGCATTGGCATTTTGATCACACCGACGGCAATGCATGGCTTCGCTCGGCCGGAGCGAAGATCATCGCTCACGAAAACACCCGCAAATATCTCTCACAGACCCAGCGCGTCGAGGAATGGGACTATAACTTCCGGCCATTGCTCCCGGATGGATTACCCAGCGAAGTGTTCGCCGACAGGCGCGATCTGCAGCTCAATCGGGCGTCCATCGCACTGAAACGTTGCGGCCCGGCGCACACCGACAGCGACATCTCCGTCACGTTTGGCGAAGCAGATATCGTCCATGTCGGTGATACCTATTGGAACGGCATTTATCCCTTCATCGACTATTCGACGGGCGGCAGCATCGACGGAATGATCGCTGCGTCCGACGCTAATCTCGCCGCGACAACCGGCAAGACGATCATCATTCCGGGTTACGGCCATCCGGTCAGCAACCGAGCGGAGCTCCAGGACTTTCGCGACATGCTGGTCGTGATCCGGGAGAATGTCGCGAAGCTGAAGCGCCTGGGACGAACGCGCGACGAAACCGTGGTGGCCAAACCTACGGCTGCGTTCGACGGCAAGTGGGGCAACTTCGTGATCGATCCCGGTTTTTTCACTCGGTTGGTCTACGAAGGCGTTTGATCGCCAAATCGGATTTCGGAGCGTCTGCTCGGTTGAAACATGAGCGCCGTCGAACAATTTTGGCCGGCAGCCGCAGGCTGGGACCACACACTGCCTCTATTCATCGCCGCTGCGACCAACTTGGATCAGGAGATTTCGTAATGGGCAAGCTCAACGGAAAAGTCGCAGTGATCACCGGCGCAACGAGTGGCATAGGTTTGGCCGCGGCAAAACGGTTTGCGGCGGAAGGCGCCCGTGTATTCATGACCGGCCGCCGCAAAAGGGAACTCGATGCGGCGATCAACGAAGTTGGCAACAATTCGCGAGGCATTCAGGGTGATGTAGCGAACCTAGCCGATCTCGACCGCCTTTTTGAGATCGTGAAGGATGAAGCCGGCGCCATCGACATTCTATTCGCCAACGCAGGTGGCGGGGAATTTTCCGCTCTCGGCGCTATTACGGAAGAGCATTTCGACAGAACTTTTGGAGTCAACGTAAAAGGCACGCTCTTCACAGTCCAGAAGGCGCTGCCGCTTCTCAGGGACCATAGCTCGATCATCCTTACCGGATCGACCGCTGCGACGACTGGCACGCCTGGGTTCAGCGTCTACGGCGCCAGCAAGGCAGCAATCCGCAACTTCGCGCGCAGTTGGATTCTTGATCTGGTCGGCCGAGGGATTCGCGTCAATATACTTGTCCCCGGCGCCACCTCTACTCCCGGCTGGCACGAGCTCGCGCCATCCGAGGAGGCCCACAATGAGATGATCCGGTTCGTGTCGACAAGAACGCCGTTAGGGCGTCTCGCTGACCCCGACGAAACCGCAAGCGCAGCCCTCTTCCTTGCTTCCAGCGACAGCAGCTTCGTCACGGGAAGCGAGTTGTTTGTCGATGGCGGCTCCGCGCAGATCTAGGTTTCAGGTTACGTCGTCGGGACCGTGACCAACCGCTTACCAATCGAAACACTGACTGAAAGGAGAAAGATCATGCCTGAACAACGCCCGCCGCTGCCGCCGTTCACCCGCGAATCCGCCATCCAGAAGGTTCGCGGTGCAGAAGATGGCTGGAACAGCTGCAATCCCGAACGCGTGTCGCTCGCCTATACTGTTGACAGCTATTGGCGCAATCGCTCGACTTTTGTGCAGGGACGCGAGGCTATCGTCGCCTTCCTGACCGGCAAGTGGGTGCGTGAACTGGATTATCGGCTGATCAAGGAACTTTGGGCCTTCACGGACAACCGCATCGCCGTTCGCTTCGCTTATGAATATCACGACGATTCCGGCAACTGGTTCCGCGCCTATGGCAATGAGAATTGGGAATTCGATGAAAACGGCCTGATGCAAAAACGCTTTGCCTGCATCAATGATTTGCCAATTCAGGAATCAGAATGCAAATTCTTGTGGAACCGCTCCGGACCACGTCCGGCCGATCATCCGGGCCTGTCGGAGTTAGGGTTGTAATCTGTGCCTAAGACCATCACCGTACGTTCGGACGTCATTCCGGTCCTTGCCGAGATCTTCCGCGAACATGGCTTCGAAGGCGCGAGCCACCATCGGCCAGAAGACCGGACTCGGCAACGGGCCGACCTTTCCGTCCCGGTCGGCAACCAGTGCGTGACGACGCCACCGCCCTTTCGCTCTTCCGGGAAGCGCGGAAATCTCGAAGTTGGACTCACGGATCTGCCAGATCGTCAGGGTTCTCGTGCCATCTAGCCAACCATCTAGCGACTCGCAGGGAGCAATGAATGGCCCACAAATTCGCCGAAATCGCGTTCACTGACGCAGTGAAGTCCGTGCAGCAAACGATGGGCAGCCGCAGCGCTTATGCCCGCCGTGAAGCCGGTTCTGATATCAACGGCCAGCTTGGGCCAGATGAGATCAAGTTTCTCGCCGAGCGCGACAGCTTCTACATTGCTTCGGTCTCGGAGATCGGATGGCCCTACGTGCAGTTCCGTGGTGGGCCGGCTGGATTCCTGAAGGTCCTTGACGAACAGACTCTGGGCTTTGCGGATTTCCGGGGCAACCGGCAGTACATTACCACCGGCAACGTCGCCGAGGACGACCGTATTTCGCTGTTCCTGATGGACTATCCGAACAGGCGCCGTCTCAAGATCTTCGGTCGAATGCATGTCATCGGTACCCGAGATGATCCGGCGCTCACGGCAAGGCTGACAATCGGGGATTATGCTGCAGTGGTCGAACGAGTGATGCTCATCAAGGTCGAGGCCTTCGACTGGAACTGCCCGCAACACATAACGCCCCGCTTTACTGAAAACGAGATTGCGGCAGCTTTCGCGGCTCACCGGGAGGGCAATGCCAAGAATCGCGGGCCGGCATCGTAGCGAACCCATTGAGGAGTGGACGGATGCAGGACAATTCCCAGACCTCGGAAGCGCCGATCTTTGGCGTACTTCTAGCCGCCGGCGAGGCGCCCAACTTCAGCCCTGGCGGCGCAGTCCGCATTCTTACCCGCTTTCCGATGGGCCACTACCGCGTACCCACTTATCTGCGCGGCAAGGAAAGCTCGTCGAGGTCGTCATCGAGCCGACAGCCGTCGATAACGAGGAAGAAGGTTACGGCACTTTCCGATTGGAGCAGCGTTGAAGCTCAGAGACCGCTTCGATCTACGGGATGTCGGCGATAGGTTCGAAAATCATGTCTCAAACCACCAACCGGATCTTCGGTGCGCGTCGCGATCAGGCGTTTCCCACGCTGGCTGAGGCCGACATCGATCGCATGCGCCGGTTCGGCGAGACCAGCGCCTATGCCGCCGGCGAGCACATCGTCACGGCCGGCGATGTGGCGCCCGGCTTGATCGTCGTCCTGTCGGGTAGAGTGGAGATCACCCAGGATGGCGGGCTCGGCCGGCGTGAAACGATCGTCACGCATGGTCCAGGCAGCTTCGTCGGCGAACTGGCGCAGCTTTCGGCTCGTCCCTCGCTGGTGAATTCGCAGGCCGCCGAGCCCGTGGAGGCGTTGGTCATCGCCTCGCAGCGGCTGCGCGACCTGATGGTGCAAGAGGCCAATCTCGGTGAGCGCATCATGCGGGCACTGATCCTGCGCCGTGTCGGGCTGCTGGAAAGCGCCACCAGCGGACCAATCATTATCGGATCCGTCGACAATAGTGATGTATTGCGGCTGCAGGGTTTCCTGGCCCGCAGCGGCCAGCCGCTCCGCGTGCTTGATTCCGGCAGCGATCCTTGCGCGAAAACCCTGGTCGAGCGCTTCGAGGTCGACCCTCACCATCTGCCGATCGTGCTGTGTCCGAACGGCCGGCTGCTGATGAACCCGAGCGAGAAGGACCTCGCCCGCTGCATCGGCCTGTTGCGGCCGATCGATGCCGACAAACTGTACGACGTCGCCATCGTCGGCGCCGGACCGGCGGGGTTGGCTGCTGCGGTCTATGCGGCTTCCGAAGGGCTGTCGACGATCGTGCTCGATTGCCGGGCTTTCGGCGGGCAGGCCGGCGCCTCCTCGCGCATCGAGAACTAACTCGGCTTCCCAACCGGCATTTCGGGCATGGCGCTGATGGCGCGTGCCTATAATCAGGCGCAAAAATTCGGTGTCGAAATGGTGATACCGGACGAGGCGAAGCTGCTGAGCGCCGGAACCGACGGTGCCCGTTACACGCTTGATATCGGCGACGGCGAGACCGTGCGGACGCGCACCGTTGTGATCGCCAGCGGCGCGCGCTATCGTCGCCTCGATATCGCCAATCTGGCGCAGTTCGAGGGATCGTGCGTGCACTATTGGGCGTCGCCGATCGAAGCACGGCTTTGCCAGGGCCAGGAAGTGGCATTGGTCGGCGCCGGCAATTCGGCCGGACAGGCGGCAGTCTACCTGGCCAGCCACGTGCGCAAGGTGGCGCTGCTGGCGCGTGGCGGCAGCCTCGACACCAGCATACGCGCTACCTGGTCGAGCGCGTCAAGGCACAGCCGAATATCGAGGTGCTGACCGGGACTAAAATCGAAGCGCTGGAAGCCGAAGGGGGCAGCCATGGCCAGGTGCGATGGCGCAACCGCGCCAGCGGCGCGGAAACGACGCGCCCGATCCGCCATCTCTTTCTGTTCATCGGCGCGGACCCGAATACGGACTGGTTGGTGCACTGCAATGTGGCGCTGGATGCCAAGGCTTTCGTCCGCACCGGATCCTACATAGGGTCGGGGCATGGTGTGATGGAGACCAGCCGCAGCGGAGTGTTCGCCATTGGCGACGTTCGCGCCGGCTCGGTCAAGCGCGTCGCGGCGGCTGTCGGCGAAGGCGCCCCGGCGTTGGCGGCGTTGCACGCATATCTCGCGCGGGACGGCAGCCACGCCGTCGCGCCTGAACTGGCCAGGAGAGCGTGATGGCAGACGAATGCAGGCATGCGGCAGTCGTTCAGGATGTGACGCCGAGCTCACTCGGCTGCGAGGAATGCCTGAAGAGCGGTTCGCAATGGGTGCATCTGCGGCTCTCCCGCACATGCGGCCATGTCGGCTGCTGAGACGACTCGCCCAACCGTCACGCCACCAAGCACTTTCACGCGACCCGCCATCCGATCATCGAGGGCTACGATCCGCCGGAAGGTTGGGGATGGTGCTACATCGATGAGGTCTTTCTCGACCTTGGCGACCGCGTCACGCCGCAGAACGGCCCGATCCCGCGATTTTATTGAGCTGCATGCGAAACAATGGCGAACGAGAGTGTTTCGTCTAACCAAGAGTCTGCCTCCTGCGCCCCGTGCGCCCGGGCTTGGCCGCAAGCACGGCTTTAACGGCCTCGCGGCCCTCGGCGAGGTCAAGCGATGACGGTCGCCTTGCTCGGCCTAGAGGGCTGGGTCATGGACGCTCATCCCATTTGCAGAAGGCACGGTGAGCGGGCTCCGTCGTGGAACTCGTACGAATGGCTGACGCGTTGGGCCAGAGCCAAGCTAAGCCCACCCGAATAGACCAAAGTCTAGTCTCGCCACCACCATGTGCGAGGCGCGCCGGACTCCCGTCCAGTTGCGGAATATCGATCCTCCCTCCATCATGACCAGCGTGAAGAAACAAAAAGAAACCACGACGCGGGCGCCGCTGATCGCCTGTGTAGACGACGATGCCAGCGTGAGGGAAGCGCTGGAAGGTCTCCTATTGGCCTTCAATTTTGAGGTCGCCACGTTTGCTTCAGCTGAGAGCTTTCTGGCATCGGGTTCCATCGATACCGTTTCGTGCCTAATAACCGACGTAAGGCTAGGAGGAATGTCCGGGTTGCAGCTTCAGAAGAGCCTGATCGCCAGAGGCCGTCTGATCCCGACGATAGTCATCACCGCATTCTCCGAAAAAGGGTTTCACGAATCAGCGATGGAGAATGGAGCGATAGCGATGCTGCTGAAACCGATCACTGCGAATCGGCTCCTAGCCGCCGTGAACACGGCTCTGAATCGCGGCAAGCCTTGACTGTATCGAAGGTTCATCCGGGATGATGTATCAGAGACAGAGGCAGTATCTTGAGAACGCCTGAGGGATGCGTACATGCACGGGTTGGAATCGCAGATGTCCACGGGTAGCGGCTGGACAGGTGAGGCGCCGGAGCCATTCGGGGAGCGCCCTTTGCGTTTCCGACGGTTCTGCGTGTTGCCGCGATCGCGTGTCTTGCTATGCGACGGTCGTCCGGTCCCGATCGGCAGCAGGGCTTTCGATCTCCTGACGGCATTATTGCGGGTGCGTGGCAGGATCGCCGAGAAGAATAGCATCGTGAAGTGCGTATGGCCGTCCATTATCGTCGACGACAGTAACCTTCGATTTCAGATGGCCGCGCTGCGAAGGGTGCTCGGGTCGGACGGAGATATGATCAAGACCATTCCTGGCCGCGGTTACCTTTTCGCGGACGATGACGTCACGGAGAATGCGGCGCCTCCACCCATGCAGAAAACATCGGAACACGAGACTGTGCAGGTCCCAGGATGGCTGCGGCTGGTTTCGAATCCCGAAGTCCCGTCTCGCACTGCGGCGCCTTATGTAGCTGTGATAGACGACGAGCCCGAGATTAGGGAGGCCTTGGTCGGCTTAATGGAGTCGGCGGGCCTATGCGCTGAGGCTTTTCCCTCAGTGCGCGCTTTCCTCGATAGCGATCGTCCTTCGCCGCCAAGCTGTCTTGTGCTGGACGCATGGCTTCCCGAACACGGCGGACTGGATTTTCAGGCCGACCTGGCCAAGGCAAAGGTGCGGCTTCCACTGATCTTCATAAGCGGTCACGCCGATGTGGCAATGTCGGTGCGCGCCATGAAAGCAGGGGCGATTGAATTCCTGACCAAGCCGGTCCGGCACGAGGAGCTCCTGAACGCGATCAAATTTGCAATGGCTGCTGACATTGCCGCTTTCCGACCTGGTTCGTCACCAGAGCATATGAGGCAGTTGAGGTCGTGATTTAGCGAAGTCTCTGGTCACCAAACAATTTGAGATCTCCAGCTCACCCGAACCTGAACCCATTCGCACTGGCTTCGGTGGAGAACATATATTAAGTGGAGGACATATATTAAAACGATGTCGATCACCGTTTGTATGGTGGCGCGTTTCGGCCGGCCGTGATCGTGAAGGGACCTGCAATGCAGGGTGAGCTTGGCGGTGCCGTTGATGAGTTACCCGGACTTCTATGGACGGCCGCGCCCGACGGACAATTTGACTTTCTGAATCAACGCTGGCGCGAATACACCGGTGTGGCCTTAGCAGAGTTTCATGGCCGAGGTTGGCAGACTCTCGTCCACCCGGAGGACCTTCCCCGACTTCTCGCCGGCGGGCGAAGCGTTCCAGTGTCGAGCGCGCCCATTGAAGCGGACGTTCGTCTGCGTGGGGCGGACGGGGAATATCGCTGGTTCCTGTTTCTCGCTCATCCCTCTCTTGACTCAGCCGGCCAAGTCATCAAGTGGTCGGGATTCAGCACCGACATCGACAATCGAAAGCGTGCCGAAGAGGAATTGCGGGAGAGCGCAGCGAGATTCCGAGACTACGCCGAAACTGCCTCCGATTGGCTGTGGGAAATTGGTACGGACTACAATTACACGCTGTTGACTGAGAATGCGTTTGGTTCACACCCAGCGGATCGAATCGGCACGAAGTGCTGGGATCATGCTCTCGACTTCGAAACGGAACCGGAGAAGTGGCGGCTTGTTCTTGAGACCCTTGATGCACGCAGACCGTTTCGCGACTTCGTATTCTGCTCTGCGGACGGCACCGGCTCTCCGATGTACGTAAAAGCCAGCGGCAAGCCTGTGTTCGACGCCGCCGGAGAATTCAGCGGCTACCGCGGCACAGGGTCCGATGTGACGGCAATCATTCGCGCCGAGCGCGCGGAGGCGTCCTTGCGGACAGCGCAGGCCGACCTCGCTCACATGAGCCGCGTTACGACTTTGGGGCAGCTCACGGCCTCTATTGCCCATGAGCTCACTCAGCCGATCGCGGCCGCGCTCCTCAACGCTGAGACCGCGCTGAGGTGCCTTATTCGCGAGCCGCCAGACGTCGTACGCGCGACACAGGCGATCAACCGCTTCGTGAACGACGGCATGCGCGCCACGGACATTATTGATCGGACGCGCGCGCTGGTTAAGAAGACGCCTGCACGAAAGGACAACCTGGAAATTAATCTTGCAATTTCGGAAATTGTTGGACTGACTCGCAGTGAAGTATCGAAAAATGGTGTTCAGCTGCAGACCCAGCTAGCGGAGGGCTTGCCAGTGGTTCAAGGCGATCGCGTACAGCTTCAACAAGTCATGCTGAATTTGATCATGAACGCCGTCGAGTCGATGAGCCAAATGAGTGACGAGCGTCGAGAACTGCTGATTAGCACCCAACCCGAAGACGATTGCGTTCTGGTTGCGGTGCGGGACTCTGGCCCAGGGCTGCCCGAAGTCGCCTTGGAGCGAGCCTTTGAGGCGTTCTATACGACGAAGTCTAGCGGCTTAGGGATGGGACTATCGATCTGCCGTTCAATCGTGGAGGCTCACGGAGGACGATTGTGGGCGGCCGCGAATTTTCCAAAAGGTGCCGCTTTTCAATTCACTGTGCCTGTCATCTCGGATCTCCGGGCCTGACAGAAGTCTTCGATATTTACCGATAATTTGGCGCACCCCATACGGTTCGAACGTCGACCTTGCCTTCGGGGGGCAGAACTCCCGTTCTAACCGCTGCTATAGTATGAATCAGATGTTCGCCGAGCCCTCGCGGCTTCCCTTCCACGGTCGAGCCTTCTCCGCCGGCGCTTCCACTTAGCAGAGGGGCGATTTCATCGCATGTCCACATCACGGCCAGCTTGAGAGCGTCGTCGATATGAACATAGCCTTGAGTACCTCCCCTCGCGGCTTGGCCGAGAAGCGCCGCAATCGTCAACTCGGAAAATCCTAAATTCGCCAGCCACGCTACAAAAGGTGTGGCGCAGCGTGTGGGGAGTGACGCCTTCGATGTTGGCCCCGGCGCACAACCGGGCAAGACAGCTATTCGTCGCCGTAAAGCGACCCTCGTCCACGGTGACTTCGCCGATGTTGATGCCGATGCGGACGTCGAACCTGTCCTCCCCAGCTACAGAGGCGTTGCGCTCTGCCATTCCGCGCTGGAGAGCCACGGCACATTCGACAGCGCCGACCACGCTGCCGAACTCCGCGAGAAGGCCATCGCCCATGAGCTTAAAGATCCGCCCATGATGCCGCGCAATCTCGGGCTCAAAAAGCTCAGTGCGTCGCGCCCGAAGGCGGTCAAAGGTGCCCGCTTCGTCTTGCTCCATAAGTGCGGAGTATCCGACCACGTCGGCAGCCAGAATTGCAGATAATCGGCGCTCCATGTCTTAGCTCCTAACATGAATTCCGCGCCAAACACTGTACATGACTTTGCCGCATGTTTCACGCGCGGCTACAGAGTTGATCACCAAAAGCGTGGTCTACTGGTTGCATGACTCGTTTACGACAACCAGTTCGCTCACGCTTACTTCGCTTGTGTTCTCGACCACCGTCACTGCGGCCTCTGTACCTGGGCTACGAATGTCCGCCTAAGGTTCGGATCGCGAAGTTCCCCGCCGCATTGGCGAAGGTCCTAAGATGGCGCTTCTTTCTCGTTCCGATCGAGGAAGGTACGAAAGAAAACCACCTCTCGCGACCCTCCCTTGTCGCTCCCGATCAAAGCGACGGTTTTGCAACTGACTTTTGCACAGTCGCAGAATTCAACGGCCCTGCCGGCCGGCACGGGTCTCGGTCTCGAGCCTGTTGACGGGGTCAACGAGGTTGAAGAAGCGCCCGCGTGCGCCGTTGTGGATGAGAGAACGGGCAATGGCGATGGCCAGATGCGACTTGCCGGTGCCTGTCCCGCCGACCAGGCATTGCGCCGATCGGCGACGAAGGCGCCCGCCAACCGCTTCATCGCCGACATCCACCTGCCGCTCCACAATGCCCGCTTCGCCAGGCCGCCCGAGATTGCCGACAGCGGCTCCTCCTCGATGCACTGGATCTCGGTCAACTGGTCAGGACCGGCGGCGACGAAGGCGAGAATGGTGGCGCTCGCGCGCCGCCATTCTTGCTTTCTTACGTGAAATACCTACTATAGGTATTTCAAAAGGAAGTACGGCGATGAAGCAATTCACATTCTCGGACATGAATCGGGTTTCAGGCGAAATCCTCGAAACGGCATTGATCGAGCCGGTGGCCCTGACCAAGCGCGGCAAGGAAAAGCTCGTCATCCTGTCCGCCGCTCAGTACCACCAACTCGTCGGCCAGCCGCATTCTGTCGCCTATACGCTCGAGGACGCTCCTGATGAAGTCCACAATGAACTCATGACAGGACTGGATGCAATAATTTCCGGCGACAAGCCGCATGCTTAAAGCCGGCGATCTGTTCCGATATTATTACCTATGGGCGCGGGAAGCAGACGCCGGCGAGGAATCCGGACGCAAGGCGAGGCCGGTTTGCGTCGTTGTCCGGACGCCAGCAACGCCCGCAGCCTTGTTTCTCTTTCCGCTGACTTCGCAAAAACCCGACCGGTCGCGCCCGCATCTCGCCATCAGCGAAATCGAATGCCGCCGCGGCGGCCTCGACTACCCGTCATGGCTGATCCTGAACGAATATAACCGGGTGCAGGTCGATGAAGCCTATGATCTTGTGACGACGACGCTGATTGGCGCGTTCAGTCCCGCATTTGTCCGCAAGATTGCTGGCGTGATCAAAGAGACGGCGGCGCAGCGTCGATTGCGCGGCATCGTTCGCAAATAGCCGGACTGATTGCAGGCCTCCGGTCCTTACTCGCTCGAGCGGGCCAGGACCGAGCGAGGGGCGCCCCTACGCCCCTCCCCTCGCACTCCCCTCCCCACCAGGGCCGCCGCTCTGTTTCGCGATGTGGGGTCACTTCAGCCTGTCGTCATTGTCGGCAAGTCGAACGCCATAGCCAGGTCCTGGACCACTCCAGCGACAAGGCGACGGAGAACCGGCCTGCGGCCGGTTGGCGATTTGCCGATTGATGATGTTGATAGGCGGCCGGGGCTCCGAAGGCCGCGTTATCGGGCAGCTCCAAAGTGGCAGTTCGCAATCTTTATGCTGCGCGCGCACATACGGCAGGCCCTGCCCCGGCGCGCAACCCTTAAGGGTTCTCCTCTGCGCTTCGCTCCGTTGCGACCTGCGGTGCACTTGCATGTCCTGCCGAATTCGAGCTTCGCGATTGCGCACAACCACTTTGGAGGATCTACCTCATGAAAACGCTCGTGCCCTTCTGCCAGAAAACCGGCCGCCGCCTTCGTTTGTACATCAATCGGCAAATCGCCAACTGTCCCATAAGGGCGGCCAGCTTAAACTCTCCGTCGCGTTCTCGCTTCCGTTGCTCGCCAAGCTCGAGGTGAGCTATCAGGTGCAGTTCGACGAAAAAGCAGATAACGGAACAAACCGAAGTGAGCGACGGAGCCGGGGGGGGGCGGGCCCCGGGCGCGGGGGGGGGGGGGGCGGGGGGGCGGCGAGCGGCGGGGCCGGGCGGGCGGGGGGGGGCCCGGAGGGGGT
>NZ_JAMYPX010000042.1:0-33691 GCF_040320585.1 Mesorhizobium sp. M0663
GAAAATAGTCGAAGGACAGGCGCTGGATGTCCGAGAGAAGCTCGTCGTTTTGCGGGTGGTCGCTCGATGCATCCATGGCTATCGATATAGAGGGGTTCGCTGCGCTTCCCACCTTTTTGGTCGACTTGTCTCCTATGCGCCAGCCGCGAAACGCGTGCCCTCCCGTGCGAGCGGGTTCGTTCTGCGATCCCTTTCCGGACGTTGATGGACACAGATAGATGACCGAGCATTCGTCAAAATCATGATCGAACTGGCGTCGGACGGCCGAACTGCGTTTGATATTCCTTTGGGCTGATACCCGTGCGTTTGCGGAAGTGATGTCGCAGCGTATCCGCTGAACTCATGCCCACGGCCGCGGCGATCTCTTCGATGCTGTGGTGGCGACCAATCAGGAGCTGCTTCGCCTCCTCAAGGCGCTCGGATCCAGCCATTCGCCTGGAGGCGATCCCGTCGCTTTGGTGAAGCGTCGTATAAAGGTCCGCAAGCTCATGTGGCATTCCGATGCCATTCGCTCCAGCGTTCAGGCGCCGCCGAGTTCAGCCCTCATCTTGTCCAGCAGTGGCGCAACTTCTGACCCACGCCGTGTCGGAACAGGTCGTTCAAGGAATTGCGCCTGCCCACCGGCACGGTGCGCCGGCATTATAAGCCTTCGAGCCACGGAGTTGGCCGCATCAGCTCCAAAGTCCTGGCGAACGATCTCGATCAGAAGGTCAATGCCGGCGGCACTCCCGGCGGACGTGAACACGCGGCCATGCGAGCGGTAGAGCGAGGCATGGTCCACGGCCAACTTTGGATACTGGCTGCGCAGTGCATCAGCGTAGCGCCAATGCGTCGTCGCCGTTCCGCCATCGAGAAGGCCCGTAGCGGCCAGCACGAATGCACCCGAGCAGATCGACGCCAATCTTGCCCCTCTGTCATGGGCGTGACGCAACCGCTGGACGAGAGTTTGAGGTACAGGTTCGTCGACCCCTTTCCATCCTGGAACGACGATAATATCGCCCTCATCGATTAATCCGATGCCATGATCCGGCGTCAGCAACAAGCCACCATTCGCACGAAGGGGGCCTTCCTCGATGGCGCAGCTTGCGAACCGGTACCAGCTTTCACCCATTTCAGGTCGCGCCAAACCGAAGACTTCGGCGACTATGCCGAACTCAAGGTGCAAAGACCATCGTAGAGAAGCGCGACAACGAGGGGGCCGTTCGTGTTTGGCATGATATACCCGTAGTATGTCATTCATGCCAATTGCAAGGTGATATCCTAGTCAGCCACATGGAGAGCGAACAAGAACAAAAAGGAGATCACCTTGTCCTCCACCGTCACAACCGTTCCCGCTGCTCCGAGCGAAATCGCACGCGAACACTTCTCAGCCGAATTTCCTTCGAAACGGACTGTTGGGATGTTCATGATGCGCTGTCGCGCGAACCCGATTTCGTCCTCCTCGATGTCCGCAGCCCTTCGATGTTCGCCCAAGGTCATGTCCACGGGGCCATCAACTTGCCCCATGGCAAGATTGTCCGCTCAAAGCTCGAGCGCTGGTCCGACCAAACCGTATTCGTCACCTACTGCGCCGGCCCTCACTGCAACGGTGCCGCCCGTGGGGCGCTTCGCCTTGCGGAGCTCGGTCGCCCGGTGAAGATCATGGCTGGCGGCGTCACGGGTTGGCTCGATGAAGGCTTCGAGTTGGCGAAAGGTTCAGACACATGACCATTGGGATCCGAGTTGCATCGCCAGGCGATGCCGCTCAGCTTCATGGACTTATCGTGGAGCATGCAACGTTCGAACGGAGCGCCGCATCTTGCACTGTCCGAACTGGAGAACCTTCTTCGAGACCCAGCCCAGCCGGTCAAACTCCCCGTTGCCGAGCGCGATAAACGATTATTGGCTATTCCGCCATTAGCCATCGATCAAAGGACTCTAACTTCGGCGAGCCGCTTGATTGCGTAATCGTTTTCCAACAAACAGCGGCTTCCCAAGCGGCTGACGCCTGAGCGGCAATGTCATGAGCCGCTTCTTCGAGACCAGCCGCATTGTTAGGGTCGCCATGAACAACACATGTCCTGTGCCCGACGAGCCGCGACCACGCTGCCCTACATCGGGCTCGCCGTCGGGCCGCGTCGCGGCAAGGTCGATCCTGGTTCCGGTCCCGGCTTGCAGGAGGTCTATTGACGAACGCCAGCCTGGTCGTACGCGGAGTTCGTGAGAAAGCTTAACGTCAGCGACATCGACATCGACATCGACATCGACATCGAAAATGCGATGACCGAGCGAAAGGTGCAAATGTCGCTCCGCTGACGCTTCAAAGCCAAGCCCGCGCACGTCACCGATAAGAGCTTTAGCTATCGCGTCGGCGGCATTGTCGCGGCGCCTTCGGAACGTCGAATAGGCCCACCCGCGGCGCTCCCACTCGATCTCGGCGCGGGGTTTTCCCTTGTCTCATCGCCCTGTCAGCGCCTTGCAAATGAGCGAAACCAAGCTGTCGCGCGCTCGCTCGTGGAGTGCGCCTTTCGGCCGCCGTGCAACGAAATCATCAACACTCATCCAATCAACGGGTTTGTGTCGGCGTCTGGCTCGCTGAATTCCACATACAGATGCAGTTCGTCCGGCACGAAAACGACCCTCAACGATCCTTTGATTTCATTGGCAAGGTTGTAGGCGAGGACGGTCATGGCGGGGCACTCCTTTCGCCGTGGAGCGTGCCTATCTCACGGGAAAATTCCATCACCGGAAGTTAATATTGACGCTCGCGCTTCTCAGAAATCCAACGTCCGCGTGATGCCGAAAGGTGCAGCTCGCTTTTTGTGTATCTCGATTGGGAACACGGGACCGCCGCGAAAGTTCGGTGCACGCAGCGAATCCTCCCCCTCCAGGTATTGCTGCAGATCGGTATCCCGATCGGCCCGCGCTCCCCGCAGGGGCGCGGGCCTCGGCCTGTGGTGCTCATGCCATCTACTTCGATCCGCAAGATGGAATAGGATCTGGATAGAAGGACCCTCTCGGTCTGGTTCCTGGCCAGCGGCAAACGGTACGAGTTTGAGGACGTGCCGCCGGAAACCTTTGCCGCGTTCCGGGCCGCGTTCGCCAAGGGCCGCTATTTCAACGACCACATCCGCAACAATTTCCGCTACCGTCTGGTTGCGAGCGATAGCGACCCGGGATGACCTGACCTGCCGGTGGCTCAATCGTCCTGTCGCTCCAACCGGCGGTTGGTGGACGCCTTGCCGCTGTTGCCCTAGGTTCGCTTTCGGTCCGCGCGCACCTCGCAAAGCCCACCCCCGAAGTCCCTGCCTGGTGCAAAGGCGCTTGATCGGTCCCGCCGTTCTGGCAGTGCGGCGGGACTTTTTGCGGTCCAGGTGGAACATCGGCGCGCGGGGAAGGCGCGGTGCACGCAGCACCCTTTTCTCATCCAACGTACGTCGGTGGCGCGCTGAAGGGTCTCAACGTCGGTCTGCCGCCGGAGCTCAACTAGCTGGACTATTGCTCGACCGGAAGCGGCTCGTGCTGCGGCTCAGCGTGGTGGAACACCTGTCCAAGATCGCGCGCGTCGAACGTTTGGCCGCAGACTGGGCAGTAGACAAAGTGCTTCGACTCGTCCTCTACCGGCCCGTCATGCGGCCTGCCCTCATAGCCTGTCGCGATGTTGTCGGTTCTAATCCGGGGCAACGACAAGTGCCTTTCGTTTTGGCGGCCGATATTTCTCCATTAGCCGGACCTTGTCACGGTCGACCGTGACCAATGGCCCGAGGTCGATCGTCACGGTGTCCTCGTCGATGCGCGTGACCTCGCCTTTCAGGTCGATTTGCTGGCCTCGGTTCACCTTGATGTGGTCGATGATGGAATGTGGGAAATCGTAACCTGGGATCGAGACGCTTACGCGGTCCTCTGTTATCCGCCTTCGAACCGTGGCAGTAATCGACACCTGGTCACCAATGCCTATTCCCCGAGCCATGCCATGGATTCTGGTGCGGACAGCGTCTTCTTCAAGAGGCTTCTAATATACGCCCGCCATCCTAAGGCTGACCTACGACCAGAGTTACAAAAGTTGAACTTCATCGGGGAACACTCCTTCTGTCTGCCTGTTCGATTTGCCAGGCGCATCCCGCGCATTCAGACAGGAGAAAGAAGAGAAACGCATCCTTTTGGCTTCGGCCGTGCTGGCGGTGTCGGCCGGGCTTTCCTTTGCCCAGACGACCAGCGGAACTTCGAGCGGAACCTCGACGAGCGGAACCTCGACCACGACAACCATGCCCAGTACGACGGATCAGGGCACCGGCACGACGGGCAGCGGGACCAACATGTCCGGCGATCAGGGCACCGACACGACCACCACCAGCGGCACCACAAATCCGAACTCGGCCAGAGACTGCGCGCCCGGCCAGCAGACTGGCAGCGCTCAGCAGGCGGCGCCTGGTCAGCAGGACACGACAGCCAACACCGCCGCGCCAGGCCAGGTGAAAAAGACCGACGAAGGTTGCTGATTGGCACATCGGCACAGGTTGGAATCACCAGCGTGTGGCTGGCCAGTCTCCCCCGACCACCGCCTGAACTCAACTCGGCTGGCGAGCAAGTTGCCGCCAGCCGCGCACCACCGCAAAGCCGTACCGGAGCCAGACCATCGCCGGTGAGCTGCCGAAGGAAGGTGGCATCGGTGTGCTTGAGAAGCCGTCGGGCAAGCGGCGTGACGAGCTCGAAAGAAAGTGCGCGGCGTCGGACGGTGCGCAGATGTTTTTTGCCGGCCGGGTCCTGTTGTTCGACGAGAGGATGGTCCGGCGAGGCAAAGTGCCAGGCCCAAGGAGAGCCAGCTCAGCCTCAATGGCATCGGCCAGCGATTCTTTGAATTCGCGGTAATCCATATTCATGCAACCACTGCCCTTGTCTTCGCGTTTAGCCGCGTTCAATCGTGGAGAGCGACAAGAATGCGGGCCTTCTGTCCAATTACAATCTGCCTCAATGGCAACCTAACGGTGGTCGCGTCCATAGCCGACGCAATGAAGGTGCTTCAGCAACCATGGCCTAGAATGGGAAAGCCGGGGCGGCTCAACGCGATCCGAATGGTCGAGGAATCCCTGGCCGGGCATTGCAGCCAGCAAGCTGCATTCGAGGCCTTCAAGGCGGCCGCGGCTGAACAGGGACTCCTTAGAACAAGAGGGACCAGCGCAGGTCTGGGGAAAGTTGCGCGGATGGTTGAAGACCTGATGTGAGATCATGCCGGCCTCGCTAAGACTGCAGAGGCGCCCCACTTGAAGCCCGAATACTGCCTTCTCCCGCGAGAGCCGAAACGCCTCAAACCGGGCTATTAGCCCGGACGCGAGAAGGCCCTGGCTTCGCGTCCGGGACAGCCAGGACCACTTATCCGACGGTGAATTCTGCGCTGCCTAAGCAGTGCGGCTGCACGCCCATTTGCGATCGCGTTTGGGATCCACATTGAGGTTAACTCTGATGATCTGCCCCATCTTGTCAGAAAAAGACATTTCCCTTGACCTTGCGAGTAAAGGAAAGCAATCAGCCTTGACAAAAATCGCGATCAGGATTGCGCGGAGAACTGGGCTTGATGAGCAGATGATTCTCCGTGGTCTCTTCGACCGCGAGTGTCTCGGCTCGACGGCATCGGTCGTAGCGTCGCGATCCCTCACGCTCTGCTTGGCACGATCTCTTCGCCAGTCGTGTCTTTGACGCGCCTGGCCCAGCCCGTTGACTTCGACGGGCCCTACGACAACCAGTCGATCTCATTTAGACTGTACTCTGGCGGCGCTCTGCTACTTCCGCCTTCCTCCCTGCCCTTTCACAAAGATGCCGGCTGCTTCGAGTAGCTCATGTTCGGGAGCGACTCCGATTGGCGCGGTCAGCCGATGAGGTGTTGGCGATTGTCGAAAATGAGCCGCTTCCGGGAATTTCCACCAATTTGAATAATTCCCGTGTCCAGCCTGGCGTTGTGATGGCAGTTCAGCAATGCCTGATTCAATTGACGCGGCGCATACCGCAGTCAACTATGGGGGCTCGCTACCAGCCGATGAGGCGGCCTTCGCGGGGAATTGAAGCATCTTCGGGGTTCCTTTTCTGCGCGGTAACCCAAACAGAATGTCTGCGTCGTCACATTACTCCGAGGCCGCGTCGCGCTCCGGCAACGCGCGGTCTGGTTCCCCCGCGGGTACTGCGATCGATCAGCCCCGCATCGTTGAGCGCAGGATGGCCTGCATGTGCTCTTTCAAGTCGAGTTCGCCTCGTGCCTCAACAGTCAACAGGTACTCGGCCTTGACCCGGCGGTCGCCTCGGCTGGTCGCAGGATAGGAACAGATGGCCAGCAAGGCTTGCTCTTCAATTCCGTCTGCCATCTTGCGGTCGTGCCAGTTGCTGCCCGCTCGATGAACAACCCTGTGGAGCGCGGCATAGGCGGTTTCATGGCTTGCGATCAGCGCCTGCAGTTCGCGCGAGATACCTTCGCCTTCAGCAAACGTCGGTTCAACGACAGACGCAACGGCGGTGAACGCAAGAAGTGTACGGCGGGTGACTGCGAGCATGCCTCATATCCTTGCCGTCTGATGAGTGCGGGCACACCATAGCACCGGCGCAGTGTTTGGAGAGATGCTTTGCAACGTGACCCTATTGTCTGCTGACAAAACGTTTCCGATCCCGCAGCTGCTCCTCCTGCAATGGCTGGCAGGTTCAGTCTCCTGAAAGGTCCTAAGGTGTGAGGCTAGTATGCCATTGAACGCCAGCCAATCGACCTAAAAGGCGAGGTCACCCGCATCGACGAGGACACCGTGACGATCGACCTCGGGCCGCTGGTCACGGTCGACGGTGACAAGGTCCGGTTGGTGGAGAAGTCTCGGCCGCCAAAACGACGAAAGGCACTTGTCGATGCCCCGGATTAGAACCGACAACATCGCGACAGGTTATGAGGGCAGGGCGCATGACGGGCGGGTAGAGGACGAGTCAAAGCACTTTGTCTACTGCCCAGTCTGCGGCCAAACGTTCGACGCGCGCGATCTTGGACAGGTGTTCCACCACGCTGAGCCGCAGCACGAGCCGCTTCCGGTCGAGCAATAGTCCAGCAGTTGAGCTCCGGCGGCAGAACGACCTTGAACCCTTCAGCGCGCCAGCGACCTTGGATTCGGAGAAAAAGGGTGACGTCAATACCAACTTCTTGCGATGTAATTTCCCTTTGAGACAGGCACGCTCGAGGTGGGGAGTGATCGCCATGACCGTCCTCGCCTACAGCATTACCAACGACATCAGAGGATCGTGGAGAGTCGTCTTCGTGCGTGACGAACTGCATTTGTATGCATCTGGACATCGAGTTTAGTCTGCTAGAGGCCGATTCAGATCCGGTCGATTGGATGAGCGTTGATGACTTCCCTGCACGGCGGCCAGCCGGCGCACTCCACAAGCGAGCGCGCGACAGCTTGGTTCCACTGATTTGTAAAGCGCTGACAAAGCGACCGAAGCTACGTGATCGCCTCTAGCGTGAACAGACCTGAGGGCGCGCTGATCCACAGACATTGGCCAAGAGCCCGCGTCTCTGGATTGAGGAGACGCGGGCCGCATCGGAGTCAGCCGATCTTGCAGCAATATCGTACGGAGGATGTACTGCGTGCACCGAACCTTCTCCGCGCGCCGGTGTTCCATCCGGACCGCAAAAAACTCCCGCGGCACTGCCAGAACGGCGGACCGATCAAACGCTTTGCGCCAAGCGGGCGGATGCGGGGGTTGGGCTTGCCAAGCGAGCGTCGACAGTAAGCGACCCCGAGCGCAACAGCGGCAAGGCGTCCACCAACCGCCGGTTGGAGCGACAGGACGATTGAGCCACCGGCAGGTCAGGTCATGCCGAGTCGCTATCGCTCGCAACCAGATGGTAGCGGAAATTGTTGCGGATATGGTCGTTGAAGTAGCGCCCCTTGGCGAACGCGGCCCGGAACGCGGCAAAGGTTTCCGGCGGCACGTCCTCAAACTCGTACCGTTTGCCGCTGGCCACGAACCAGACCGAGAGGATTCTTCTGTCGGGATCGTATTCCGTTTTGCGTATTGATGTGGAGGGCATGACGGCGGCTCGATTCGAAAAGCAATCAACGAGCAGAGAGGCCGTCGCGTTCCTATGACTGTGGTGGTGCGGTGAGGCACGGAGCGCCAGCGGCCGCGATCAGCGCCTCATCGAGAATCCACTTCAGCTTCGCTGACCGCCCGTAGCTTCATCTGCTGCCGTTCTCACTTGCCCGGAACGACAGGCAGCGGTCGCGGTATGCGGGGCAGCTTCAATATGTCCCGCGTCGGATACCGGGAAAGCGGGCCAGCGCCAGTTGGACTTTGTAATGGAGCGGCGGCGCAGCGGCGAGCCCGTTGATCGGCTCGTCTCGGCGTCCACGGGCCATTCTCCTTGCGCCGGTCTTCCGCGATCCTTGCCTTCCACGCATCGCTGCAGGATTTTCGCGAGGTGAATTGAGACCCGCCACAACGCTGATCCTCTGGGACAATCAAGGCTGTTTCGACGGACTCTATTCCGGAACTATGTCTTCTTCTGAAAGTTTTTCCTTAAATCGCAAAGGAGATTCGAAATGTCAGAAAGCCGCGAATGGTTTGTCCAATGGCTTAGAGATGCTCATGCCATGGAAGAGCAGGCCGAAACGATGTTGAACGGGCAGTTGGGTCGCATCGAGAATTATCCCGAGCTGAGCGACCGAATCCGACAGCACCTCGACGAGACCAAGCAGCAGGCTGCTCGGCTGAAAATTTGTCTCGACCAGATGGATGAGGGTTCATCCACGATGAAGGACGCTGGCGGCAAGCTGACGGCGATGGCGCAATCGCTGAGCGGCGTCTTCGCTGGAGACGAGGTGATGAAAGGATCGCTCGCGAGCTACACGTTCGAGCACATGGAAATAGCCTCCTACACGATCCTGATTGCCGCTGCTCGATCGCTCGGCGAAACCGAGGTTCTTCGGGCTTGCGAAGAGAATCTGCGAGAGGAAGTCGCGATGGCGGATTGGCTGAAAACCCGTCTTCCCTCCACGACCGAGCAGTTCCTTGCGCGGGCCGAAGCGGACAGCGACAGCGCCAAGCGGTGATCGGGTGGGAACGTAGTGGTCGTGAAGTCGGGCTCGGCGCGAGGCTCGTTCACCGGCTCCGATGTCGACGGGAGAGCTTCCGCGGCTTGGAACTGAATAGGAGCTGGCGGACGACAACGATCGAGGGTGCCCATCGATCGTTGCCGCCAAAGAGAAACACAGCGAAAATTGCTTGTAGGCGTTGCCGTCGCATTAAAGCGCGCTCGATACCTGCTTCCGGCGTCGGCGTTCTTCGAATTTACCGGAACGACGTACCTGAAGGCGAAATATCGATGTCCGCTCCACGCTCCTCGTTTGTGGCCATCGCCGGACCGAGAGGAAGTCCGCCGCTCCGCTAACACGGGGCTGGGCGCGCCAAGGTCATCGCTGAATGTAAAGCCATTTCTGCAGAATTCGACGCACACAATGCCGATCCGAGGCCAACTGGGAGTGCATACCCCAGCTTGGAATTGTGCGGAACCGTACGAAGCCGATTGCAAGCAACCAACCTGGTTGGCCGGGCATTAGCAAAGCATCAAATAGGAAAGCATCGGGAGGAAGACCATGCTGCACGTTAACATGCCTCGCGAATTTGAGGTCGGCGACGAGGTTGCGCTGGCAGGTACCGTCATCGCGATTCTCCCCAGCGGGCGCGCCAGGGTGAGCATTCCTTCGTATGACCATCCTTATACGATTGATCCGCCACCCAAAGTCCGGGCCGGAGACCGAGTGGTTCTTGTTGGGGACGTCACCCGCATCGATCGCGGAGCAAACAAACTCACTGTGCGGATTGACTGCGGCGGGGTGATCACGGTCGACAAGTCGGCGATCACTCGGCTGAGAAAGCACCGCCGGACTTCAGCGGGTTGACACTACGGCGATACAACGGCCGCGCTTGTCCGCGTACGGAAGATGCAAGCGCACTTTGAACAGCCCAAGGGTGCGGCGCTGTCCAGCCGGATACGGGGCGGACGAACGGATAAGCGGAGTTCGACGGCTAGGGCACGAATCCAGCCTAGTGCGTCGCTGGCGGCTTCGGACTACTGGTGAAGCAAGTCCGATGTGGGCCTATCGCGACCCCGCTTCACCTGCCGTCCAGCCGCTCGCGCATTCGCGATCGTCGCTCTCGGCAACTGGCGGCGCGCCCGGCCAGGACGTGTCGCACGTGCGCGCTGTCGAAGGAGGCGCCCAGCAACATTTCGCGTGAAGGCAACGCGGCGTCCGATCGATCGTAACCTTTCTCTGCAATGAGCGCCTTGTTGCCGGCGATGGGCCTCCGGCTTTTACGCATTATGGAGATCACATGTTGGTCCCGGCACCCGATGCCGGCAACAGGTCTGCTTCGGAGCGTCGTGACAGAACTGGGTGACATGGTTGCGGTGGAGTAGGCGCCGTCGCCCTGGATGAACAACAACCTGTCGCATGCGGTGCATGCGTTGTCGAAGCTTTCGGTTGGTCACGGCCGCGGCCGCATCGACAACGACCGCAACGGCATCAAGTCGTTGCTGAAAGCCCGCAAGGTATCTGTCAAGACATAGCGTGCCGGCGAAGGTCCGCCCTAGCGACAGGGATTCGTTCTAGGCCGATCGGTCGGCAACGCGACCGGCCAGATGAGCGAGAGCTTACCCTCGGTGTTGGTCTCGACCCGGCTCGCACAGAGGCCGTGAAGGGACATCTCCAAACACTCATCGACGGTCGTCGATCACTGCCGACTACGAGTCGAGGTCGTATGGCTCGTGGCCTAGCTCGTTGTGATGAAGCGCCTCTGCCATACACCTGATGTCGAACGCCTGGCCGCACGCCGGGCAGAGGACGAAATACTCCTCCTCCCGAAGTGGCGATGCATCGTGGTCTTGGGGGATGACGATGTCATTGTATTCGTCGGGCATTGGGTCCTCCGGCAACGCCGCCCGCCATGCTGGAACGCCTGCCGGCAGGATTTGTTTCAAAGTTACTGCGCTTAAGAAGGAGGCCCGGAACGGGTGAAGCACAATGTCGGTAAGCGCAAGGGGACGACAATCAGCGGCCCCGCTAACAATCGTGGTTGCGCCTTTGGGCATCGTGGTTCAGACCGCTGGCGGATTAGAACTCTGTTGGCTTTGCGATCGGCTCATCGCTGCCGACAATCGGTGACCTATATAAAGGGGCATGTCCACGCGCCGAAAAACCAATGCAACAGCGAAGCTGATTGGAGAGTGGCCTTTAACCCCGGCTGCAACGTTTGGATCGTCCGTCAGAGCGAGGGGTATTTTTCTCGAAATACGCGCCCGCCTTCCAACGGAGTTCAGGAAATTGCTCAATATCGAGTCCCGCGTGCTTACCCTGCGCCTGTCTGGGGGCGCCGAGAATGATGTGCAGGTGGTATTCGGGATCGTATCCAAAGCACTGCAGAATATCGAAGACCTGCCCGTAATCCCCCGTGAAATCGAGGACATTCTGACGATCTCGACGGCCGAACGGCACCGCTGGCTGAAAGATGGTCGCTTGCAGAGCGCCGGGAGGAAAACGGTGAAACTCCGCGGGCGGGCAAGGAACATCACCTTTCACGTGTTCGACCCGCAGCACGTGGAGGATGTGCTTGACCGCGACCTGGTTACGGTCTGGCGCGAACAGGACGCAGCGACAGCTGCAGAGAATAGGCGGCGAGCCGCAGGGAAGGCCGCTATGAAACGCGCTCAAAGAAGCGGTCGCGGAACTGCAGCTTCAGCTGGCTACGGCCCCGATGAGAACGCGCACTCCAGTTTGCGCGGCTGGGAAGATTTTGAGAATGACGGACTCCTGCGCTGATAGGCCGGGCGCACAAGCAGGTTAGGACGTTTGCCTGCGCCGTGCGAGATGCGCAAGGAGGGCCGTCAAACGCATCGCGTTCAGGACCCGCTTCGCAGGGACACCGCCCTTGCGCGCCATCTCGACACCCCAATGCATGTGGTCGAGCTCGCGGATCGAATGAGCGTCCGGATTGATGCTGAAGATGCAGCCCTGATCGAGTGCCTTTTGATGCCAGCGCCAGTCGAGGTCGAGTCGCCACGGATGTGCGTTGATTTCGACAGCGACGCCGTGTTTCGCACACGCTTTGAGGACTTTGTCGACGTCGAGATCATAACCGGGCCGGCGCAACAGCTGGCGACCGGTCATGTGCCCGATAATTGTCGTCCGAGGGTTTCCGATCGCCTCAATGATACGCTCCGTCTGTTCCTTCTTGGGCAACTTGAAGCGGCTGTGCACGCTCGCGACGACGAAATCAAAGTGCTCCAAAATATGATTCGGGTAATCGAGCGAGCCATCAGCCAGGATGTCCGCCTCGATGCCCTTCAGTATGCGAAATTTTCCATTGTATGCCTTGTTCAGCCGGTCAGCTTCGCGGTGCTGTTCAGCAATCTCCTGCAACGAAAGGCCGCCTGCGTAGTGAGCGGACTGCGAATGATCGGCGACACCATAGTATTCGAAACCGCGCCTACGCGTGGCTTCAGCCATTGCCTCAAGCGTTTCGGTGCCATCGGATGCGGTCGTGTGGGAATGCAGGATGCCATGCAGATCTTCATCCCGGACGAGGGTTGGTAGCTTCTGCTTTGCCGCTCGCTCAATCTCGTCCCTGCCTTCGCGCAATTCAGGCTCGATAAACTGCAAGTCTAGAGCTTGGTAGATTTCTTCTTCTGTCGCTGACGCGATCAGCTTTCTCCCGCGATGAAGCCCGTCGGCGTTTAGGGTGAATCCCTTGTCGGCCGCGAACGTCTTCAGTTGCTCAAGGTGGTCTGCCGAACCGGTTGCCTCGAGCAGGCTCGCGCCAAAGTGCTTCCTGTCCGTGACAACAAGCCTGAGGGCCATATCCTCGATTCCAGTCGACTTTCTGGCCTGCGCTACCAGGGCGAAGTCGGAAACGAGCTCGCAACCGCGTCGGAAGTCACCTGCAATTTCCACGCGCGAAAACTCTGGATGCTGTTGCTTTACCGATATGACCGCATGGTGGAGAAGAGCGGCGGCCTTGTGCAGGTGAAGTTGCGTTTCGCCGCTTCGCACGATGGCCAGGTTCTGCAGCAGCTTTGTCTGAAGCGCGGCGCCGAGGCCTTTGACTGGACGGATGCGGTCTTCTCTCGCTGCGGCCTCGAGCTCCGCCAGCGAGTTCACGCCGAGCGCCTGATGAAGCTTCAGTATCTTATCGGGACGAAGCCCGGGTATGGCAAACAGCTCCATCACGCCCGCTGGAACATCCTCGCGCAGCTTCTCAAGGCTTGGGTGCGTGCCGGTTTGGTAAAGCTTGGTCACGATGTCTGCGATCGCGTCACCGATCCCCGGGATCTTGGTGAGGGCGCCGGCGGCGATGATCCGATCAAGCGGCTGCGACAGCGCCATCAGACTGTCTGCCGCGCGCAAGTATGCCTTTGTGCGATAGGGATTGTCGCCGCGCATAGACGCCCGTTGCGCGTATTCCCTTAAAAGACTGGCGACGGTCCTAGGATCGATTTTTGCCATGGCTTCAGCCAAACGAGACCGATCTCCGCAGGTTCCAATGAGGCAAGGCCGTGAGCGCCGCGTTGCCCTTTGAATCCCGGCTTTACTGCCTCTTCCCGCGTCGGACGCTACAGATTGGGCAAGGATTGGTCAGCGCGACCCCATCCAGCCAGAGTTTTGGAGACTGCGCGTTTCTTTAATTCAGGAGCATCGCCCACGTGGAAATGAGAGGGCGCGTCTATTGTCTTCATCTCCGCCCACGTGATCGGTGCCGCGACAGGAGCGCCCGGACGTGATCTCGCGCTGTAAGGCATGATCGCGGTCGCCCCGCGCTGATTGCGTAGATAGTCCACAAAGATGCGACCCTTGCGGCGCGCCTTTGACAACACGGCCGTGAAATGGGCCGGATCGCTCCGGGCGACCGCCTGCGCCAGGCGAGAGGCGAAGTCCTTCACCTCTGGCCACTCGGCGCCAGGGGTGAGGGGCGCGATGACGTGCACTCCTTTGCCTCCCGTCAGCATCGGGAAAGTCGTAAGCCCCAGAGATTTAAGAATAGCGCGGAACTGAAAGGCAGCGGCGCGGACGGCCTCAAAATCGAGGCCTTCATCGGGGTCGAGGTCGAACACGAGGCGGTCGGCCTTTTCGACATCCTCGATCCGAGCCCCCCATCCATGCAGCTCGATCGTTCCCATCTGGACGCAAGTCATGAGTCCGTCGGCATCGTCGACATAGAGATATGGTTCCTCGTGCCCGTCCTTCTCCGTGATGCCGACGTGGTGGACTTTGTCGCCAAAGCTGCCGGCGTCGTGTTTTTGGAAGAAGCACTTCTTCGCGCGGCCCTGTGGGCATCGAACCAGACTGATCGGCCGGCTGCCAACCCAAGGAAGCATGATCGCCGCGACCGCTGCGTAATGGTCGGCAAGCTGTCCCTTGGTGATGTTGGACTCCGGATAGATGACGCGGTCACGGTTACTTATCGCGATGGCGGTTGTCGCAGACGCGGCGAGATCGGCTGCATGACGTTCCGTCTCGAGCACGACCGCCTCCGGCTTCTTGTCTTCACGGAGACCAAGATAGCTCGGATGTCGTAACGTCCCTTCATTTGTCATTTCGGTGAAGGCAATCTCAGCGACCAGTTTCGGACGGAGCCAGTGTGCGCCGCGCACTTCGGCGCGTGGTGCGTCGACGGTCGCGGCCTTCTGCTCAAGCGGCGCCATGATTTTCAAGAGACGAAGAAGTTCAGCGGTATCGAAGCCGGTGCCGACTTTCCCGGCGTAACGCAGCTTGCCGCCGTTATGAACGCCAAGGATCAAGGACCGAAACGCGCGGACCTTGTCGGACGGCGTCCAGCCGACAATCACAAATTCCTGTCGCCTGATGCATTTGATCTTCAGCCAGCTTGCGCCGCGGGCCGCCACATAATTCGAATCCGCGAGCTTTGAGATGACGCCCTCAAGGCCGGCAGCGCAGAAGCGATCGAGCAGCTCTTCTCCGCGGCCGAGGATATGGTCGGAGTAACGAAGGACCGGATTTTTCGCAGGCAAGATCGCCTCCAGCTTCGCCTTGCGCTCAACAAGAGGAAGCCTTGTCAGATCTTCGCCGTCGAGCTGCAGCAGATCGAATGCATAAAAGTCGATAGTCGCCGGGGCACCCTTCAATGCATTCTGAAGCGCCTGGAAGTTAGATCTTCCTTCCGCATCGACAACCACGGCCTCGCCGTCAATCAGGGCGGAGCGCACCTTGAGCTTGCGAGCCTCAGAGAGGATCGAGGGAAAACGGCTAGACCAGTCCAGGCCAGATCGTGTGTAGGCTCGCGCCTCGCCACCGCCGACGGCAACGAGAATACGATAGCCGTCGTATTTCATCTCATGGATCCAACGATCGCCGGCAGGGACCGTGTCCACGAGCGTTGCGAGCTGGACCGGCCGGAAAGCGGGCGGCGCTAAAGTGACCTCGTCACGAGCGGGCGACTTCGCTTGACTAGCGCTCGACGCATTGATTGCCTTACGCGACGTTGGCTTGACCACTCTGACCTAAACCATACTCAGAGACGAAACAGCGTTATACGCCGTCCAACGCGCGACTACTTCTTTAGTTTCGCTGCCGGCCGTGTTGAGCTTTTCGCGATCATTACCGACCCGCTTGATTAGCGCCTCGGCCTGAGGCCGTGCTTCCTGCCTCCGGCCCTTCCATTCCCGATTTTCGCGCACAGCTCACAGGCAATAATCAAGAGCAGGAACGTGCCCTCAAATGCCGCCACAGCGTATCCGGTTTCTGCCATCGGCTTTCGAAGCCTGACATTCCGGTTCCGGTCCCCCTACCTCAACGTGCCCCATTGACGCCAAGTACCTCGCCCAGAGCAAGCTCCGATGCCAGTTTCAAGAAGTGCAAAATGGCCCATAAATGCGCCGACCAGAGTGAATGCTCTCGTATCCGGGTCTATTTCGAGCAGCGCGGACTTGGTCAGCATTCAGACAGCCTAGCGGGTCCTTCCCAACTAGCCATGGGCACCGGCCTGCTACTCACGGAGCACCCCCTCCTCCTTGGCAGCAGCCTCGAAAGCCTGACGGACCTCTTCCGGAGTGACACGGTCCTGAAAGGCGTCGGCGCACAGTTGCACAGCCTTCCTCCACTTAGGTCCCATCTTGGTCCACTTCATGAGTTCCTCGGCGGCACCCTCGACGTTGTTGCACCCGTAGGTGACCCCAGGTCGGTCGGTCTTGACGTACACCGGAGGGGAGAACCAATGGGTTGCCACGACACCTCCTACTCAGGGGAGAGATACATCTTGGCCTCCTTTGCGGCAGCCTCAAAGGCCTTTCGCACCACCTGAGGGTCAATCGAATCGCCCTCCAGATCTGACAGGCACAGCGTCACCGCCTTATGCCAGCAGGGTCCTCTCCGGGTCCACGTTTTGAGCTGCTCAAGGGCTGCCCTCGCATTGTTGCAGCCATGCCTGACACCGGTTTCAGTCTTCACGAACACCGGAGGGACGAACCAGATGGGCGCCATGATACCTCCTACTCAGGGGAGAGATACACGTTGGCCTCCTTGGCAGCCGCCTCGAAGGCTTCACGGACCTCTTGGGGGGAGGATTTGCCCTCGAATGCATCGACGCAGGATTGGACAGCCTTGGTCCACTTCGGGCCCTTTGTGTCCCACCCCATGAGCTCCTCGGCGGCTCCCTCGACGTGGCTGACCCCATTGCGAATGCCCGGACGTTTCGTCTTCACGTAGACCGGTGGAGAGAACCAGAGAGGACCCATAAGGGGGAACTTAGAGCGGCAAGAGCCCGCCGACCAACCCCGCTTTAGCCGCAGCTAAGGGAACGATGTAGGCCCTCGCGGGTTTAGAGGTGGCAGCGGGATTCTTCGTGGATGTGCAGCCGCTGTGGGGGGGTCCGTCGCCTCTCCCTCACTGGCGGCGGGCTCCTTTCGCGAAGGCGGTGTTGGTAATAGACACCTAGAACCTTATACCGCATCCAATTTAGCTAGTTCTCATTGGGGGAGTAATGTCCCCTCCTCTTTTGCAGCAGCCAGGAATGCCTTGCGAGCCTCCTCAGCTTCCATCTCGTCGAATATCACGGCCATGCAAACGCGCACCGCGAGGTCCCAGCAAGGGCCACGCTTGGTCCACTTCATCAGCTCCTCGCCGGCTGTCTCGGCGTTGTTGACGTTGCGGATGATCCCGGGACGCTCGGTCTTGACGGGGACCGGAGGGTTGAACCAGTGGAGAGCCATACGTCACTCTTTGTCGGCCCGATCAATTTCCTCCAGCAAATACTTTTGCTCAGCCCAGTTCCCGTTCTACAGGCAGAGTGAGCAGGTTGCGAAGGTAATTGCGGATTACCTCCTCTAGCTATTGAAAATGGCGCAGGACGGCGCGCTTTCGTTGCGATGTGCCACAGTGACTGAAGTTGGCTGACAGCTACTCGCGAGAGTCGAAAGCCACGCAGAGGCCCATGGCAGTTGCTGCCTCGACGATCGCCTCGGTTAGTTCTTCGTCGGAGGCCACCAAATAAGGCGCAGCCTCCCGAGCTTCGCGTAGTGCCGCTTTCATCGAGACCGTGTCGCGACGGTCCGCCCTGTTGAGGAGTACAGTGATTGCTTGCTCTAGAAGCGGACCTACCCTTTGCGCGACGCTCATCCAGCCCCCCAGGGACACGCTCTCTACTCCCTACCTGAGCGGCATCAAGGCCATGTACTAATTGTACAATTGGTACGGTGCTGGGCCGCAACAGTCAGGAATATTTGGTAGGAATTTCTGAGCGGGGATCGGATAACTGGCTCGCGCGACGACCCCCCCCGGTACCCCTTCGATCCGCCGCAACCGGCTCCGACGCTGCGCTCAATGAAGGCTTCGCGTCTCCGCCGGTTGCTCAAACCGCGCCATACGGCGTAACAGAAACGGCCGAGGCTCTAATCGCCACTGGATGAAAGCTTCATCTCCCACTACCGCCTGCAGCAGTGCGATCACCGCCGAGAAGGTTATTCAGCTTCGAAGAGGCATGGCGGCTCGTCCCATAAGCGGCACGCGGCAACACTACTTCGAGCGTGTAGGCTTCGCCAGTGGCCATCCGATTATCGACGTAGATTGCAGGATGAGGGCCGAGGAGGTGCTGCAAGGTCACTACTGCCCAGATGCGGCGACCACGTGCTACACTGACAGCCAGCGTCGGCTGGGAGTGTGAACTTTGCCCTTCGTCGTCCATCGAAACGAGCAAGGAGCGCCAGGAGCGGTCGTTGAAGCGATCGAGGCCGAGCGGCCGGAGCCGACCCGAAATGGACATTTGGCTTCTCCCAAACCACAGCGTTACTAAGCCGACTTTCCGAATATTCTACGGACAATCTCGTCTTCATTCGCATCGAAGCAGCGGCCGTGACTGAGAATCACCCGCCGCGGCTGCCACGACCGGAGTTTGCTTACTACTGCCTGTGTCTTCCGTCGATGCAGGAGAATTGGCAGCCGCATGCCAAAGAAGGTCCGCCCGTGCGGGTGAGCCATCCGAGTCAGCTTGGCCATCGTGCGCCAAGGCTCATCGATCATGTCTAATTCGAGATTGATGATCGTGTCTGTAAGGATCAGCGTCTTTGAAGCTTGGTGGAAGAATATGAACTCTTTGAAGTAGCCACCGGGAAACAGCATCTGGTCCATGTCCCGCCGCCACTCCTCCGGCGGATCGGCCTCCAAATCTCGTGCGAACGTCACATCCGCGTGCCGTGCGCGTGCTCTTTGCCGGACTCCGGGCGATGCCCATGTTATTGCCTCAGGGAAAGCCTTCGACCACTCACCGATATGAGCGTAGTGAAACTGGTTGGGTGACACGAGATGGCGAATTCTGCCCAAGTTCCGTAACTCTTCGGCCACCCTCGAAGCAAACTTGATGGGCGAATGAAGGAACAGATCGCCGTTCGATAGGCGCACCACCGTCATCCGAGTGGTGAATGGCAGCGGAAATTTTATTCCTGCTACCGTCAAATACTCAAACGGACCGTCAACGACGCCGATATCGGGTCCCTGCGGTTTATAGACGTTCATCGGCTCGTAAAGGGACGCACTCACAGCCCATTCCACTTCACCAGCTCGGCGCAAGGCGATGTACGCTATCTGGGCCAGGTTTCGTCATGCCGAACCGCAGCACCTGCTGCTTCTGGTGGAGCAACAGAACTTGCGCTCGAGGGCAAGTCTCAAGACGCGCGTGCCAAGGCAATCGAGATCACATCGTCCGTGTCAATGTCAGGCAAATCGAAGATCATTGGCAATTGCCGCGTCATGGCCATCTTCACGATCAACTCTTCCATCGATTCAACCGGAAGGCTGGCGTTTGAACGCTGCCGCATTAACAATGCAAGCTTGTGGACCGGCACGGGCGTCGATTTCGCGCGGTCATCTAAACGCCTGCCGATTTCGATCAGAACGTCTGCGTCGATGGTATTGGGCAATTCGCGCATGGTCTATTCCTCCCTGCCCCTGACCATGCGCGCCGCGGGCAGCCGAGTCTCGGGAAACCTCCGTACGTTTTTAACGATGTTGAAGAGCGTAAATGCAACTCTCTGGCTGCAGAGTGGCGTGAGCCGATAGGCTCGGCTGATGTTCACCACCGGTCGGCCCGCCTTGCCGTGTGAATTTGTACCCCCTTTAGAGTCGTGAGACCATTCTGCGAGAATGTCTGGAAACGAGCTTATATTTGCCGGTGCTCGATCGGTGACGAAAGCGAGACGGACGCGACCGAATAGGGACTTAGGGGATAGCCGCGAAACCATCGGCGCACTCGCTTGCGCCAAGATGGCAGCAATCGAGACTTCCGCGACAGCAAGGTCCGCTTGCACCAAAAACGATCTTCCGAAGCAAATATCAACCGCTGGAGGGAGTAGTATTGAAACCACTGTGAACCCGTGCCCGCGGCGGTTTTCAAGTCCGGTGTCTTGGCAACAGCGCGTCGCGACTGAACGGATTCATGCGACGCACCTTCCCGCAGCCTTTTGCCGATGAGACTTGACAGCCGCAAGTAGTTCGCGCTCGCCGGCGTGAGCATTTCGAAAAATGGCCACGACCATTACCGTCAAGATTTCGGCCGCCGGGTCCAAAGGGTCGAGATGCTCATCCGCGCAGACCTGATCGAACACGCGTTCGCAAATAGCCAGATCATGAGGGCTGAGGCAGGTGCGATTGAAATGCCGAGGCAGCATCTGTGCGAACCTTTCAGTGCCCGCTACCGTGCTTGCGGCGGGCTTTTGGCTGATGAACCGCTGAAGCGGTGGCTGTCAAAATGATATTGTCATCTGCAGTGACTAGGAATCAATTTACTTGGTTCCTGATTGCTCCTTTATTAATCCTAGCATAACCGCACACTCACGGGCTTTATATTGTCCGGTAATCATAAGTCTATAGTAATCCTGCCGCTTGTTTTCCGGGACGTGAAATCCGCGCCGAAATTCCGCCGCCTCTTTTGGAGTTCGAGTGCAACCGAGTTTACTGGCCGCGACCTTCAAACTCCCCAGTGAGCATCCGATTTTTGCCGAAATGTCTTTCAACGGTTCGTTGTTACAGTACCCATCAAGAATTATCTTGCGACGATCTTCGCTGTTGAGCTTTGTGTTCATTTCAGCGGTCCCCTCAACTACGCTTTCATGATGCCCGATTCTATACGCACCAGGTTGAAGAGTGTCGTTAGCTTCGCATCCAGAAACTTATCTCGGCATGCATTTCTGACTGTAATCCAGCGTGATCGCCGTTTCAGTCGCCTCGAGTCGGCCAGTCTTGCCAGATGCCTGAGGTACACCACATGATTGAGAGGGGCATGGGCATACCCGAATCGGATATGACACCACGCGATGGATGCTAAAAGGCAAGAGGAGGCGCTTGCGAGGCAGGCGCTGGAGCGTGATCGACGTCGTTGGCCGCGCGAAGCTCAACCTTACAATGAGGGTGCCCCGTCACTTGCGCCGGCGCTCGAACCTTTGCCCTTTTCAACACTCGAACTGGCGCCAGAGGATCAATTCGCCGCTTGGCAGGCCCATATGGCACCGCTCGTCGAGGTCAGGTTGCCGGATGACAAATCGCTCGACGATGGCTTTCCCGCCGACCACACGGCTTGGAACCTCGACGGCATGCTGATCGTTCAACAGCGCGCACCGGCACATAGTTATATGCGTTCTGCCGCGAAGCTTCGGTCCAGCTCGATCGATCACTGGTATATCGCCTTGCCACGTACTGGCCGGTCGTGGACGGAGGTCGATCGCCGTGTAGCGGAGAACCAGCCGGGTAAATTGGAGATCAGATCGCTTGGCTACCCGTTTCGCGGGAGGACAACGGACTCCGAAAGTCTCTTTGTCTATTTGCCGCGCGATTTGTTCGCCGATGCGGCGGCAACCCTGGACGCCAAGAACAATTCAATTCTGTCGGGCAACTTTGCCAACGTCTTGCTCGATTACGTCAACAGCATCGAAGCAAGGCTGCGCAGCCTCACGGCTGACGATCTGCCCCGCATCGTGCACGCAACACGCAGCATGATCATTGCCTGCCTCGGGCCTCCGGCGGAACAGGTTGCGGCCGCCGAACTATTGACGAGTGTCGCGCTAATGGAGCGAGCGCGTCGATACGTACACCACAATCTGGATGCGGCTCATTTGACACCGGATTCAATGTGCCGGGCGCTCGGCGTCTCGCGCTCTCGTCTCTATCAGTTGTTCGAACCAAGCGGCGGTGTTCTCCATTACATACAAAGTCGCCGCCTTCTAGCAGCCCATATTGCGCTAAGCGATCCGGCGGACAGCCGGCGCATTGTTGAAATTGCTGAAGCCTTCGGGTTTAGTTCAGCGGCTAATTTCAGCCGGGCATTCAGCAAGGAATTCGGTTACAGCCCCCGCGAAGGCCGCAGTACTGTGGTATTGCCGCGCCCCGCCCACTCTGTTTCGCATGCCGGAGGCCAGGAGGCCTCTTCCTTTGAAGGTTGGCTCAAGGCGCTCGGAAACTGATTACAGGATCGCGAAGCTGATTGGGCGGACTTAGAAGAGGGGTTGCCCGGGGCGGCGAAGGTCACGCCGCCTCATGGGCCACAATATCTTCGTGTCGCGCCTACTGCGCATTAATCACACAGCTGATTCTCACCAATTCACGGTTTGTTAACGAACTGTGACGGTTCATCGTTATCGATAATTTGCCGCCGATCACGGCGGAGCATACATGGAACTAGGCTGCGGGGGGCTCTTATTAAGAGTGCGATTTGAAAGTTTGCCAAGCTTGACAGTTATGCTATTTCTCGACTGGGGGGCGCGAGTCTGCACCGCCTATGGAGGTGGTTCTTGCCCTCAGAGGCTTCAGGCGTCGGCACGGAGAGTGAGGGGCCTTCATCGAGCGACGCTCCAAGTGTCGGCGATGGGGTTCTCGCAGACCTTTTGGCGAACACGACCGAACTTTTGTCGTTCTATGACCGTGACTTCCGCCTGACGCACTACGCGGCCAGGCTCAAAGGGTTGTACGGAGGCGCGGTAGCGCCGGGCGCCGCCATCTGGGAGATCTACCCGAGCTTTCTCGATGCGAGCCATCGCGACGAATTTCTTCGTGTGTTCCAGGGTGGCTCTCCGGCCAGCATCGACTTGCCGCGAACATCGGGCGGAGCGCACCGGTCCGTTTTTGTGTTCCCCACGGCAAATGGTGCGGGTATCATCGAATTAAGGGAGGACGGCGGGCGGAGCGCAGCCGAGGAACAAGAACATGTAGTTCTGCTCCATCAGGCGACGCACGACGTGCTGACTGGACTGCAGAATCGGCGGCGATTCGGCGAGCGGCTCCAGCAGGCAATGGCGGCCCTCGGCGGATCAAAGCCGAAAGCCGCCCTTCTGCAAATCGACCTTGACGATTTCAAAGCGGTCAACGACACGCTCGGCCATGGAGCAGGCGACACTCTTCTTCAACTCGCGGCGGGTCGTATCCGCGACTCGCTGCAGGACGGCGAATCCGCCTACCGGTATGCCGGCGATGAGTTCGCTGTCATCCAATTGGGAAAGGAGCAGCCAGCAGAGGCTGAGCGCCTTGCCGGATCTCTAGTCGACGCGTTCAAGGGCCCGTTCGTCATCAACGGCATTCCCGTGTTCGTCGGCTCGAGTATCGGAATTGCTTTCGGGCCGGAGCACGGGACCGACGGCGAACAGTTGATGAAAGCCGCTGACATTGCTCTTTACGCGGCCAAGACAGATGGACGCGGCTGCGCTCGAACATTCAACCGTTCGATGCTGCTCTTGCTCGAGCAACGCGAGAATCTGAGGCGCAGCCTTCGAACCGCGCTGGAGCGCGGCGAGCTTTATCTGGAGTATCAGCCGCTCATTCAGCCTCCCTCGTCAGTGACCGGTTTCGAAGCGCTGCTGCGGTGGCGGCACCCCGAGCTCGGAATCATTCCACCCAACGTGTTCATACCGATCGCCGAAGCCGACGGTCTGATGGACGAGATTGGACGATGGGTGCTCGAGGAAGCGTGTCGCCAGGCGTTGACGTGGCCTTCCTCGCTGACAGTCGCAGTGAACTTGTCGCCGGCTCAGTTCCTTAGCGGTTTGCTGACGGACACCGTCGCTCAGATCGTCGACGCAGTTGGGCTTGAAGCCGACAGACTTGAACTTGAGATAACCGAGAGGGTTCTACTTGAGAAGACGATCGACAACATAGACACATTAAATACGCTGAATGTCTTGGGAATTCGAATATCGCTAGACGATTTTGGAACATACTATTCATCGTTGAGCTACCTTAAAAATTTTCCCTTCGATACGTTGAAGATAGATCAGTACTTTATTGCGGACTTGGAGACCGATCTCAAAAGCCAAACGATCGTGCGATCGATCATGAATCTGGCGCACGGCCTCGGGATAAATGTCACTGCCGAGGGGGTCGAGACGCCGGCACAGGCACGGTGGCTGATCAAGGAGAATTGCGATTGCCTGCAAGGCAACTTCCTGGGAAAGCCGCTTGGAGCCGAGGCGATCAGCGGTTTCATCAGGCGGTCCCCGCTGAGGGTGGTACGCGCGATGGAGGAATCAAAACAAGCGCTCTAGCGCCTTGCGGCCTTCGTTAACGGTGAGGCGGAGATTCTAGAATGATCGAGGCAGATACCGCGCAATTCCTCGAGTGGGTGCGAGACAGACTCATCACGGGCGCGGAGAAATTTTTCATCGCGGAGGCCATCACCCCGCGAGAGCTCAATACTGATGGAACAAGTGAGATGCCGATGGGACCTATTCATCATGACCTGGCTGGCGAGCCGACTTTTGAGCCGATGATCCAGATCGACATGGAAATCAAAGCTTTTGTCTCCGCTTGGAAGCATTGCGATTATGTCTCGACATACGTGGCCCGGATGATCAGTCAAAACAGGTCAGACTCGGTCCACCATTCAAATCTCTTTTCCTCCGCCTTCAACGAATTGCTGGAAGTCGCCTTTCGTACTCGCCATGCCGACGGCGAACTGGCATGCAGGGTGTCTCGCCATGGCGCGACGGATAGGATCGAGTTGACATTTCCTTGCGTGCCGGAGGAGCGCCAATTCTACGAAGAAGCCGTGTCGCAACTTGCAGGAATAGAGGCCAGAGAGCGATACCTCAATTCGGTGTCCGGGGATCTCGCGCCGAGCCGCGAGGTCATACTCCTGGAACTGGCTGTCGACTACAACGCGACACTCTGGATCGAGGACGCGGACGGCGATGCAATCAAGCTTGTCGTGGATCTTCCGCTCGAGGGCCTGCAAAATTGAGCCCTTACGACCTTCTCCCGCGCTTCAAGGCGCAATACGACGCGAACAACCAGGAGTTCTCCATATCGGGAGTGGTCCGGCCTCAGGCGATCGATGAGCTTGGGCCCAGCATAGCATTACTTCGCGATGCGATCGGCCGTGTGCGCGGCGTTCTCTACGTCAATGTCAGGCGCCTGACGCAGATGAACAATGCGGCGTTTCACACCTTTTCGAGGATCATCATCGACGCTTGTCGCGCTCGACCCGATCTCAAATTCGTCGTCATCACGTCAAGCGTCGTCGGATGGACCTCGCGAAAATTCGGTCGCCTGAGCGGAATTGAACCGAACATCACCGTCGAGGAGTATGACACTGAATTTTATCCGGGGCAGGGTTTTCTTGAGGAAGGCGGGTTCGTACCCATCCTGCGCACTCAGACAAAGATGACTTGGCGCCACGAGCGCACAATCTTGCCGCGACACGGCATGAGGCCCGGGATCGTCATGGCCGATGTCTGTTGCGGGATCGGTGATTTCGCCGTACTCGCGCAGAAGGAGTTTCAGCCATCGCGGATCGTCGCCCTCGACCACTCCAGATCAAGCCTGAACTATGCTCGACGAGTGATGCGGGAATTCGACATCCGGGGCATCGAATATACTTATGGCGATGCGTCGGAGATGCTGCTCGACCAAGCGCAGTTCGACTTGGTCACCTGCCGACATTCCCTTCAAATCTTCAATCGACCTGAACTCATCCTCAAGGAGCTCTACCGCATCTGCAAGCCAGGCGGGCGGGTCTATATCACCAACGAGAAGAATTCGCATTGCCTCGGCGAGCCGCGCGCCGAAAGCATTCGTTGGACCTACAACGAGGTGGCGAAGCTGTTCGGGCATTTCGAGATGGATGTCGAGCTTGGGCCTAAGAGCCGGCGATACCTGATCGAAGCCGGATTCGAAGACATCCGTGTGGAGACCTTCATGGTCACTAACCTGGACGGGGATCCGCAGGACTTCGCCGATGTCATTGCGGCCTGGGCGGACGTCTATGCGGGCGAGATGGCGACCAGACGCGGCGATGGACCGGAGTTCGTCGCACGCTTCCGGCAGGGCTTCGAGGATCATATTTTCGCTGCGCTCCACCCCAAGGGTTATGCGGGTTGGCCGATCTGGGTCGCATCGGGGCGACGGCCGCAATGAAAGCCAACGATGAGCCCACACCGCGATTCGGCCTGCGCTCCTTTCGAGCGAAATTCGTATTGGTCGTTGGCGGCGCGGTATTGTTCGACCTCCTTTTAAGCGGTGGCCTGGCGCTTTGGAATGTTCAAAAGCTGTCGCGCGACGCAACATCCGAAGTCGGTGAGGGCCTGACGATCGCAAACCAGGAATACATTCGTTCCTATGCCGAATCGACAGCGTTAAGCGTCGACCTGCTGCTCGATCGAGTCCATGGGGACGTCAAGGCGTTGGCCGGCGTGCTGCAGGCCCAGATCGACGATCCAAGCAGGCAACAACAGGTCGGAGCCACGCTTTCGCAGGAGGCGCCGGGCTCCGTGAAGGTCGTCTACGACTCGCGGGGCGATTGGGCGCAGAACCTGCCGGGAGCGCCTTCCGTGGTCAGCGTCTGGGGCTACCTGCTGGGCGCCGACCACAGTCCGCTGCCAAGCGTTCAGCAGGAAATAGAAGACAGCACCGTGCTGGACCTCGTTGCGCCGACGCTCATGGCCAGCGGGTCGTCCAAGCTGCAAATGTATTATATTGGTCCAAAGGAACGGCCGATTTTCAGGACGGTGCCGTATACGGACCAGGCACAGACCTTCGACCGGCTCTACCCAGGCCACAACAAGGCAGAGTTCTGGGAGTTTTTCTTTCCGGGAATCTATGGGTCATGGCAGCAATGGGCCAGGGATCCAGCCTCACGTCCGGTCTCTGACGATATCACCCAGACAGCGCCTTACACCGATGCGATCACTGGAAAGCTAATCGTCAGCTTTTTCCACCCGCTGTGGACGCGCGATCGCACCGGTATCGCTGGTACGGCGGGAGCAGACATCACTCTCGATCAACTCGCGGAAGTCGTCGAACGTGTGAAGATCGCTGAGACCGGGTTCGGCTTTCTCACAATGTCGACTGGCAACGTCGTGGCGATCAATCCGTCAGGCCAGGCAATCATCGGCCTGACTTCATCGAGCGATGCGGGCACCCAGGGCGTCACCGGCCTGGAGAGGTCCCTGCGGGGAAGTACGCAGCCGGCTATCGCGTCGCTGCCTCTCGACCGGAACAATGACGGTGTCATTCAGCATGTCATGCTCGCCGACAAGGGCGAACGCGTACCCTACATTGTTGTCCTCAAAAGATTAAAGCCGACCAATCTGTGGAGTTCGGGACCGATCAAGTCCGAAATGATGTCGGTCGGGATCGTCGTTCCCGAACGGGAGATCTATGCATCCCTGTTCGCCGCGCAGAAGAGTATTTCCCGTGCAACCAACCGTATCCTGCTCTTTCAGATCGCCGCGATCGTCGTTTCGCTTCTGATCGTTTTTGCCGCCGTGCTCGGAATTTCGAAGCGGATCACGGCGGGCCTCAGGGCGCTTGCCAGCGCCGCCCAGCGGCTCCAGTCCAAAGACTATTCAGTCCGAGTGAGCATCCCAACGCGCGACGAAGTTGGAGCGGCAGGGGTCGCTTTCAACCGCATGGCTGAGCAGATCAGCTTTCACACGGAAAACCTCGAGCAACTCGTCGACGAACGAACCAGGGAACTTGGGGACGCAAATCAGGAGATTTCCGCACTCAACGAAAAGCTGCAGGACGAAAACGTTCGCCTTGGTGCTGAACTCGCGGTCGCCAGACAGATCCAGATGATGGTCCTGCCGAAACAATTCGAACTCGAAGCGATTCCGGGGCTGGAGATCGCGGCCTACATGCGGCCGGCCGACGAGGTCGGCGGTGACTATTATGACGTCCTGCAGAACGGGTCACGGGTCAAGATTGGCATCGGCGACGTGACCGGTCATGGTCTCGAGAGCGGCGTGCTGATGCTCATGGTCCAATCCGTTGCACGCGCGCTGCAGGAGACCAATGAGGGGGATCCGCATCAGTTTCTGGATCGGCTGAACAGAGCGATCTACAAGAACATCGAGCGGACGAACACCGGCAAGCATCTCTCGCTGGCCTTCCTTGACTTCGAGGATGAGCGGGTAACGCTATCCGGCCAGCATGAGGACGTTCTCGTCGTGCGTGCGGACGGGGACGTCGAACGCATCGACACGATGGATTTGGGTCTGCCGGTTGGCCTGGAGAATGACATCTCGAAGTTCATTGCCACGCGCGACATCCTGTTCGGCAGTGGCGACGTGATCGTGCTGCACACCGACGGTGTGACCGAGGCGGAAGACCAAGACAGAAGGCTGTTCGGGTTCGAGCGCCTCTGCCAGAGCGCACGAAAACGTCAAGGCGGGAGCGCCGAGGAAATCAAAACCGGGATCATCGAGGATCTCATGGCCCATATCGGGATCCAGAAGATCCACGACGACATCACCCTCGTGATCATAAGGCACACATAGCCATGACAACGCTGTTCGGGACCCCTGACATTGCAATCGGGATGAAGGAGAGCGTCAGTCGCGTGCGGCTGTTCGACGGACCTCTCGACTTGAGTTGGCGTCATTGTGCCACGACCTCGGACTTCATCGCCGATCTTTTCGCATTGCGCTTCCGGTCGTCCCGCAATGACTACATGGAAGTGCGGCACAGTATCGGATATCTGGTCAACGAACTCATCGAAAATGCGGTCAAGTTTCGCGCACCAGGTGAGATCTTGATCGAGGCGTCGATGGATTCGGAGTGCTTCAAGCTCAAGGTGTCGAACGACGTCGATGGTGAAGATGCCTCTAAGTTCCAAAGTCTCCTGGCAGATCTCACGGTTGGCGACCCCGTGGACCTGCTGATACAGCGAATTGAAGAGAATGCCGCCAACCCCGACATGGCAGGCTCCGGACTTGGATTGCTGACGTTGATGAGCGACTACGGCGCACGCCTGGCTTGGATATTCAGCGCCGCCGACGAAAGCGATCGGCTTTCCGTGGAGACATATGCCTCTATTCCGATCTCGCAAATTCACAACTAGAAGAAACGAAGCCCGGCTATGGAAATCAAGACAGACGACTACCGTGTGTGGACTGAAGGAAGCGAAATTTTCTTCGACGGTGCAATGCGGCTTGCCAGTTCCGAGGCCGGTGCGCCTATCTCGGCGTTGGCGACCAGTGTTCTTGCCTGTAATCCCGCTTCCATTACGCTCAATCTTAAGGATCTTCACTTTCTAAACTCTTCCGGCATCAACCTGCTCGCGAAATTTACCATCGAGGTGCGCAAGCATCCCGATGTTCGACTCGTCGTGCGTGGAACGCCAGACATACCCTGGCAATCGAAATCATTGCCGAATCTGAAGAAGCTGCACCCCGCTGTGGTGCTTTTGATGGACTGACGAAGGTCGTCCGAAATTAGCCAAAGGACGGCGTGCAAGAGCGCTGCAAGAGCGAGATATGTACGCCCGGATAAGTATTCGGATGCGAGGCTAACGACAATTTGGCCACGTGCGCAGATGCTCGCAATGGCTTGGGGGCTGGCACAGGCGGCAGGCGTCCGGGTTGGGGGGATGTCGGGCCGCCTGTGCCGATCAGCCGTCGCTGCTCAGTCAGAAGTGTGGCGTCGTGCAGTCGCGGTCCACGACCGTGAGATAGATCGTGTCGCTCGACGGCGCGGGCGACTTCGGCAGTGGCACGCGCTTGCCGGGATCAAGCAACTTCGCGAGCGTCCTCGCAAAGCCCTTGTCGAGCAGCCCCGCGACCGGCTCACGCATGTAGGCAGGAATCCGCGATGTGCGTGTCCGTACGCCGAATGCAAGCCGCGCGGCTTCGAACGCGAGATGCAGCCGCTCCGAAGTTCGGTAGCAAGCCGCGGGGATCGTTCTCAACGGCAATGGCCTTTTCCTGCAAGAGCTTGCGGGCGGTCAGCAGCGCCCGGCGCTTCTGGCTCGTCAGGGTTTTCACATGCACCGGGCGAAACAGGTTGACTCGCATCATCTGCGCATCTGCGCAATGCCGCGGGCATCATTGCGGTCGGTTTGTTCACCTGCGCCTTAAGGAAATGCCTTGGTGTGGCGGGTCTCGATGCAGATCACCGGCAGGCCGGCCCTGGCCGGCCTTCGAACAACCACTGCGACAAGGGCCCGGCTTCAAGCCCAACCCGCTCAACCCACCAGCTGGGGCTCCTTGAGCACCCGTGCCAGATCCTCCGGATGGCTCGCCACCTTTATCTCGCGGCAAATCTGGCCTGTTTCGTCGACAATGCAAATGGCGTCTCTTTCACTGACACATCCAATCCCGCATAATGATTCATGCTGCGCTCCTCCCTCTGATGCTTGTGGCTGCTCCATGCAGACCACGTTTATCATCAGGTCGAAGCGCAGCACCTTCGATCAACGCCAAGAGCGAGACCGTAAAGACCAACGGCACGTTCAAAGCCGCCTATCAGTCACGCCGCGCGCTGATGCCGATCGACGGCTTCTTTGAATGGAAGGACATCTTCCGGCACGGGCAAGAACAAACAGACCTATGCCATCGCGATGAAGTCGGCGAGCCGTTCGCCCTTGGCGGCGCTCTGGGAGGATTGGCGTGACCCCGCTACCGGCGACAACATCCGCACCTTCACTCTGCTGACCTGTGAGCCGAATCCGCTCATGGCGACGATCCACATCCGTATGCCGGTGATTCTGACGCCCGAAGACTACATGACCTGGCTGACGACCCCGACCCGGAACATCTCATGAAGCCGTTTCCAGAAGAGCTGATGACCATGTGGAAGATTTATTTTCTCTCGTTGTTACGTTGTGAGCATGCTTCTGAATCCGGTTCTTTGGCCATTATGAGGGGCACAGACAGGCAGGCAAAAGCATAATCGCAACGTGACAACCGGTGGTTCAATCTGAGGAGAGAAGATACAAAACGACATGATCGCCCTTTCCACCCAATTCGATGCCATCCGCCCGGAAAGCGGACGGATAGTCAAGGTCGTTGGCACCGACGGCACCAGCGCATTCTCGCCGAAACTTGTGCTCGTCACAGATGTCGACGGGACGCACGTCCAGGCTTTGGACTACGTCAAGAACAAGCGGCCGGGGGCATAATAGGGCAACCACAAGGCCGGTGATATCTAAGGATTCTGCGTGCGGTAGAAGGCGCAAATTACAAACACGATGCCGATGAGGCGCATCAAACCAGGGGAATATGAAGAGGCTACGAAGTAGGCGACCCCAAGCACAGCAGTAGCTATCAACCACCTGCCTGTGTGCTTGTCCGTAGACGCCATTGCGGCTTTGGTGCCTGCGAGTGACTCTCTTTTTCGAGATTCATGCTCCTGCTGCCCGCCCCGCGCCATCGCCCAACGGAAAATCAAAGCGTTTCGGGATTGGCTGTCTGCTGAGATGGATCCAAACGACGGCCCTTATGGCAAGACTGAAATGCGCCCAAGAAGAGCCACCAGTTCCGCCTGACGTTTCGTTTCGGTCTTGGCGAACAGCGAGGCAAGCTGGGAGCGGATCGTGGTGCGGCTGAGGCGCCAACTGCGGGCGATCTCCAGCGGCGCATCGCCCTGAGCCAAGCGCAACGCCAAGTGCGTCTCCGCGCTCGTCAAGCCAAACATCTTTTGCAGTGTCTGAGGATTTGGCCCCGACCTGTTCTCGCGATCCAGTAACGCCACAATGCTCGTTCCGTCAGGAGCGATAAACCCGTTCTCGTTCAATATCACCGGCCTGTCGCCGTTGCTGCGGATCACCACCCACGATAATGAGCCCGGCAGGAAATGGGCCGGAACATTCGCGAGCAGCCGCCTCAAAGCCACGGAAAGACCGCTGGCCGTATCGGCCACTTCTCCCTGGCGCTCCAGCGTGGTTTGAGCGGCTGCGTTCCATTCGAGCACTTTCCTCTCGCGGTTCAGCACGAGATAGCCGCAGCCGATGCGATCAAGCATGCCGGTTATGGATTCCAGGCTGCGTGCTCTTGGCTCCCCGACCCCTGCGCCCGATGCACGATCTGGAGGAAAAACATAAGAGGGCCGCGTCGTATGCACCTCATGGTTATACTTGGTCGTTGTCGCAATGTATCGGCTACCCGAAGCAGGATCACTATGTCTATCCATCAGAGTCATCTTATACCCCTACCCAATAAAGCTACTCGTGATCTGCAGAACGTCTTCAAGTTATAGTTCCGTCCGTAATAACCTAACTCGACATCTGATGATTACACTGTTAAGATTCCCAGAATTTGCGCCGCAATCGCGAGATTTCTTCCCGTTTGTGTTCCGGCATATGAAAGCCACGCCGAAATTCCGCCGCCTCCGTCGGGGTTCGAGTGCAACCGAGTTTACTGGGCGCTGACTCTTAAACTCGCCAGTGAGCATCCGATGTTGGTCGCAATATCTTTCAACGGTTCGCTATTAAGGTGTCCATGAAGAATTACCTTGCGACGGGCTTCGCTTTTGAGCTTTGCGTTCATTTCGGGAGCTCCTCAACTACGCGTTCACAACACGCGATTCTATACGAATCAAATTGAAGATTGTCGTTAGCTTCACATCCAGAAACGTATCTCGGAGTGCATTTTTTAAGATTTCTTCATGCCGCCAAGCTGCCGATAATATTGCTGCTCACCTGTTTCCAACACCACACAGCCCTCCCGCGAAAGGGCAAGATTAATAACGAGCGAAATGGTGAGAAAGAAAGTTGGCATAGGGGTGGTCGCCCGCCTCCTTCGGATTTATTCTTTACCCGCTCCGCGCATCGCATCATGGGACTACCCGGCCTGGCAGCCGGAATTCAAACCTGGGGAATTCACCGGCGCCCTGCGTGCCGACAATGACAACACTCGTTTCCGCGGCGGCATGCGTGCGGTGCACTGGCCGGCCAAAGAAGATCCAGCCGCAGCGCTTGCCGTGCTGCAAGAGATCCGCGACACCACCGGCCAAACGCGTACGGAAGGCGCGCAGGGTTATCTTAACCCGCGAGACGCCAATCCCGACGACGCCGAGACGCATGACGTGCCAGGCGACGAGGTGACGTCTGAAACTATGGTGGAGCCGGCACAGGATGGGCTCGACGAAGTGTGGCCGGAGGTTCTGCATCAGATACGGCCGTCAGAGCGTGACATATGCCGGGGCGTTGGGCTGGATTGAAGGGCCGCGCACGGGATGGAGCGAGCCGCTAGGCTGGGTGATGTGCTGTGCTTGCGGAATGTTGTCGCCTCCTGAAGGGCGTAGCATGAGACCGGACTTTGATGGCCATGTGGCCGAAATTGCTGGCATGCACTTCTACACAAAGCCCGGCGCTCGCAAGAAGGCCGAAGGCGGCATGCTTGTTACCTACACCGACGCTGCTGGTACGAGCAGCGGCCCGCGTATGTCACCAACAAGCCACGCGGCGGCAAGAGGCCACACAGGAGGAAAGCGGCGGCTGCGGCTTATCTGAACGCGCCGGCGGCCATACACTGTCGCCTTGCGAGCGGAAGGCTACCAGCGACCATGTCGGGCACCCCTGCGTTGATCGACATGTACACGCCGCAAGCTGGCGTCGAGAAGGCCCGGGAAGAACTGGCAAAGGCTTACGCGGCTGGCAACCTACCTCCCGTCACCAAGTGCCCTACGAAGCCGGCGAGGGGCGCCGGCTTTGTAACCGGCGCGAAACAAACCGCAAGATGCCTGCGCTGGCTTGGCAGAAACGGCCGGATTGGCTGAATTGCGGACTCAGCCGGTGTTAGCGGGGCCTACGCGTTATGAACGGGGCCCCTTCTCCTGCTGCTTTGTGCATTCCGCACTGCCTTTTATGCGACTTCGAAGCTGTAGCAGCTAAGTTAAAATGTCCGGATCTGGCAAAGTAGGAATGTCGCTCCTGCCTTGCCAATCTGCCCGCATTTGAGAGCGCGGGAGATTGCAGATTGGGA
>NZ_JAMYPX010000043.1:0-33320 GCF_040320585.1 Mesorhizobium sp. M0663
CCATCATCAACGGCCATCCACAGAGCCAGATCGAGGAACTCATGCCCTGGCGATTCCGGAAAACATCAAGCCCAAACCCATAGGTGATCGGCGAGGCGCTTACCTGCTCAGTGGATGCCGGGCCGTTTCTATTACCCCGATTGAGGAATGCTCGGATGAGCTCGAGCCCCGTTATCGGACACCCAGGCGGCGGCCAGCGTACCTATTTGTTCTACCTTTCGGCCTTGGGAGGCCTGGCTATCTTCGCCGCGCATCGCGGGCTCGATCGGCGCCATATGCTGTCGCTAGTCCAGGGCGCCTGGCTTAAAGCGCACGACTCATCACGGGACAGACCGATCTCGCGACATATGCACAGAGAGGACTCTCATCTCACCCGCAGCCAGTCAGACATACTCTAGGCGAGTTGTCGAACGGCGATACATGGGAGAGCACGGATCGAAGCTTCCGTGGAAAGTCAGCCGCCGTTCGATCAAGCAGAATTCCAATCATTGTGCCGCTGTGCGCGACTATGACCCCGAGTGCGCCAGTAGCCTCGGATGCTTTCAGCATCGAGTTCAGGTGCTCCTTTGGAGCCCGCTCCTGATGCAGGAGCGCGCTGGCCGTAGCTATTCTGCCTATCGTGGCCGTGTCACCCCGCGGAATTGCTATCCGTGCGCGGTCGAGTAAGTGCTGATATTCTGCTCTGTGACTGGCGGAGATTTCACCTCGCCGCTTATCATAGTCGACGGTTTCGACCGTCCCCCCTTCATCAATACCAACGATTGCAAGTGGCGGCATTTGCCCGAGGAAGGAGAGGAGGCTACATGTGCGCTGTTGATATGCGACTACTCCGGGGTACATCACCCCGTCGGATGGCTCGATCTCCGCCATTAGCTTCTCGATCAACGATGTCTGAACTCTACGTCTGAAACAGCGGGCGATTGACCGTGCAGTCGCAACGAGATCGGCAGACGAGCTCGCCAGTCCTTTGCCTTCGGGTATCTCGGATTGCAAAAAGAGGATTCCTCCTGAGACGCCGAGCGCAATCACGAGATTTTCAGCCAGTCGTTTCGCTTTGACTTTATGTGCCGGATAAACGGTTACAGATCGTGCGCAGGCAATCGGCATGAAGTAGGCCCGCGCAAAGAGCGCGATGGGCATCGTGATCAAGAAGTGATGGTCCCGGGGAACGGAGCCGATCGGCAACTGGCCTTGCAGCAATTCGCCGAATGTGCCGCAGCAAAGAGCCTCGCCATCGTCAGAATGAACTCTTGGCTGCTGCCCGTCCTCGGCGATAAGCTCAGCAGTGCCTCCGAACATCTGTTGATACATGGATGGCCTCCAAACTTCATCAGCAGCCGCTTTTATAAGTTCTGTAATCGACATACTCGCCCCGCTTCCTAGAGATCCGATAGGAGGGGTAGAATTTTGGGTCGCCATATCACTTCCCCGTCGAATTCATTCAAGCATGGTTTGCCGCTACGAGACGAGATACGGATCGTCGGAAGATCGGCTCGCGTCTCAGTTGGGATACTTTGCGTCTAGGTGCCTGACCTCAGACTTTGGGGTGAACGTAGCATTGTCAGCAATTTTGGGTCGCAAAGATTCTGTGAAATTACTTGTAGGATCTGTTGCACTGTTTGATCGCCGCCGGCGTGGTATGGAGCGTCTCAGCGAGGTTCGGTGGCGCCACGTTCAGGGACGCCCATTTGAACACAAGCGATCCTTTCCGTGCGCTGCACGTGGCCCTGGAAGGGCGTTACGCTTGACTTCAGCCGGCCGGGAAAGCGCGGATAAACTGCGTCGAAGCTTCAACGGTCCCTTCCGGGCGGAGTGCCTGAACGTCCACTGGTTCCTGACCCTTTGCCGACGCCGTCGAAGAGTGGAGGATTGGCGCTGATACTACAATCCTGTTTCCATAACACCCAATCTATCTATGTCGTTGAAGCGAATAGGCTGGGATCCCTGTGGGGTATTTGGATTCTGCCTCGCACGCCAAACAATGCTCTGAGCCACCGGAAGAAGGGCACAGGTGGCCAGGCGATCACCTTCTCGCCGCGCATGGGATTGTAGCTCCTCCCCTTCTCCGCGCCGTCGGCTTCCGGAATGGCGTCCGTGCCGCAGAGCACATCATAGAGCGAGCCCCAGCGCATATTGGCGGGCGCTCAGCACATAGCGCGCATTCATCACCGGCACGACCAGCTGCGGCCACGCTATAGTCGCGATCTTCGGATCGACGTTCTTCGTCGAAACGCTGAAATCCGGCCCTTCCGGCACCAGATTAGGGCTCTGGTGGCGCTTACCTATTGCTCGGCGGTCGACGACTGGAGTGAACCCCACGGGCTGGACCAGCGAGGCGCACTAAAGTCGCCTGTTGGTAACCAGCCCGCCAATAGGTCTCGGACCGCCCTGGCACGGCCGGAGTGGTGCATGCAGCCGTGAGGTTTTCGATCGGAGAGCGGTGGGTTCTTGCAGGTCGGTGCACTCACGGTCATAAGCGCGGTGCTACCTCAATTTCCTTACCGCTCAATCAGTGTGAGAGCACCTGCGCCACAGCCGGATATCGACGGATTTGCAATACCAGGCCATTTGCGCACTCCCACTGCCCAAGGCCGTCGCAAGGCGTTAGTCACCGCCATCTGAGGCGTCGAAAACCATGAAGTACTTTTTCATCTTTTCCTCTTGCTTCCACAGACCAGTGAATCCCGATGGCATGAAAAAGCTATCGCCTTTCGCAAAGGTCTTTTCGCGCCCATCTTCTTCGACAATCGTAACCGATCCCTCGATTACATGCATAAACTCGTCTTTAGGGTAGTTTTCGATCTTTTCAGTGTACGCTGTGGCTTCCCAAAGACCGACACGGACTTGGCCGGGTCTCAGCCGATCACCTATGTAGAAACGATGTCTGCGGTCTTTTGGTTCGCCAACGACTACTCCATCATGCGAGATTGTCTCCCACGGAGTCATGCCATTGGCAGGATCCCCGTCGGGCGTCAGACGTATAACGCGAGTTGCTTCCGACATATGTGATTGTTCTCCATCGGTTCGCAGCTACTATTCAGCCCATAGTGCAGCCGAGAAACTGCGAAACTCGCCAATCTACGGCAGTATCCGGCCACGGTCCGCACTCAAAGGCGTCGCGCCCTGGCCAAGGATATTGACCAAAAGGCTCGAATTCGGTTGGAAGAACATCGCCAACCGGTTTTCCGATTGCGCCTTTCCAGCCGCCAGTCGGGCGCGTTCTTCATTGGGGGTGATCCCGAAGAAGGATTTGTAGGACTTACCGAACCAGGACGCCGTCGAATAGCCGCAGGCAAAGGCGATCTGGGAGATCGGAAATCGCGTGTTCAACAGCAGCGACTGAGCCTTTTGCAGGCGTATGGCGGTATAGAATTTCCCAGGGGAGACGCCAAATTCCGCTTCGAACTGTCGATACAACTGTCGTGGCGACATGTTGGCGCGCACTGCGATATTGTCCAGAGGTACCGGTTTGGCCGTGCAGCGGCGCATGGTTTCGACTGCCGTAGACAGTTTCTTGTCCCGGGCGACCAAAGACGCATCTGCATCATTCAGGAAAAAGCACTGGCGTACCCTCTGGGAGATCTCATCGCCCTGATGCTGGGCCAGAAATCTTAGCATCATGTCCAGTACGGCCATCCCGCCGCTGCACGTGAAGATGCGCCCGCTTTGCTCAACACCGGAGCTGTGGAAGTCGACCTTGGGGAATAGTTCCCGCGCGCTGTCGAATTCTTCCCAGTGAATAGTCGCGGCCCTCCCATCAAGTAGCCCTGCTTGGGCGAGAAGCAGGGGCGCCGTGTCCACCGCCAAGATCCACGTCCCGTGCCGTTCCGCAGCTCTGAGCCAGCCCAACAGTCGCGCGGAACTCGCAGCTTCGGGAAAGTAGGACGCATTCAGACAGACAATATCGGCCGGAGGGGTATTGCTATCGAATTGTAGCTGGGCTGCGAGCGTAAAGCCGTTGCTTGCACGGGGGGCGTCGGACTGGACGCCCTTGATCGTCCAGTCGAATGCCTTCCGGCGATGGGCCAAGTTCACGAAACGTAGTGCCTCGAGGATCAGTGTCGTGGTCAGCATGGAGAAGCCGTCCGCGAGAACAACGTCGATCAGGACGGGACTTGGAACCGTTTTCGAGGACTCGTTTGCCATACTATCCGTGATTAAAACGCCGCGAGCTGAACGGCGCAAGATTATAGTCGCTGCGCCCTTTGGCGATCAGGTCGGAGACCGTCTTGCCGACGATTGGACCGATACCGAACCCGTGGCCGCTTAGACCGGCCGCGACGAATAAGCCGCGGGGTTTGGCAAGGGCATCGATCACCGGGAGTTCGTCTGGAGTGTAATCGATATAGCCGGCCCAGGCGCGTTCGTAGGTGATCGGGCCAGCCGCAGGATATTCTTCGAGAAAGCGTTTGGAAGCCCGTGCGAGCCCCTTCCAGTCGGGCCGGGGGTCTAGCATGCGATGGGTCGTGAAGTCGGCATACTCCCCCATCACGCTGCGGATCAGCGGCTTGCCCAAGCTAAAGCGGACATTGCGCCAATTGCGCTGCGCCAGTGGCAGGAACTTCAGACCATGCACTATGCTGTCGAGCATCAGATCGTGGAAACCGTCCTCCGCTACCGCAATGTTGACCCGCCCGTCGAGGCGTTGCCGATAGGCACATTTGCCCCAAACCACGAGTTTGCGCATCTCGATGGGCAATACGCTGGTACGACCGACCGTGCCGCGGATCCAAAGGGTAGGATGTCTGATCCCAAGCGACTTCAAAAGAAGACTGGTCCAAGCGCCTGAAGCCAATACGACGGTTTCACAGTCGAGCCGACCCTGCTCTGTCTCGACTGCGCAGACGGCGCCGTTCTGCGTGTCGACAGACACAGCGGCTGTGTAGTCCATTATCGCGGCGCCGAGCCGGGCAGCGCCCCGGGCGAAGGCCGAGGCTACCTTTTCGGGTTCCGCGCAGCCGTCAGTGGGCGTAAAAAGCGCACCCTGACAGTCGCGCGAGTCGTAATGCGGCAGCAGTTCGGCGACTTCGCTCGGGGTCAGAATCCGGGTCGTAAGGCCAAACTCGCGAGCGGTAGGCATGAACGCTTCGGAGCGCTCGCGCATTTTCCTATCATAGATTACTCGCATCTGGCCTTGCTGTCGCCAGTCCACGCTTTCGCCGAGCTCCGCCTCGATCCCATGCCAAATGTCCAGGCAGTCGAGCATCATCGGGATTTCGCTTGGGTCGCGCCCTTGGGTACGAATGGCGCCCCAATTCCGGCTCGACTGCTCCCCGTTGATGCGGCCCTTCTCCACCAGAGCCACGCGCTTGCCAGCCTTTGCCAGGTAATAAGCAGCGGTCGTCCCGACGATGCCTCCGCCGATTACAACCGTGTCGAACCGACGATTCATTTCAAGAGACCGCCTTCGATGCGGCGGGTGAGTAGTGCCTTGCCGCAAAATCGTCCGAAGTGAAGGCATCGCGGACGCTGCGGGCCACATCGGCCGGGGCACGTTCGGCCGGATCGCCAAAACCCGCTCCACCTGGCGTGATCAGACGCACAGCATCGCCTTTCGCCATGATGCGGTCGACAACGTACATCTCGATTTCTTCAACTTCGCCATCGGCCCGGTGGTACTCTAGCGAAGCGCGCCCACCCTCTCCACCGCCGAAAATGCCCGGCGCCGGGCTTTTCTTGCCGTCGGCCTTCGTTGAAACCGAAACGCCGTCGACCAGCGACCCGATGTCACGGATGATCGCCGCCCCGCCCTGGGTCCTGCCCGGCCCGGCCGTATCGATTGCCAAACCGTATTCGCGCACGATTAACGGAAACTCGATCTCCAGGGCTTCGGCGGGCGTGTTCGATGTGTTGGTGATCCCAACCTGGGTACCATGCATTCCATCCTTGTAAAGCGTCGCACCAACGCCGCCCGCAACGGCCTCGACATAGACAAATGGCTCACCCGACCGGCGCTTGCCATAGAACGCCATGCCAGTGTTGATGTCCGCCGATGGGGCCACAGCCCGGTCTTGCGGCAGCGCCCGCGCGAAGGCTAGCGTAATCGCACGCACCACCCGTTGGGCTGTATACTCGCGGTTGCCGATTGCTGCTGGGAACTCGGGGTTAACGATTGTTCCCACAGGAGCCTCGATCCGGACGGGCTGGAACATACCGAAATTGGCTGGAATCGTCGGGTCCACCATCATGTTGATGCCGCAGAAAACCGCCGCAAGGAGAGGATACGGCCCCAGATTGATCGAGCCCTTGGCCTGCCGGTCGGTGCCCGCAAAGTCGAGGGTCACGTTTCCATCGTTGATGAACACGGTGAGACAGATTTTCTTGCGCGGCCCCGGTACGCCCTCGTCATCGGTATAGACCTCTGAGCGGTACTCCCCGTCAGGCAGTTCCTTGAGCCTTTGCCGCATGCGCCGTTCGGTATAGGTGAGCAGATCGGCCATGCTCTTCTGCACCCGTGCCAAGCCGTGTTCTTGCGAGAGTTTCCGCAGACTCTGGGCGCCCTGACTGTTGGCGGCAATCTGCACCTTGAGATCGAGGATCCGCTCCATGGGGTCGCGGGTGTTATGTGCGATCAGATAGAGAAGGTCTTCGTCCAACACGCCCTCGCGAACGATCCGCATGTGCGGGATGCGGATGCCCTCGGCAAAGACGCTGGTAAGGATGTGATCAGTTGACCCGGGAATGACGCCACCGACATCCGAGTGGTGCCCGATATTGCCAATGAAATACTCGATCTTACCTTCGATGAATACGGGTGTGATGATCGAGATATCGTTGTTGTGCGATCCGCCTGCCAGGTAGACGTCGTTGCAGATAATTACATCGCCCTCTCGAATGCTCTCGATACCTCGACCCTTCAACAGTGTCTCCACGCCACCCATGACTCCCGACAACAGCATCGGAATGTAAAGTGCCTGGCAGATCAGCTTCCCCGTTTTGTCGAAGATCGCGACGGATGCATCTTTGCGTTCCTTGATGTTTGTGGAGAAAGAGGAGCGGATGAGCGTGTTCATGACCTCATCGGTGATCGACAGAAGCCGGTTGTTGAACACTTCTACGTCTATAGCGTTGATTTGAGTCATGGCTCAGGCCGCCTTGCGAGTCAGAATGATGTTGCGCCAGTTGTCGACCGTTGCAGTCCAGCTTGAGGGGAGAACGGTCGTTGCAGTGAGTTCTTCGACAATCGCGGGTCCGACGATCATCGCCCCGACGGGCAACTTCGCACGATCGTAAATTCCCGCCTCAGCCCAGCCGTCGCTTTCCTGACCCATGTGGACCAGACGGGTAGCGAGACGGGCGCCCTCAACCGTGCCAGTCACTATAGGCGGTTGTTCAAGTGGCCTGGCAATGTTGCCGATGGCCTCGACCCGGGCATTCACGATCTCGATCTCGCGGTCCTCGACGTGATAGCCATATACCTCGTCGTTGACGCGGTAGAACGCCTGCACAAAGGCATCCTCGTCGATCATGTCGCCTTCGACGCGAACCTCGAAGTTCTGGCCAAGGTAGCGCGCCTCGATAACACGGACGTACTGACGCAGTGCTTCATCGACGCCTTCGCTGATCAACCAGCCCTCGGCTTCCGCCGTTAGGATCGCTGCGTTGTCGAGAACCTCCTGCCAGCTGGCATCCGAGAGCGCTGTCACATGCGACTTCACAAAGCTTCGGGAAATGTTCGAAAGCAGGACACCCCGCGCACACATTGTTCCGGGAGCCTCTGGGACAACAACAATCGGAATCCCAACTTCATCCGCCACGAAGGTCGCATGCAGCGGCCCCGCTCCCCCAAAAGCCACCAGCGCGAAATCATTCAGATCGCACCCGCGCTCTATCGATACCGACCGGATTGCACGCGCCATATTGGCTACCGCTATCCGAATTATGCCGTCAGCCACGTCATCGGGCGCTGCGCCGATCTTGGCCGCAATTTCCGATATGACGCGCGTCGCCGCAGTGCGGTCCACCGGCATGGCACCATCGAGCAGCGCCACCGGATTGAGACGACCCATATGTAAGTTTGCATCCGTGATTGTCGGCTCAGTACCGCCGCGCATGTACCCCACTGGCCCCGGCACCGCGCCGGCGGAATGGGGCCCGACCTTCATCGCGCCGGCATCATCGACCCAAGCGATGGATCCGCCGCCTGCCCCGATCACATGAACATCGAGCATCGGACAGCGTATCGGATAGCCGGCAACGTCCCGCAAGGGCGTGTAGGCACCGCGTCCGTTCAGAACAAGAGAGACATCCGTAGAAGTTCCGCCCACATCGAACGTCACGGCATTGGGGAATCCTGCGGCCACGGCAACCTGCGCAGCCCCCACCACGCCCGCGGCAGGTCCGGAAAGGCAGGTCCGGACCGGATAGGCCTTGGCCGTCTCCATTGACATCAGACCGCCGTTGGAGTGCACCGTATGTGGTACGGCCCGGATCCCCAGATCGCGTGAGCGATGCATAAGCCGATCCAGATAGGCTGCTATCCTCGGTGTCAGATAGGCATTCATCACCGTGGTCGAGAAGCGTTCGAACTCGCGGAATTCAGGCTGCACATCCGAGCTGAGCGATATCGGAATTCCAGGCAGTACCTCACGCAGGATGTCCCCTGCGCGCTTCTCGTGTGCGTCAAATCGATAGGAGTGCACAAAACAGACCGCGACCGCCGCAATCCCTGCTGCGCGGAACTGGGCAGCTGCGGCACGCACAGCGGATTCGTCCAACGGAACAATTTCGTCACCGTCCGCCGTAAAACGTTCCGGCACCTCGATCCGCAACCAACGCTCGACTAGCGGCACCGGGCGATGAATACAATAATCGTAAAGGTGCGGCCGCTGTTGCCGTGCAATCTCCAGCACATCGCGGAATCCCTTGGTGGTAAGCAGGCCGGTCAGGGAACCTTTGCGTTCAATGATTATGTTTGTCGCTACGGTGGTGCCGTGACCAAAATGCGCGATTGCCTTCGGATCGAATCCGGCCTCGATCACCAGCTTCAACCCATTCTCGATAGCTTCGGACGGATCATCGGGGGTTGAAGGCGTTTTGAAGTTATTCAACGCACCCGTGAGCTCGTTGATTAGCGATAGATCGGTAAAAGTTCCTCCGACATCCACGCCGATTCGATAGTGCTCCTGTGTCATTCTGTAGACCATATCCTCAAAAACATCGCCCACACCCGCTTGGGGCTCGGTCGCAAGGATTGATCGTTTATGGTCTAAGAAACAGGCACTATTCCGCCAATTAATAGCAGAATCTGGCCGAGAAACGGAGCCCTCTCATGCCGTCCTCCTCAACACGCGACCCATCCAAGATTGAAACTTAGCCCTTAGCCAAAGCTAGTCGTCTCGCCCCCAGGTACTTTTCAATCACAGGTTTCTGCCCGCTGCAGGACAAGCCAAATTTGAATGCTTGTTAAAGTGGAACGCAGGGGTTTTTCGCATCCAGAGAAGCGCGGCCAAAGACAAGGGGATGCCGCCATGGCGTGCGAACCTTGGCCGGATATTGCCAGCAATTGGCAAGATTCTCAGTTTCGAGCGTGTTTATGCGCGTTACCGTGGAGGCCGCCTCTCAGTTCGAACTGTCGTTGAAAGCGAGAAATTGAGAGCGAGGTAGACGCGATACCACACAGAGACTCATCTGCTGAGCAAGTTTCTTGGGGCCTCCCAAGCCGCACACACGGCATTCGTTAAGCGGCATCCGAGGGACCGATCGTCGGCGAGAGAATCAAGAAGAGGGGAAAATGATGAACAGCATGGTCACTTTAAAGAACTTCATCGGCGGCGAGTTCGTGAAGTCAGCGAACGATGAGCAGGTCAACATCATCAATCCCGCGAACGAAGAGGTAGTTGCGTCGTCTCCGCGCTCCGGCAAGGCCGATGTGGATCTCGCGGTGAGACGGGCGAAGGAGGCGTTTCAAAGCTGGCGGAACACCACGCCAGGCGAACGTTCTGCCTATCTGTTGGAGTTGAGTGCTCGGATCAGCGCCGATAAGGACCGGCTCGCAAGATTCGAGATGCTCAATGTCGGCAAGCCTCTTTCAATGGCGGCGGGAGAAATCGACATTGCTGTCGACAATCTGCGGTTTTTTGCAGGTGCGGCGAGGATCCTCGAGGGAAAGTCGGCTGGCGAGTATCTACGCGGATATACGTCGATGATCCGACGCGAACCCATCGGCGTTGTCGGCCAAATCGTTCCTTGGAATTATCCACTCATGATGGCCGTATGGAAGATCGCCCCTGCCCTCGCGGCGGGTAATACGGTCGTGCTGAAGCCGGCCGAACTCACTCCGATCACAGCCCTCTTGATGGCCGAGCATTGTCAGGGTCTGCTTCCTGACGGCGTCTTGAACATCGTCGCGGGTGATGGCGACCCTGTGGGTGCCTCGATCTCCGCACATCCAGATATCGATATGGTCGCGTTGACAGGCAGTGGTCGCTCGGGACAACACGTTGCATCCTCGGCATCAGCTAGTTTCAAACGGGTTCACCTGGAACTCGGCGGAAAAGCGCCGGTCGTTGTGTTCGACGACGCCGACTTGCAAGCCGTAGCGACCACAATCAGGATCATGGGTTTGTGGAATTCCGGCCAGGAATGTGGCGCGCCCTGCCGGATCATCGCGTCTGAGACCGTTTACAGCAAGCTACTCACCCTTTTGAGCGAAGAACTAGGATCTGTCACCTTTGGGGACCCCGGCCAAGACGCAACCGTCGCGATGGGGCCGGTCATCTCAAAGCAACAACAGTCTCGAGTACACGATTTCATCGATCAGTCCCGTTCAGCCAGGATTCTCGTGGGAGGAGGCGGGAGCCCCAGGCCAACCGGTTTCTTCGTGGCTCCGACGCTGATTGCAGACGTGTCGCAGTCGGATCGGATCGTTCAAAACGAGGTGTTCGGGCCAGTCGTAACCGTCCAGAAATTCAGCTCCGAGGCGGAAGCTCTTAAACTGGCCAACGATGTCCCCTATGGCTTGGCAGCTTCTGTCTGGACCCGTGACGTCGCTCGGGCGCATTCGGCGATACGAGATCTCAATTTCGGTACTGTGTGGGTCAATGATCATCTTCCGTTTGTGTCGGAGATGCCGTGGGGCGGCTTTAAGCAATCTGGCTACGGAAAGGACCTGTCCCCGTATTCGATGGAAGATTACACCCAGGTTAAGCACGCGATGGTTAAGTTCGGATAGGCCGGAACGTCGCTTCACAGCGATCGCCCAGAAGAAGTTCATCTTGAAAGCAAACGACGCTGCCAGTGAACGATAGTTTGGCTAACGCGGAACGCTAAAACTCCTTTGTCTTTAGAAAGTCTCACGTTGTGCGCCTTTCGATACCGCCTTGTCTCCAGAGCTCGACGAGGGCCTTACGGAATTTAGTCACGAATAAACTTATAACAAGAAAGGGAACAACTATGTACACGAAGAATACGTTTCTTAAGAATGAACCCACAAGGAGAGATTTCCTGAAGGCAACGGCCGCATTTGGAGCTGCGGCTGGCCTTATCGGGTCGTCCTCGTTTCCGGCACGATCCGCGCCGATTCGCGGTGGTGTTCTCAAGGCGGGGATGGTCGGCGGTGCTGCTACTGATAGCCTTGACCCAGCCGTCTGGACGAGCAATGTCCCTACATTTCTAGGCAGGCACTGGGCGGAACAGCTTGTTGAGGTTTCGCCTGCTGGAGAAATCCAGCCAGCCCTCGCCGAAGAAATCTCACCTTCCACCGATGCCAAGGTTTGGACGTTCAAAATTCGCAAGGGGGTGACATTTCATAACAACAAGGAGATGACCCCCGACGACGTCGTAGCAACGCTTGAGCGCCACGCCGATGCCAAGTCGAAATCTGGAGCACTGGGTCTACTTGGCAACATCCAGAAGATATCAACCGCCGCTCAGGACGTAAAAATTGAGTTGAAGGAGCCGGACGCAGACTTCCCGTATTTGATGGCTGATTACCATCTGATGATTCAGCCAAACGGCGGCAAGGTCAACCCGATCGCCGGCATAGGAACGGGACCTTATCACTTGTCCGTCAACGAGCCGGGGATAAGGCATGTTGGTGAGCGATACCCACACTATTGGCGAGATGATCGCGGTTTTGCGGATCAGATCGAGGTCATCGTGATCAACGACGCCACGGCACGTATGTCCGCGCTCCAGGGCGGTATCGTTGACATTGTGAACCGGGTGGAGCCGAAGGTGGTCGACCTGATGAAACGCGTTCCGGGCGTGACAATTCGCAACGTTGCTGGACGAGGCCACTATGTGTTCGTCGCGCATTGCAATACTGCGCCTTTCGACAACAATGACTTGCGACTGGCATTAAAATACGCGGTTGACCGCGAGGAAATGGTCAAAAAGATATTGATGGGCTACGGATCGGTGGGTAACGACACGCCGATCAATAAGGCCTATCCGCTGTTCAGCGAGATGGAGCAGCGTAAATATGATCCGGATAAGGCCGCCTTCCACTATAAGAAGTCCGGTCACTCGGGCTCGGTGCTTTTGCGCACCTCCGACGTTGCCTTCCCCGGCGCGGTCGATGCTGCCCAACTCTACCAGCAGAGCGCGGCAAAGGCCGGCATCATGCTGGAGATCAAGCGTGAACCTGGCGACGGTTACTGGTCGAGCGTTTGGAACAAACAGCCCTTTTCCGCCTCTTATTGGGCAGGAAGGCCCACCCAAGACCAGATGTACACGACAGCCTACTACTCCAAGGCTGATTGGAACGAGACCCGGTTTTTCCGCGACGACTTTGACAAGATGCTTATCTCGGCTAGGCGCGAGCTTGACCGTGAAAAGCGCAAGAAAATCTATGCTGCCATGGGACAGATGGTGCGCGACGAGGGTGGCGTGATAGTGCCGATGTTCAACGATTTTATTGATGCCACGGGTCCGCGTGTTGGCGGCTGGATCGAGGATGGCAGCCAAGAAATGATGGGAGCATACGCGTTGTCGAAATGTTGGGTGCAAGCATAAGCTGCGCTTCAACATGTCCTTCCCCGTCCTTAAACTGGTGGCCCAGCGCATCGCGCTGGGCATCATTCTCTTGTTGGCCGTATCGGTCCTGATCTTCGCCGGCACCCAGATCCTGCCCGGCGACGTCGCGCAAGCCATCCTCGGACAGTCGGCGACGCCGGAGTCGCTCGCCAACCTGCGCGAGCAACTGGGTCTCAACGCGCCCGCCTATGTCAGGTATTTTCACTGGCTTGGCGGCGTGCTGACCGGCGATCTCGGCACTGCCATGTCGAGCGGCCAGGATATTGCAACATCGATCAAGGGAAGGCTGTGGAACACGCTGTTTCTCGCCTTCTGGGCGGCCATCGTCGCCGTGCCGCTGGCGATCATCCTCGGCCTGATCGCGGTGCGTTACCGCAATGGCTGGGTCGACAAGCTGATCTCCGGACTGGCGCTCGCCTCGACGTCGTTTCCCGAATTCTTCATCGGCTACGTGCTGGTCTATTTCTTTGCGGTGAAATATCAATGGTTCCCAGCCATTTCGACCGTCTATGACGGCATGCCGTTCGGCGAGCGCATGCAGGCGATCGCGTTGCCTGCGACGGCGCTGACGCTGGTGGTGCTCGCCCATATGATGCGCATGACGCGGGCGGCGATCCTCAATGTCATGCAGTCGGCCTATGTCGAGACGGCGGAACTGAAAGGCCTGTCGGCCTTCAACGTCATTCGCAAGCATGCCTTCCCGAATGCGATCGCGCCGATCATCAACGTCGTGATGCTCAACCTCGCCTACCTGATCGTCGGCGTCGTCGTGGTCGAAGTGATCTTCGTCTATCCGGGCATGGGGCAATATCTGGTCGACCACGTCACCAAGCGCGACGTGCCGGTGGTGCAGGCCGACGGCTTGATCTTCGCCGCCGTCTATATCAGCCTGAACATCATCGCGGACATAGGGGCTATCGTCGCCAATCCGCGCCTCAGACATCCGAAGTGAGGACGGAGAGTGCTTGACACCACACGCATCCCCGTTCCCGCGCTGATCGGGTTGATCCTGACCACGTTGTTCCTGCTGGCGGCCATCTTTGCGCCATGGATCGCACCGCACGGCCTCGGCGAGATCGTCGGCAATGTCTGGGAACCGTCGTCCCGTCAGTTTCTGCTCGGCACCGACAACCTTGGCCGCGATCTCCTCTCGCGGATGATCTACGGCGCCCGCACGACGATTTTCATCGCCGTGCTCGCTACCACCTTGTCCTTCTCCCTAGGTTCGATCCTCGGATTCACCGCCGCAGTGCTGGGCGGCTGGTTCGACACGCTGATGTCGCGCTTCGTCGACCTAATGATGGCGATCCCGACGCTGATATTCGCCCTCGTCGTGCTTTCCGTTCTGCCCTCGACGGTGCTCACTCTGATCCTGGTCATGGGGATTCTTGATTCAACACGCGTTTATCGCCTCAGCCGCGCTGTCGCCGTGGATATCAACGTCATGGACTATGTCGAGGCGGCGAAATTGCGCGGCGAGGGCACCGTCTGGATCATCTTTCGCGAGATCCTGCCCAACGCACTGTCGCCGCTGGTTTCGGAGCTCGGCCTGCGCTTCATCTACGCGGTACTGTTCCTCTCCGCTCTGTCCTTCCTCGGCCTCGGCGTTCAACCGCCGGAGGCCGATTGGGGCGGTATGGTTAAGGAAAACAAGGATGGCATCGTCTTCGGCATTCCAGCAGCCCTGATCCCGGCGGCCGCGATTGCGGCGCTTGCCATCTCCGTGAACCTGGTCGCTGACTGGATCCTGAACCGCACCACCAGCCTCAAGGGAGGGCGCGGCTAGTGGCCCAGGACGTGAAGCTCACGAAGCCCGAATCGCTGCTCGACATCTGCAATCTGCGCATAGAGGCACGCATGTTTGCTCCCGGCGAAGTGCCGCGCGACATCGTGCTGGTTGATGATGTCTCGCTAACGCTGAAGCGCGGCAAAGTGCTTGGCCTGATCGGAGAATCCGGCGCCGGCAAATCGACCATTGGTCTCTCCTCGATGGGCTATGGCCGTGGCGGCGTTCGCATCACCGGCGGCGAGGTCATCCTCAACGGCCGCGACATCCTCAAGGGCGGCAAGGATGGCATCCGCCGGCTGCGCGGCAAGGAAGTCTGCTACGTCGCGCAATCGGCCGCGGCCGCTTTCAACCCGGCCCACCGTCTAATGGATCAGGTGGTGGAAGCCTCGATGCTGCACGGTAACGTCAAGCGGGCCGATGTCGAGAAGCGCGCGGTCGCGCTGTTCAAGAAGCTCAGCCTGCCGGATCCGGAAACCATCGGCGAGCGTTATCCGCATCAGGTCTCGGGCGGCCAACTGCAGCGCGTGATGACGGCGATGGCGCTTTGCTCCGAACCGGACCTGATCGTGTTCGACGAGCCGACCACCGCGCTCGATGTGACGACGCAGATCGACGTGCTTGCCGCGATCAAGGATGCCATCCGCGACACCCATGTGGCGGCGCTCTACATCACCCACGACCTCGCCGTCGTCGCCCAGGTCTCGGACGAGATCATGGTGCTGCGCTACGGCAAGCTGGTGGAGTGGGGCGGTACGCGCCAGATCATCGAGGAACCGAGGCAGGAATACACCAAGGCGCTCGTCTCGGTCCATGAAATCACACACCAAGAGCAAAAGCCGAGCGCGACACCCTTCTTGTCGGTGAAAAACGTCACCGCGGCCTATGGGGGCGGCAAGATCAAGGTGCTAAAGAACGTCTGTGTCGACATTTATCCGGGTCAGACTCTGGCCGTCGTGGGCGAGTCCGGTTCGGGCAAGTCGACGCTGGCGCGGGCTATCACAGGACTGATGCCGCCCGAACAGGGCTCGGTCACCTTCGACGGACGCAAGCTCGCCAACAGGCTAGCTGACCGACCGAAGGAGGATCTCCGGCAGCTGCAGATGATCTATCAGATGGCCGATGTGGCGATGAATCCGCGCCAAACGGTCGGCAGGATCATCGGCCGGCCACTCGAATTGTATTTCGGCCTGAAGGGCCGACAGCGCGACGCCCGTGTGGTCGAATTGCTTGATGAGATCGAGATGGGTAAGAGTTTCGTCGATCGCTATCCGGCCGAGCTGTCCGGCGGCCAGAAACAGCGCGTCTGTATCGCTCGCGCGCTGGCCGCTAAACCAAAGCTAATCATCTGCGACGAAGTGACCTCGGCGCTCGACCCGCTGGTGGCCAACGGCATTCTCAAGCTGCTGCTCAACCTGCAGCAGCAAGAGAAGGTCGCCTACCTCTTCATAACCCACGACATGGCCACGGTGAAGGCGATCGCCGATTCAATTGCCGTAATGTATAGAGGCGACATCGTCCGATACGGGCCGAAAACTGCTGCACTGCAACCACCTTTCGACGTTTATACCGACCTCCTCCTTTCCTCTGTACCAAAAATAGAGATGGGCTGGCTTGATTCGCTTAGACTGGCAAAGGGATGACGCCCCTCACGACACGAGGATCACGCAAGACGCCTCGTCGGCGCCGTATTAGACGCATTCGCCCGGGACCGCTGCCTGCCGACCTTGGTTCCATCCCCGACGTTTACGCCGCATATGTGGTGGCAACATTGGGGTCGATCGCCGTGGTCGTGATCGCCAAACATCGTTCGCCGGATCAGCGCGGTCTTGTGGTCTTCCCACTGTGCGGTCGGGAGGCCGGATTGATCTCAGTGCATAAGGCCATGCCGCTGGTTCAGAGCTCGGCCCGGCCAGGGGAAGTGTTGCCAACGACTGCCGTCGCGCTGACAGGCTCAAGACCCTCCATTCGGCACATTCCGCGCTTCGTGCGGCGTGATCTGATGCGTTTCGCGGAAACACCTCGAAAAGTGGGACGCGGACACGAAGCCACATAAAATCGCAATTTCCAGCACCGGCAGCGCCGACTGGGCAAGCAGGAGCCTCGCATGTTCCAATCGCAATTCCCGGAAGTAGCGGCAGGCGGCCAAGGTCATGGCGAAACTGTCGCTCCACCTGCCGTCTCGACAGCCGTTCAGCAGCTGCCAAGTCCGCCATGGTAAGCGGCGCGGCCAGGTCCCTCTGCATCAACACTATGAGTTTTACGACCGTGGGGTTGAGCCTGCCATGCTGGCGCAGCAAGGGCAGCCGCTGGCGCTCGTCGCCCTTGCGGATACGACCTGCTACGGCCAGCTCCCCCACATTCACCGCGACGGGCTCGCCGCAATGATGTTTTACAAGGTCGACCATCATATCGAAAGCTGCCGTGCCGCCGGCGCAGCTCCAGATGTTGTTGTCGACCTCGTAGACGGTGGCTGCCGCCTCAACGCGCATGAACCGCTCCTTGAAGGCTGGCAGCGCCTCCCAATGAACGGCGCACCTGCGGTCGTTGAGCAGGCCAGCCTTGGCCAAAGCGGCAACCCCGCTTCCAAAACCGCCTGTCCCGATCCTGCGTTGCCGGCATTCACGCAACCATGCGCCCAACACTTTGGTTTCTCGGCCTTCCTCAGGCTCATCGCCGCAGACCAGAGCCAAGACAGGGCGTTCCGGTTGCATAAGATATCTGCGCTCCTGGGCGAGGTTGGCGTCAGCCGCCACTACAATGCCGCAACTGGCACGCACCGCTTCACCCGAGTGAGACACAGTGCGCCAGCGGAAGGCTTCCTGCCTCGCCGCTTGGTTGGCAAGACCGAAGACGTCCAGGACCGACGACAAGGCGAGAAGTTCGAAGCCGGGCGCCAAATACAGCGCAACCATGACCGGCTCGGCAGAAGGAACGGACGCCCACGCGTCCTTGGACCAGTGGTGAACCATATCAGACTCTCCGCCTTGTTCTCTTAGCAACGCGGGATAACCCGCGCCTCATGTGAGCGCCGAGGGAAAATAGCGAAAGGACGAATGCGTCGGCATGACAGTAGATTTGCGACACGCCCCCAGTTCATCCAAACGCCCGGGGCTGGGGCTTGCTCAGGTCCCTGCCCCGCTCTCCGTAGGATTCCTGCTGCTCCACCGGTTTACCCTTGGGGCGTTTGCCAATTTCGTGGATGTACTGCGCCTGGCTGCCGACGACGGGGACCGCAGCCGCCCCATCCACTGTCAGTGGCGGATCATCTCGCCTGACATGTCACCAATCCTGTCCAGCTGCGGCGTTGCCATCTCTCCCCATGAACGGATCGGAGATCTGAGCCGTTTTGACTACCTGGTGGTCGTTGGCGGGGTCCTCGAAAAGGAAAACCTCCTGGTAGACAGACGGTTCGACGACCATCTGCGGCACGCCGCCGAAGCGGGTGTACCACTCGTGGGGCTGTGCACCGGTTCATTCATCTTGCACCGTGCCGGACTCATGCAAGGCTACAAATGTTGCGTCAGCTGGTTCCACAACTCTGATTTCCTGCGGCTGTTCAACGGTCTCCAACGCGTTTCCGACCAGATTTTCGTTGTCGATCGAGACCGGCTGACCTGTTCGGGCGGCGCGAGCGCCGCCCATCTCGCCGCCTTTCTCGTCGACCGTCACTTCGGTAAAGCCCTGGCCGCCAAGAGCTTGCGGATCATGATGTTCAACGAAGCGACGAAGGGTGAGACAGCCCAGCCTACCGGACGCCTCGAGGTTGTGGTTCGCGATGAAGTGCTGAAACGCGCCGTGATACTCATGCAACACCATTTGGAGGTCCCGCTGACTATTGCCCGGGTGGCTGACAAGCTCAATATGAGCAAGCGGCTGATCGAGCGCCGCTTCCGGGCTGAACTGAATACCTCGCCGCAGGCGGTCTACACCCAGATACGCCTCGATCACGCTCGCCATCTATTGCTGAGAACGAACAAATCGATTTCGGTAATCGCATTGGAATGCGGCTTCTGCGACGGTTCGCATCTGAACCGCGTTTTCCGCGCCAATTATCTGCGGACGCCGCAGGAATTCCGCTCGCAGGGAGCAGATCTGACCGCTGCGGTTTAGACGATGACATCGCGCGACGCGATACCATCTCCCATATATGACATAATGTCCTTTATGTCCTATTCGGTGTACTTGCCGTAGTGGGCAGGCTGAGTAAGCGAGTGTTCTAAAGGACCATTTTGCAGCGCCAGAATTCGTACCTGCACTTTTTGCGACGCTGCGGACAATGTTGCCTTGAAGCCGGCGCAAATCTGAACTCTAGGTCCGATACCCTGAAGGGCTTCCGGTGCCTGTCAGGCGTCGTCTAATCGCACCCAATAATGCAAGCCCTTTTTCAGCCCGTTTTGCCGCACGAAGTGTCGTATGCCGGGAGCACGGTCGTCTTCGCAGTCGATATGAGGTCGCTGCATGATGGTTTCCACGGAACGGCCCTTCCACTGTACGAAGCGCACGCGCCAAGATAGCTTGACGGTGCAACGCCTGTTCTCGGAATGGGCCAGCTCACGTCCCGGCAGGGACGTCTCGGCGCAATCGAACGGTAAAAATTTATGCGGTCGTCCGACTGAACAGTTCACCTGATTTCAGCATGGCATGCATGATGACCGCCAGCTTCCGGGCGACGGCGACAGCGGCTCGCTTGAAACCGAGTTTCTCACGAAGTTTGAGCCCCCAGGTTCGCAACTCACTTTCCGCATGAGTGCGCGTCAAGATCACGGTCGCGGCCTCATACAGAAGAGCTCGAAGATTGGCGTCACCGCGTCTTGAGATATGTCCGTCATAGTCGACCTCGCCAGATTGATAGTTCAGCGGCTCTTGCTCGCATGCTGCGCCAGGCCTCCAAAATTGGAAGAATAATTCGTGCTAGCGCGTCCTCGCCATCGAGGAGCCGATAGATGTTTTTCTCGAAGGTGCTGCCTTGCCCACGGGGAACGACTAGCCCGAACGTTTTCAGGAGGCCGCGTATCTGATTTGAAAGATCGGTTGTGATGCGAACGAGCTTTGTACGTCCAGCAACCAAAGTGCGTATCAGCATGCTGTCGTAACCCTTCACCCGCACTTCCCGGTAGAAACCTACCTCGGCCAGATGCGCCAAGCCGTCGGCGTCGTTCGCGTCAGTTTTATTCGGCGCCATGTCCAGCGCCGCTTTGGCATGACGGGCGTCGATACAGATCGCCGGCACTCCTTGCCGGATCAGTTCATGATAGAACCAGACTGACAGGGGGCCGGTTTCGAACACCACCCGTTCGACATCGGCCGCACGTTTTCGGATCAACTCCGCTAGCAGCGTAGGGTCTGACGGGCACTTTCCCCGCCACACCCGTTTGCCTGCGCGCCGTATGGAAACGGCAGTCTCTTTCAAAGATACGTCAAGCCCGATAAATTCGCCCATAATTGTTCTCCCTCTGATACCCGGGCCTGGCGCCAATCGTGAGCCCGTCTCTTCAATCATGTCGGGGAGCAATCACCTTTCGCCCGCTATTCATCACGCATGCGGACGAAGCGACTCACTCCGCGATTACCCCATGTACGAAAGTCTCTCATGCAGGAACCCCCGGGCCGCAGACGATAACCTATCGGGATTTGCGCCTCGGGTGTGCCAGCGCCTGTCGCGAACTTTCGCATAGGATGCGATTGGCATGTGGTGGAAGCGGCATTTGGCGATTAGATTCCGTAAGGGCCCCCTCCGGCGAGTGGTAACGCGACGCCGGTAATGTATGCTGACCGCGGACCGGCTAGAAAAACTATAGCGTCGGCTACTTCTGAGGGCTGAGCTGCCCTGAGAAGGGCAATTTTCGCATAGCGTTGTCGCGCAATTTCAGCGACTGAAACGCCAGCTTCCGAGGCAAGGCGTTCATTTACTCCCAAATGCATGTCGGTCGCCGTATAACCGGGGCAGACGGCATTGCACCTTATGTTGCTTGCACCGAATTCAGCGGCAATCGTCTTGGTCAGGCCGATCAAGGCGTGCTTCGAGGCCGTGTAGGCGCCAAAACCTTGCTCCGCGCCAAGGCCGGCCGTTGACACGTTGTTGACGATCGACCCACCTCCGCCAGCACGCATGATCGGGATGCATGACTGCGAAAGTAGGGCTGGCCCACGCAGATTGACGAAATAGCTTAGGTCGAAATCGGCTTCGGAAATGTCGAGAAAAGGAAGCGCACCGTGGGTGGTTCCAGCGTTGTTGACGAGAATGTTGATGCCACCGAGCGCACGAGCGACAGCATCGACACAGGCACGAATTTCAACGCTCGACGTCACATTGAGCCCGATCGCGGCAGACCGTCTGCCTTTTGACCTGATCTCCGAGGCTAGGTCTTCGAGCTCTGGCGAAAGGGTGATATCGGTAACGGCAACATCCGCGCCGGCGTCTGCCAGACACAGCGCTGTGGCCCGGCCGATCCCGTTTTTTGCGCCAGCACCAGTAACCACGGCCACTCGGCCTGCTAATTCCGCGTTCACATTTTTCTCCGTTCGTTCAAAACTTATGTGCGACGTCACTGTTCGAAAAACGAGTAGTTCTAGCGTTACGCATTAGCCAAACTATGGGTTTCTGGCAGCGTCGTTTGCCCTCTGCAAAGGAACCTTCTTGGCAATCGTTGAAGGGACGTTCTGGCTTAGCCGAACTTTATCATCGCCTGCCTAGCTTGGGTTTAGTCTTCCATCGAATACGGGACAGGTCCTTTCCGTAGCCAGATTGTTTGGAACCACCCCAAGGCATTTCCTACACAAACGGAAGAAGATCGTTGACCCACACAGTACCGCGCGGAACTCGCAGCTTCGGGAAAGTAGGACTTTCGCCGAGTTCCGCCTCGATCCCACGCCAAATTTCTAAGCAGTCGGGTCACGCCCTTGGGTGCGTCTTGATGGCGCGTCCGTTCAGGGCAAATTTTGGCTCGGGCTTGTCTCAAACGCGTCAACGCGATCGTAACCGACACTCATTGGCGAAGTGGGGCTGGAGAGATTAGCGGCTCCGGCGCGGCCGGAGCATTTCCAAGAAGATTGGCAAATTGCGTCTCAACGTCAATTATGTGGATATCATGAGTCGATAGCCAGTCCTGATCAAAGATTGTGTCTAGGTACTTTGCGCCACTGTCGCAGGCTAGCGTAACGATGCGCGATCCAACCGGCGCTTCACGGGCCACGCTGAGTGCCTCGTAGATCGCTCCGCCGGTCGAGCCGCCGACGAGCAACCCGTGCCGGCGCGCCAAGTAGTGGCAGATCGAGAAGGCCTCGTCGTCGCCCACTTTGCGACCCCAATCCATCACGTCGTAATCAATCACCATGCCGACGTTGGCGCCTTGGGGCGTACCAGTACCCGATTGGCGATAGCGCCCACCCTGACCGCCAAAGATGACGCTTCCGACAGGTTCGACGCCAATCACTTGGAGCCCGGGGATACGCAGCCTCAGTTGACGCGCCGTCCCGCAAACCGACCCACCGGTACCGATGGCCGACACAAAATGTGTGATTGTCGGGCCAAGATCATCCAGCAACTCAGTCGCCAGCCCGATGTAGCCGGCCGCGTTGGCTGGATTGTTGTGCTGTTCGGTCCAGTAAGCATCCTCTTCGATCGCAATCCGCCTGGCTTCCCTGTCACGCTCGTCTGTGGCGAGGTCGCCATCGTCACTTCCAACGACTCGGACGTCGCTGCCAAATGCACGAACAGTAAGGATCTTGTCGAGGCTTGCATGGGAGTCCATAAGGGCAGTGAATCGGAGCCTGCGCACGGCGGAGATCATGGCCAATGCACTCGCCGTATTCCCTGACGAGGATTCGACAATAGCGACAGCAGTCTCATCTAGCCGCTCGACCATGCTCAACGCCATCCGGTCTTTCATCGAGCCTGTAGGATTGAACATTTCCAGCTTGATATAGAGGTCGACCTCCCCACTGCGTAAAGGGATGTGGAGCATAGGCGTCCGTCCGATAGTTTCAAGGATGCTATTGACGATCATAGAGCAATTCCTTTGAAGGTGTTTCGTCGGCTAAGATCCTCCATCCGCTCGCGCGCCGTACCGCCGCCACCTTTTTGGGTAAGGGAATTTGGTGGAATGAACTCTCATTCGAATCCATCTGGTAACCGGCGGTATTGGTGAAGACGACGAGATCGCCCGGGGCGACGCCACCCTCGGCTGCTAGGCCGCGACAGCGAATGACATCGGATTCAAGACAGCTGCGCCCGACGAGAAAATAGCGCGCATTGTGTCGCGGCACTACGCGCCAATCTCGGCGCAGAATCGCCGGAGCGGGCACGAAATCGGCACCAAACCAGGTTTCGGAGAGTGAAAAGGACATACCATCAAGCACCACCCCGAATCGACCGTCTCCAAGGTCCTTGACGTCGATCACATAGAAAGCACTGAGCCCACACTGGTCGAGAAGCGAGCGTCCAGGCTGCAGCAGGATGGGCAGCCGATGACGGTGGAGGAAGTCAAGGTCGACCGGATTAGCTAAAGCGGTCTGAATCACCGCAGCTGCGTGACGGACCCCAGCAAGCTCCGGAGCGTAAGGATAGTTGCCGGGCTTTGCTGTGCCGCCCCAATGGACGCCACGACCGTATGCAGCTGAATCGAACCTCTCGAGGTAGCGCATGGGATATCCACCACCCATGTCGATGCCGCCTGGCGTGAGACCCCTGGCACAGAGGCACCGTAGGAATGCGATACAGAAACGCAATTGTTCTGCGCGCGTCTGAACCCGGTAGTCGTTGATATGAAAAGACACACCAATCCGCTCCACTTTGGCCAATTCAAGCAGCGGCAAACAAGCTATCAATTGATCCTCGGTCATTCCAAAGCGAGAGCCGGGTTCGCTTAGGGGACGGGTCCGAAGAAACAGACGACCGACACCTCCTACAGCGTCCGCCAATGCGAGAACACGTTTCAGCTCTTCGATGCAGTCGATATGGATGGCGACCTGATGGCGGATGCAGAGATTGATTTCGTAATCGGACTTGGCCGGACCGGTCATCGACATGCGCTGCGCTGGAACTAGGTTCATGAAGGCCGAAGTCATCTCATAGGCAGATGAAACGTCAGCGCCAGCGCCAGCCATCGCGAATGCACGCAAGAGCGAAGCAGACTTGCAGGACTTCAACGCGAACTGGACCTGACAATCGCCATAGATGTTCTGCAATTCCTTCAGCCATTGGAGGTAGTTTTTGGCGGCTTGGTCCGGACACACTACGTGCAACGGCGACCCGAATCCATCGACCCAAGCGGCCAGTTCGGATCCACTGTTGAGCAAATCGACCGTCCACTCGCTGCGCAGCGGCTCCGGTTCGTCGGGAGAATGCTCCTGGTTCATTGAGCGTCCGTTATCTCAGGTCATCGAGATCAACTGAGCAGTTTGGCAGCGCGACCTGTAACTTGTGTCGGGTCATCTTGAAGCTCATCAGGTTCCCGGAAAGACCGGCCTGAATGATCCGGTCCACAGCGAAGGGCGTAGGGTCATACCAGGAGGTCACATGCAAGTTTTGATCGTCGTACGAAAGCAACAGGCATGGAACAAACGACAGTCCTAGCCGGGTGGCACAGAAAAGGCGATGATGACCATCCATGATCACCAAATGGCGGTGCTCGACTAAGATTGGCCGGGTCCAGCGTCCCTCTTCGGCGATCATCTTGGCCAGCGTTCCCCCGCGGTCAATATTGATCTCCTCACTCGGTCGGAGTTGGCAGACCGGCAGTTTGACGACGGTGTAGTTCGAGATGAGTTTTGCTTCGCCGCTCACTGTCTGTCCTTACCTCGGTAGGCGCACCTTTTCTCAGTCAGATTAAAGGTGCACTACATGCTGATCCTGCTAAGGTCCCGCCACCATCCACCGAGGAGGGTTGCCTGTGCATATCCGGGAATTTCTCAGAAGGAGAGCGTAGGTTTTCGCGGGCGACGGCTAAAGCGGCGATTCGGTTGGGATGTGACTTCTTGTCGGCAGGACTTCGGCCCCGAACAGGTAGCGCAGGAGCCATTTTTAGCGGACCGGCATCAGGCGTTTGGGAAACCGTTTTCTGGTCGCCGTGAACTCCGGTCAAACTCGCATCGCCTGTAATGATTGTGTGTCGAGTGGTCCCTCCGATAGCTGTCGAATGAATAGAACAGCAGAATAGACTAGCTTTCCCGAGGCATCGCTCCACCTGCGTTCTGCATGGAGACTCTGTATGGCTCCATACATGGACAATATTGCCAAAACGCCGTTGGCGGATGGCGGCCACGGAGATGGCCGTAGCGTACAGCGGCACGAGCCGCGAGGTCGTGAGGACCAGTTTCGTAACCGCGCCGCGCAATAGGATCACGCATGCCTCGGACACCAATGTGAGACCAGGTTCCAACCGGCGATTGCTGCAATTCGCTAAGGCGGGTCGCGCGTCACGTTTGAGTTTCAATTAAATCACCTCAGCATCACTTGGGTTCGGCCTCAGCTCTTTGATACATGGGAAAAGGGTGGAGTGAGATTAGGTATTACCTATGCTCATTCGCAAAAAGAGCAGCTGTAATCCACAACGAGATGGCATAAGGGAGCTTTAGCAACTTGTGGGGGAAGCCGTTTCGATGAAGGCTGCAAAAATTTGGCTCCTGACACTGTCGCTATCGCGTTCGGAATGGGTGGACATGTCGTTGGTGAAAGCGCTTTCAGTCAGTGAAATTGCCGACAGTCTACTGATCGTCTTTGGCGTTGCAATCGCCAATGCGAAATTGTGCCGCCCCTACCTTGTTGTCCAGCATCGTTGTGTCCGACAATAAGGAGAATAGAAATGAATGCTGAGGCACTTCCCACAACAATCAATAAGCGAGAATCGTCTCTGGCAATACTGAAAAACTACAATGTCTCGGATGCAGAAATTGAGGAATTATTACGTCTCGCAGGACCCGACGACGCACGACTTTATCGCTTGACCATCAGAAAGCGATTTGGAGAGCCAAACGCCTATTTGCGCGGACATACTCGCTTCTTTGGCCGCGAATTCCGCCTCGACCGCCGTTGCTATATCCCAGATGATTACGCCCGGGAGTTGGCTGAACGCGTCATCCGCGATGCACCTTCGGGTGGGAGGATACTAGAGGTCGGAACCGGCTGTGGATGGCTGTCGATTTCGCTGAAATGCGAGAGGCCGGACCTTGAAGTCACGGCGTGCGACATAGATCCTAACGCGTTGTGTCTTGCCAGGGAAAACGCCATGCGACATGGCGCTGATATTACCTTTCATGAGAGCTTTTTTGTTGACGACGTAGCGATCCCCGAACCTGACTTTGTTGTGGGCAACCTTCCCTATGGCGGCGATGCTGATTACTCCGCACGTGAGCTTGAAGAGAGGGAACAGATGCCGCCGATCGCGATTTGCGACTCCGAAGGCGTCGTTGCCCCGCTCGTGGGTTTGGTGGCCTCCATCCAGAATCGGCGGTGGCGCTCACGAATTTATCTGGAGACCGGCTATCTGGATGAGTGGCGACTGGGTCCTGCGATCTCGAGCTGCCGCCGCTGCGAGCACGTCCGTAACGGTGATTTCGGTTACATCGTGATTGAGCCATAAGGATTGTTGCCCGGCCGCCAATCCGTTGTAGTGCTGGGGCGATGGCAGAGAAGATTGCCCATAGCGCCGCCATCATCAGGCCTCTGGATGCTGATCGCTCTATGGGAAAAATGACAAAGGGCGCTTCCGCCCCCCGTATAGTCGCAGCTCTCGGCAACATCTGTCGTCCGATGGCTTAGCAATTCGGTAGATTGTGGCGGTTTCAGCAAGTCTGCAGTCTTTTTCAGCAGAGCCTTGAGCTGCTTGGTGGCAACCCGCGGCATCCGCCGCTTGGGCGTCAAAAGGTGGTATCCGTACGGCGCGTCGACCCATTGACCAAGCGGAGCGACCAATAGGCCTCGCCGAAGGTCGGGGCTCGCGGTCATATGGTCGATTATCGCTACGCTTTCGCCAACCTTTAGCGCCTCGACTATAAATCGTGAGCTGTTCAGCACAGATCCCTTGAAACCATCAATCTTTTGGGCGAATTCGGGACCATAACACGCGTTTGCCCAATAATACCACATTGAGTGACCCTCGGCTGTCGCATCTGGGCTTGAAAGCCGCGCGATTTTTAGTAGATCATGGGCGTTCTTAATGAGGCGTGCGGTCAAAGGCGTGCAGACTGGTGCCAGCTTATCTAGAAACAATGGTTCGGAGTCGGCATCCGGATAGGTCCCGGCCCCATAGCGGATCGCGAAATCGACGTGATCGCGATCGAAGTTAACTGGGACTGGCGAAAAATCACATTGGATGGATACTCCTGGCATACGCTCCTCCAGGGCCGCGAGCTGTGCCGCGAACCAGGAATTCCCGAGCGTTGGCACGCAACTCACGCGCAGCGGCTCATCGTCCTCTTGACTGAGCAGAGAGCTGGTTGCCGCAGCCAAGATGTCGAATGCCGGGCGAACGGCAGCTGAGTAGCGCTTCCCTTCCTGAGTTAGGGCGATCGAATTTGCCGTGCGAGTCAACAGCTTTACGCCAATGTACGCTTCGAGCTTGCGCAAGTGTTGGGTCACAGAAGATGGAGCAATATTCAACGCTGCTGCGGCTTTTGACATATTGGCGTACCGGGCTACGGCATCGAATGCTTTGAGCGAATTTAGCGGAGGGAGTTTCGACGGATCGACGGACATATTTGCTTTGTCTCCTAAAGTAGGATTTCCGGGAGCACCCAACCGGCTAAAGCCGGCGGCTTCGCGATCACGGTATCGGAATGACTCATTGCGTTCCGGCCCAGCGGTCAAGTCCTCCAACTTTTTCCACTCTCCTTGGATACTATTCCATGCCGGCGATCATAGTCGCCACTGTGAGCGGCCTGATCTTCACCACTTCGCTGATGATGCGGTCGACATCCTCGCGAGGGGCCTGGAAGTCAGAACCAGCATACGCTCCCGCCCGGTAGTTCTCAGTGCTGGGTAACGGTGTCGGAACATACGCCAAGCGCTGCTGACGCAGCTTGTTGGCAGCGTTGGGCTTCACCTACCCGTCGAGCGGGAAAGCGTTTCACACAGTGAACCAGTGAGCGCGCAGTCTTCAAGTTGTCAGGCGGGCGCATTGTCAGTTTAGCCGACAGCTCAGTTGCCTTTCGTCACCGCTGGGGTGAAGACCATCAGGCTCAGTATCTCGAACAGCATCTGCGCGCCGGCATGGGCCGTGTTGGCGGTGGCGTCATATTGCGGCGCGACCTCCACCACATCGCCGCCAACCAAGTTCATGCCCTTCATGCCGCGCAGGATCGCCTGCGCCTCGCGCGTGGTAAGGCCACCGATCTCTGGCGTCCCGGTGCCGGGGGCGAAAGCAGGGTCGAGACTGTCTATATCGAACGATAGATAGGCCGGTGCATCGCTGATGATCGCCCTCGCCTTCTCGATCACGGCATCAATGCCCATTTTCGCAATATCCTCGGCGTGGATAACCGTCATGCCGGAGTCGTAGGAGAATTCCCACAGATATTCCGCGGAGCCGCGAATGCCAATCTGGATCGTGCGCGTAGGATCGAGCACGCCGTCGAAGACGGCGTTGCGGAAAGGGCCTCCATGATGGAATTTCGTTTGGTCGAACGGAGCACCCGTATCGCAGTGGGCATCGATATGGATCAGGCCGACCGGGCTCTTCTTGCCGACCGCACGCAAAATCGGATGGGTGATGGAATGATCACCGCCGACGGAAAGCGGGATGATCCCGGCTGAAACGATCTGGCCGATCCGCCTCTCGATGTCGTCGTGACTCTGCTCGAGCCGGTAGCGGCTGGCGAAGGAAATATCACCGATGTCGGCCACCTTCAGATCGAAGACAGGCGCACAGTCGAGCACATGATTATAAGGACCGATCCGCTCGATCGATCGCAGCGCCCGCGGCCCGAACCGGGAACCCGGCCGGTTCGAGACACCCAGATCAATGGGCATACCGATCATCGCGACCTGCAGGTCTCTGAAATCGGGGGACTCCTGGTCCACCGGCAGGTAGGGCGCGGCAAGAAAGGTCGGGATGCCGGCATAGGGCGTGGCACAGGTGCCTTCCTTGGAGAATATCCGGTCCGCCAACTTGCGGAAGCGCGGATCGATGCACTCACCGCCGCCATGGCCGGAGCCGTAGCGCGCGAGAAGCTCTTCTAGTTTTTTGTCATTCCATGCCATGGGAAGCCGTTCCATCGATTAAATGAACAGTGAGTTAACAACTGCCAGGCAGAATTCCTGCGGACCAAGGGCATGGGCAAAAAATCCAGCTTGAAGTGACGCTGCAGACCACGCCTTCAGACATCAAGCCGCAGCGGCATCACCCGATGATCCCTCGGCGCAGTCGGACCATCGTAAGCCCAACTTTGGCCTGTCTGGATAGCAGTGGGGTCAGGTCACTAAGATCCTACCCCATTCAGTGTTTCGGCCAAAGATTCCTCGAATATCTCAAGGCCGTCATTTAGTGTCTCAATGTCGATCGTGAGTGCAGGCAAAAATTTTGCCACCTGATCGTGGGGGCCGCATCGGTCGATAATCAAGCCCTTCTTGAATGCCCTGCGTGTCGTAGCCTCTGCGGTCTCGCCCGTCTGGCAATCGACCCCCAACGCCATGCCCCGTCCTCGAACAGCAAAACTGTTTCCATGCTTAGACGCAATGGCCTCAAGTCGGCGCCGCATATATTCCCCAATGCACTGAACCCCTTCCGAGAACGTCTGATTGCGCCAATAGATTTTTATAGCTGCGGTTGCAGCTACGAGTGCGAGGTTGTTTCCTCGAAACGTGCCTGAATGTTCTCCTGGCTGCCATTCGTCGAGCCCCTCCTTGATTAACAACATCGATAACGGCAAACCGTACCCACTTAACGATTTCGACATCACGACAATATCTGGTGACAACGCTGGGAACTCGAAGCTAAAGAATTCGCCAGTGCGACCACAGCCCATCTGGATGTCGTCGATTATGAATAGGGCGCCAACATCTTTTGCAATAGACTCAACGGACCGCAACCATTCATTGCTGGCCACGTTTATACCTCCTTCTCCTTGAACAGTTTCAACGAGAATGGCGGCTGGAAGATCAATGCCACTGCTTTCGCCTTGCAGTAACTGTCGTAGGTACTGGGCCGTATCAACGGATGGCCCCAAATAGCCATCATAAGGCATGAAAGTAACACCGGACAAAGGAATGCCGCTGGCTCTACGGCAAAGACTGTTACCGGTCGCGGCAAGCGCCCCTAAACTCACGCCATGATATCCATTAGTAAACGAAATGATGTTTTGACGTCCTGTGAGTTTCCGTGATAGCTTGAGGGCCGCCTCAACAGCGTTAGCACCTGTTGGACCCGTGAATTGAAATAGGTACTGCAACCCTCTAGCCTGATTTATGACAGTGCTGAAGGTCTCCATAAATTCAAGCTTTGCAGGAGTTGCCATGTCAAGTCCATGAATTAAGGCATTTGACCCGATATACTCGGTGACAATAGATTTTATCTCCTGATTATTGTGCCCATAATTCAATGCTCCGGAACCAGAGAAGAAGTCAATTACCTTTCGCCCATCTATGGTTTCCATGCAGGAACCGCTCGCCCGAATGAAAATGTTTGGAAACGAGCGTGAATACCAGCGGACCTTCGATTCCAGGGCTTCGAAAGCCTGCATAGTACGCGGCTCGTCAGTCACTCTATCCATCGTGTCTCTCCGCCAGCTAGTGGTTCAAATAAACAAGGACGCTTCTCTTGCGCGACCTCTGGGCATATGACCCATGGTGCGCGCGTCTCGACCGACGTTGTGTTCAGCGCTGCGTGGTTCCGGAAACGGCTCCACTCAGCGGCCGTCTGAGCGTTAATTGGTTAACTCGGCATCAGCTTTGAGCCGTGCCCGACTTCAGAGTTCGCGATGAACGCATTACCATTGTCAGTGCTTTGCGGTTGCAAAGATTTGTGAAGCTGTTTTGACTGATTTGTTGCAACGCGATGCGCCACCCCAGCATCAGCGGGTACCTGTTCAAGCTAGCCGTAGGGCCGTCGGACTGCATTGCGCACTGCGCGCCTTTGTCGAGGTCGGGCGTCACGGCAGCGTAAACGGCGCTGCAAAAGATCTGGGCGGCGGGACGCCAGGGCGGTAAGCCAGCAGATAAAGCTATTGGAGCTTCAACTCAGCGTTCGCCTGTTTGATCGTTGGAACCGCGAGATCAAGCTGACGGCAGAGGGGCTGCTCCTGTATGGGAACCTCGCTCCAGGCTTCCAGCAGGTTGACGATGCAATTTCGTTGTTTGCCGACAGACGACCGGGTCCGGAGACGTTGATCGTGACGACTACTCCCACTTTCGCTGCCTGCTGGTTTACGTCGAGGATTGGGCGTTTCTCAAAACTGTATCCGACAATAGAGGTGCGGATTGAGCCGGGAAGTGGCCGGCGCTGGATGCCGTTCGGCTTTTCTCACGAACGGCGGCTTATAGTGGTCGCAAGTCCAGATCTCTTGATCCACGGCCCTCTGACGACCCCCGCCGATTGCCTTCGCTATCCACTCCTGCATGACCGCAGACGCACAGACTGGTCAACGTGGTTCGCCGAATTCGGTGTGAGGCTGCCCAAAGGCACAATGAAAGGGCCAAGCTATCCCGACGACACATTGCTGGTTCAGGCTGCCAGCACGGGCAAGGTCTCGCAGTAGTACGCGACGTTTCCGCAAAAACGACGCCTTAGCTTCAGGAAAAATAGTCATTGCGATCGACAATTCCGAACCTACACCACATGGGCATTATGCCATAGTCCACTGAGAAGCGCGTACTGCGAAGGTTAGGAGGTGTCGCGAGTGGATTTTGAGTGAGGCGAGCGAGACGCAGGTGTTTGAAAAGCGCCAATCCGGATGCCGGCGTGCCAGCCGGCGCCCTAATTCGGCGAAGCCATTCATCCATCTCAACTCGGATGTCCTCCTGACCGCAAGTCCGGCTTGACGTGATGTCGCCCGCCAGCAGCTTCTCTCTCGACAGCAGCCCTGCATCCTCAAGCGCCTCGATGTCGGGGAGATCGCGCAGTGTGTCGAAGCCGAACTCGAGCAGGAATTCTTTCGTCGTGACATACGTGTATGGCGCGCCCGGCGTCGGCTGCGCGGACCGGAGGCAATCAGGCCGGCGCCGCAGATGGCCGATCAGGTCGCGGCTGATCTCCTTGCCGAAGAACGACGACAGTTCTCCACGCGTGATCGGCTGGAAGTAGGCGATGCACATCAGCACCAGCACCTCCGACTGCGTCAGATCGGCCGCCCGTTCGTTGCCGCCGATGGCCATGCCAAATGCACTGCGGATGGCGTCGGCATAGGCCGGCCGCGTCAGGTGCCGAAAACCGCTGGCAACGGCGACGAGGTCGTAGGGCCGGCCACGCAGTTCCTCGCGGAGGTCGTCGATGAGGAGATCGAGATTGCAACTGGCGCCAACCACGCGCGCGAGCACACTACGTGTGACCGGTTCGCTGGCGGCGAAGATCGTTGCTTCGACGCGGTTCATCCATTCCCGCCAGCGCACCTCCGCCGGCAGATGATCCAACTCGCGATCAAACAGGCGGTCGCCTGACCGATGGTCATCTGGTCGCCCCCCTCCCCCGTCTTGCGCGAGCCGTCTCCGCCATCGTTTTTAGATCCCGTAGATGCGGAAGGTCGATCGCCCCGACAATTCGCGGACGGCGCCGAGCTCGACCAGCCGGTCGAACAGGCGTCGTAGGCCTCGGTCGCTCATCCCGGTGCTTTTGTCGCCCCGCGATGCACCGAGCGTAAGCGCCAAGCTGACCCCATCTGGCGCGGCTTGAGGTGATGAGCGAGACATACTGACACTGAAGCAAGGAGCCGAGGAGCTTGCAGTGTCATGTCTGCGCCTATGCCTGATGATAGAAGTTTCCATGTTCTTGAAGCGGTTGCCAACCGACTGGAGGCAAGCCCGCAGCGTCCGCGCCGGCGCTGGTCGGCGGAAGCGAAGTCGCGGCTGATCGAGGCGACACTGAAGCCGGGCGCGAATGTATCGGCCATTGCCAGACAAGCGGGGATGGCGCCGGCCCAGCTGTTCGGCTGGCGGAGCAAGGCGATCAAGAGCGGTGCGGTCACGCCACACAGGGATGCGGAGCGGCTCGGCTTTGTCGAGGTCACGCCGACAGCGTCTGCGTCGGTGGAGATCGAGCTGGGTGGCGTGGTCATTCGCGCCGGTGCCGATATCAATGAGGAGCAGCTGGTGCGGATTATCCGGGCGGTTCGCCAGGCATGATCCCGGCTGGCGTGAAGGTGTTGCTCGCCAGTCATCCCGTCGATTTTAGAAAAGGTCCCGACGGCCTTTTGGCACTGGTGCGCGATGCCGGCTCGGATCCATTCAACGGCGCACTTTATGTATTCCGCGCCAAAAGAGCGGACAGGATCAAGATCGTCTGGTGGGACGGCAGCGGCGTGTGTCTTTATGCCAACTAACTTGCTTCATACTACAGCCCTTTCCTTGAGATCGGAGCATTTTGAGGAGTTGAGTTGGCGGATGGCCTCCGCCCGATGAGCAAGCTGG
>NZ_JAMYPX010000044.1:0-32311 GCF_040320585.1 Mesorhizobium sp. M0663
CACCGCCAGCGACGGCCCAAGCCCGACAAAACGCCAAATGACGGTCGGTGGCCGCCGCTTCTTCGGCTATCTGGCGCGCGGTGCGCCATTCGGCCCTGATGATACGCCTGGCGACGTTCCTCGGGCGTTCACCGGACACAGCGACCACCGACGACCTGCGCCGGTTCCAGATCGAGCAGCAGGACGACGAGGTTCCCGTGCCGACCATGAACATCCATCGGGCAACGTCATCGAGCTATTCGAGTTCAAGAAGGACTGAGCCTGACGTAAAGCTTGGCGGCGGACAGTTAGTTTTGGTACGTCTGCTCATGGTCATGTCGCGTCCCGGTAACGGACAGTCCGATCATGGGTCGGCCTATTTGGAAAGGGGACGTACGCGGTCGGAGCGTCATCGTTCGGCAGGTCTCGATCAGCGGCGTGCGCGCATCGGGGCCGGCCACGGGACGCCAGCTCAACCCCGACCGCCGCCTGAACTAAACACCTGCCAAACGATCTGAGCGTCTCGGGCGCGGCGGGGGGCCGTATAGCGGAATGGCGGCTTTCGGCGTCCGAAGAACGATAGCGGGCGTTCAGCGGGTGGGTCGAAGTGGCTATTCACGGCCGCGCAGACAGTCTCCGTTACAGCAAGGTGCTGGCGGGACGTTTGGCGTAGTAAGGATTGCGCTCGCAACCTACGCAAATTGGGCGTAACGTCGGTATATCGTCGGTTGCTAATTCATGAGCCGGCGACTGAGAGCGCAAGACTCTCGCATCGGACTAGGCACGCTAGGTTCCACAACTACTCGTCGCGCTCACCAGACCATCTGCCTCTGCTGAAATCTCTTTTGCTCGGTTCCGGCCAGTATTGCTTTTGCCAATCGGAAGAGGAGCGTTCTGATGCAGATCATCCAAACCCGCCGCCGATTCCTGGCCGGCGCTGCAATGGCAGGCGCTGCCGGTATCGTCGGTCTTCCAGGGTCACTCCACGCGGAACCGCCGTTGGAAACGACCACGGTTCGTCTGCCGCTGTGGGTCGGTAGTTCCTACTGTTGGGCAGGTGCGTACATCGCCGGAGAACTGATGCAAGCCGAGGGTCTTACCGATGTCCGCTACGTAGAAGGCGACAGAAGCGTCAACCAATCGGTATGGATCGCACGCGGTGAGACCGATTTCTCCGTGAACTTTGCGCCGAACCAGGTCGCGTCGGTCGCCGCCGGTGTGCCGATCAAGGTGCTGACCGGGTTGCACTCGGGATGCCTCGAACTGATCGCCAAGGAGAGCATTCGCAGCGTCACGGATCTGCGGGGCAAGAGAGTGGGCGTGAACGGTTTCAACAACTCGCGGCACGTGTGGCTGTCCCTCATGTCCGCCTATGTCGGACTCGATCCAGTGAACGATATCCAATGGGTCTTGACTAACGCCGTCAAGCCGACGGAACTCTTCGTCGAAGGGAAGATCGACGCATTCCTCGGGACGCCGCCCCAGCCGCAGGAGCTGCGCGCCAAGAAGATCGGCCACACGATCCTCAACAATGCCGTCGACCGCCCGTGGTCACAGTATTTCTGCTGCATGATCTCGGCCACGACGGACTACGTGACAAGATACCCAGTGGCGACCAAGCGGGTCTTGCGATCCATCCTCAAGGCCGCCGACCTCTGCGTGTCGGATCCGGAAAGGGTGGCGCAGCAGATGGTCGATCGCGATTTCGAGACCAGCTATGACTACGCGCTCCAAACTCTGAAGGACATTCGGTACGACCGCTGGCGGGAATTCGATCCCGAAGACTCCTTGCGGTTCTACGCACTGCGCATGCAGGAGACGGGCATGATCAAGTCGAGCCCGCAGCAAATTATCGCCAACGGAACGGACTGGCGCTTCCTCGACGAGTTGAAGCGTGAGCTGAAAACCTGATCCCACCTGTTTCGAGGGGAGACTTAGACATGCAAATCATCCAGAGCCGCAGGCGCTTCCTGGCCGGCCTGACGGCTGCCGGCACCGCAAGCCTCGTCGGCGCTCCAACTCAAGTTCTCGCCGAGCCAGAGCCGGAGACAACACGCATTCGCTTGGCCAAGATCCCTAGCATCTGCGTGGCGCCACAGTATGTTGTAGAGGACCTGCTGCGCGCTGAGGGCTTCATCGAGGTTGCCTATGTCGCCACAGGCGCCGGTGCGGCCACGGCCTCCGCGGTGGCGAATGGCGAGATCGACTTTAGCCTCAACTTCGTGACAAATTCGATCGTCGCCTTGGACTCCGGTGCGCGGCTCACTCTGCTTGGCGGCGTCCATCCCGGTTGCTTCGAGCTGTTTGCCAAGCACGGGATCGACAGCGTCGTCGATCTGAAAGGCCGGAACGTCGGCGTCCAGGGGCTCGGTTCGGGGCCGCATCTGTTCCTCGCCAGCATCGCCGCCTATGTCGGGCTCGATCCGGCGCGCGACATCAACTGGGTGGTGGACCCGGCGGTCAAGCCCAAGGAGCTGTTCGCGCGAGGCGAAATCGACGCGTTCCTGGGCTTTCCGCCGGACCCGCAGGAATTGCGGCGCAGCAAGGTCGGGCACGTGATCGTCAACAGCACAGTGGACCGACCTTGGTCGCAATATTTTTGCTGCATGCTGTCCGGCAACAGCGATTTTGTGGCCGCGCATCCGGTTGCTACCAAGCGGGTGCTGCGCGCCATCCTCAAGGCCGCGGATCTATGCACCGCCGCGCCGGCCTTGATTGCCGAGCGCTTGGTCGCGGGCGGATTCGCCAGCCACTACGATGACGCGTTCGCAGCGATCAGCGAGTTGCCCTACCGGAAATGGCGGGACTACGATTCAACTGACACCGTCCGCTTCTATGCGCTGCGGCTGAAGGAAATCGGTTTGATCGGCTCCACACCCGACAGGATTATCGCGGAAGGTACGGACTGGCGTTTCCTTAAGGAGCTCAAGCGCGAGATGAAGACGTGAGCCGCTGGTCGACGTGTGCGTTGCTGCTCCTCGCCCTCGTCGCTGAGCCTGCGCACACCTCTGCGCACGAGGCGTCAGCGCCCGCCGGGGACAGCGAGCGCCTGCCGATGATGGGCACTGCACCGGATTTCACGCTGATATCGCAAGACGGCGGACCTGTGTCACTGCACGACTTTCGCGGCAAGGTGGTCGCCATCTCGTTCATCTATACATACTGTACCGACGTCTGCCCAATGCTGACCGCCCACATGGCCAGCGTGCAGGAGCAACTGGGCTCTACGTTCGGGTCAAAGATCGAGTTCATTTCGATCACGGTCGACCCAGAGCGGGATACGCCCGACGTGTTGAAGGCATATGCGCAGAATTTTGGCGCCGATCTGAAAGGCTGGTCGTTCCTTACCGGTGACCCGGCGATTGTTCGTGAGATCGGACGGAAATACGGGGTCCTCGCTCGAAAGACGGCGGATGGTGACGTCGACCACACATTGCTGACGTCGCTCGTGGACCCGGACGGCATGTTGCGCGTACAGTATCTCGGCGTTCGGTTCGACCTAGAGGAGTTCCGAGGTGACCTTCTCAGCCTCTTGGACGAATCCAAGTAACATAACGAACCGGCTAGTCGGCTGGGTTGCCCGGCTGCCGGCGCGGGTCCAGACCAAGCTCTTGATCGCGTTCCTGTCGATCGTCGGCCTGTTGATCGTGCTCGGGGCCGTCGGGTTGCAGGTGCTGAGTGGGGTCAATGATCAAACAAACGAGCTGATCAAGCTGCAGCGCAGGATCGCGGCCTATCGCCAGGTGCAGCACGATACGACCACCCAGCTCTACGGCATCTCCACCGCCCTGTTGCTTCAGGACAACCGGATGCTGGATGGGGCGCTGCGCCAGCTCAACCAGTTTGGCTATGACCTCGACCGCATGGAGTTCGTCGCTGAAACTGAGGCGGAGGTGCTGGGCCAGGTCCGACAAGGAGTACGAACGGCTTGCGGCCGGCGTGACGCATGTCGCGGAGCTCTTCCGCGCCGGTCGCACGGCGGAGGCGCGCAAGGTTCAGCTGGATGAGATCATGCCGTCGGCCGACCGACTCGAGCGGCTGACGAACCAGCTGGTCAACATGGCCGAAGCCGACATGGTCGTGGCCATCGAAGCGAGCGAGGGGGCGTACGGCACCTCTCGACTGGTCGTGGTTGCTTTCGCTGTGGGCAGCATCCTGCTCGCGCTTGCGCTTGGCTACATAATCTCATGGTCGTTGATCGAACCGGTCAAGAAGATCGAGACGCGTCTCAGTCAGATAGCGGCCGGCGACTTCGCCCAACACGTTGCCGTCGCCAATCGCGACGAACTTGGAGTGCTCGCCGCTAACGTCAACCAGACCTCCGACCAGCTGGGGCGCCTGTATCAGGAGATTGAGACGCGCACCCAGCAGCTCGACGAAGCCCTTCAGCAGCAGACAGCCACCGCAGATGTTCTGAAGGTCATTAGCCGCTCTACCTTCGATCTGCAGGTTGTGCTCGACACGTTGGTGGAATCGGCTGTCAGGCTCTGCCGTGCCGACAAGGGTGGTATCGTGCAGTTGCTGGACGGCGCGTTCCGCTACGTGTCGACGCATGGCTACCCGCCCACTTTCCGCGCTTATGTCGACGCCAATCCACTTCCAGCGCTTGCCGCAGGCCGGGGCTCCGCCGTAGGGCGCGTAATCGAAGAGCGGCGGATCGTGCAAATCGAAGACGTGACCGCCGATCCGGACTACCGCGTTGCCCTGATCGCTGAGGCAGGCGGATTCCGCACCGTCCTCGCTGCCCCGCTGTTGCGGGAAGGAGATCGAGCGAATGGGCCGGCTCCGACGTTTCCTGCCCGAGCAGGTCGCCGACCTGATCCTTGCGGCGGGAAATGGCGACGCGCTTCTGCAAAGTCACCGTCGCGAGGTGACCGTCGTTTTCTGCGATCTACGCGGCTTTACAGCCTTCGCCGAAACTGCCGAACCCGAGGAGGTGATGGCGGTTCTTGGCGAATACCACGCCTGTCTTGGTGAACAAATCGTCCGCCACGAGGGAACTCTTGAGCGGTTCGTGGGTGACGGTATCGTCGTGGTTTTCAACGATCCACTGCCCTGCGCCGACCATACCGAGAGAGCCGTCTGCATGGCTACGGCGATGCGTGATGCGATTGACGGGCATTCGGAGCAATGGCGCAGGCGCGACCACTTGCTCGGCTTCGGAATCGGCATCGCCCGAGGCCATGCAACCATCGGGCGGATCGGTTTCGATCAGCGCGCCGACTATGCAGTGATAGGCACAGTGTCGAACCATGCCGCCCGATTGTGCGAGGAAGCCGGGCCGCGCCAGATTCTCGTGAGCCAGCGGGTCGTTGGTGCCGTCGAATCACTGGTTGAGTCCGTCGCCGTTGGCGAACTGACGCTGAAGGGTTTTCGCCGCCCGATGCCTGCCTATGAAATCGTGCGGTGGATCGGTCGGCCAAGCTAGGGATCACTGTGCCGAATGAGATAGATCGCCTGCTGCGCATCGACTGAATGAGGCAATACAAGGATGCCGGCAGCTAGTGGTCAATGTCTAACGCTTGGTACCGGGGTCGTCCGCCCGTTCTGAGTAAGAAACAGGTCCCGCGTGCCAGCCACGATCATATTTTCAACTCATTCTTCAGTTCGTTGAGGAAACGCCAGTCGGTGCCCTGGGCAAGGAGCGTCTGAGGAGTGCTCTTGAGCATCCCAAGCTCGTGGAGGCGCAAGGCGTAGAAGCGCAGGGTGTCCTCGGCGCTATACTCGCGCCACTGACCGTAGGGGAGCTTCTTTATGGCCTGCAGGGCATAGTCGTAGCGCTTGGTATAGCCGCGGTCGACGATGAACTGCGCGGACTGCTCGGGGTCGCTGGCGCAGATATCTGCCGCTTTCAGGATGGCGCGGAGGGCGCGTTTGGTGGCCACCGGATTCGTGCGGACGAACTCCCGGTTCCCAGCCAGCATGCAGCAGAAGTATTGCGACCAGGGCCGGTCCACGGTGCTGTCAACTACCACATGGCCGATCTGCTGCTCCCGCATCTCCTGCGGTTCGGGGGGAAAGCCTAGGTAGGCATCGATCTTCCCTTCACTTAGGAGCCGGATGGACTCGGGTCCCGGATGCGTGACGAAGCGTATGTCCTGACCGAGATCTAGGCCCACATACGCCGTCATGCTGGCGAGAAAGACGTATCGGCTGGAATCTAGCGTCGGCACGGCTACGGTCTTCCCCTTGAGGTCGCGGATCGACTGGACGCGATCGGTCCCGAACAGTTCAAAGCAGCCGACGTGGAGTCCTGCTAGGATGACGATGGGATCGCCCGCCTCCAGGCGGAGAAGGAGCGGGGCCGCGAAATGGCTATTGAGGTCGGCTTCACCCGAGGCGAGGGCCGTCTCGATGTCCGCTGTCCCCTCTTTTTCGAGGTAGTGAACCTCTGTGAACCCTTCGCTGCGCAGCAGTTCTTCGGCTACATACTGGGGTGCCTGACAGATGCTGGGGATGCGGACGAGCCGGATACGCGTCGTCTCAGGCGGTGGCTCGGCCAACGCCTTTGTCGCCGTTCCGAAAAAGCTCGCAGCCCCAGCCGCCGCAGCGCCCGCCACGAAAGTGCGGCGATTCTGTATGATCTGCATCGGACGCTCCTCGCTGCCAAATTGCCAAACGGAACGTCTCGCTGGAATCGAGCGCAACGTATTCCTCGAAGAGCACCCTTCTTGATACGAGGTTTGTGCTCTTACGCGCTGGCCCGTGAGATCCCAGCCACAAAGGCGAAAGTGTACGCCCTATCTGCTCTGATAGCGAGCCAAAAGCCCTGATCAGCCGGCCGTGGTCAATGGCGACGTCAGGCCTCTTCTGGGCGTTCGGTCGTCCTCGCGGAATGACCCCCCATTCGAGGTCTGGAGCGGAACGGCAAGAAGGCGTCTGCGCGGTCTTCGCATCGGTTACTAAGCCTTGGATTTTCACCACTAGACCGATCAGCGATCGGATGGGCTTGAGCTCCGTGGCCGTTGCTCCTTGTTTCCGCCTCGCTCGCGGGAAACACGTTAGCTCGTCGGGCACGTCACAGATAGCTCGTGGCTTCTTTGCCAAAAGGCGACAGGCGTTTCCGGAAGTTCAGCCCAGTCTATGACAACGTCTGGACAAGATGGCCGTAACGGATGTGCAGCATCCGTTGGACCGATAGTGGAGTGGGCGCCCACTCGAGTGGTGCAAAGGCCGCAAATTCTGGCAGCCCTTCGGACTGGTCCACCACCGACGGTGAATCCGTCTAAGAAGCCGTTGGTGTCCAGTTTTGGACGCGTCGGCGATTGTCGTGTGGCGCTTTTTTGATCATCCTATCGAGCGGTTGGATACTCGTTGGCCTCGAAAACATGGTGATGCACACGGCCGGTGAACATCTTGAGCAGCTCTCCGGTCACATCGCGGCTCTGAAAGCGAACGTCGGACTGCAGCGCCTTGTTGCAGGCGTCCATGTCGGGATAACGGATGGCGAGCGCCATGGCATAGACGGGGGCGCCCTCATCCCGTGCCGTGCCATCCAGAACGCGCACCTCCTCGGCTCCAGGAAATTGCGTCCACAACGGCACCAGCCTCGCCTTGACGAAGCGCCGGAATTCGCTCTCGCGTCCGGGGTGGATCTCGCCTTCGAACAGGGCGTAGCGAATGATCATAGCGAGGGGTTTCCTGATTTTCTGCGCTGGGATGGCCGCCGGCCGGCAAGGGCAGGTCGCGGTGCAATTCGTGGATTTGTCGTGCGAATGCGATGCGGGCGCATCGCGTATTGCGCCCGCATCGCCGGGCTCCTATTTGCCCCAGATCTTCTTGTATGCGTCGCGGTAGCCATTGCCGGGGTCGAATGCGTTATTCGGCCCACCGTCGAACTCGACATTGTCGGCCGTCACCACATGCAGCGGCGACAGATAGCCCGACCATTTTTCGCCAGCGATGGCGCGGTTCAGCTCGTCGACCAATTGCCAGCCCTGCAAGTTGAGCGGTTCGGCGACGGTCACCTTCTGGAACTGACCGGCGCGAATGCGCTGATAGGCCGATTCCGAACCGTCGCCGGCGGCGACATTGATCGGCGCGTCGGTACCGGCTTTGCCGGCGGCGGCAAGCGAGGGTCCCATGAAGTCGAAATAGAGGTCGTTGATCGCCAGTGAATGCGTCCAGGTATCGCCGTACTTCTGCAGCAGCGAAGTGGTCAGCTGCGGCATGCGCTGCGAAGTCTCGGCGATCGGCGTGTCGACATATTCGAGCACCTTGCCGCCCAGCCGCTCGATCTCCGCCTTCATCTTGTCGGCTTTGGCGATGGCGATGGCATAGGTCGAATCGGTGAAGATGACGACGCCGGGCTTGCCCTTGGCATCGGCGTAGGCCCAGTCGGCCGCGGCCGTGGAGACTTGCATGGCATCCGTCGACACGTTGGCGAACACGCCGCTTTTCTCGTCGGGCCCGATCACCGGTCCGGCATGCCAGGAGACCAACGGGATACCTGCGGCCTTGGCCTGTTCCAGCGCCGGCGCCTGCTCGACCGCGTCAAAACCGTTGATGACGATGCCATTCGGCTTCAACGCCATGGCTTGGCCGAAGGCAGCGGTGCGGCCGCCGATCGAGCCGGCGCCGTCAATCACCTTGACGTCCCAGCCGATCGCCTTGGCTGCTTCCTCGACGCCGTTGGTGACGCCCAGGATGCCGCCGTTCTTGAGGTCGCCGGCGAGCACGACGATCGTCTTGCCTTGCTGCGCCTTCGGACCGGTGGTCGGGCCATCCCAGGCCGTGACCTTCTGCGCATATTTCTGGACCACCGCCATGGCGTCGGCTGTGGCGTCCGCCCGTGCCTGGCCGGCGAACAGGACAGGAGCAGCGATTGTCATGGCCATCAAGGCGACGGATGATTTCAGGAATGTTCTGCGTTGCATGTTGATACCTCCCTTGGTTTCTAGAAATTGCATGGTCTTTCAAACTCGGCTTTCGATTGGAGTTGGCGACATGTCACCGGCTGATGTCGCCCGCCACCGGACCAACACCGGCCGGATGTGCGTTGACGTAGATGGCGTAGAGGGATGTCTGAGCGGTGATGTAGAGGCGGTTGCGCTTGGGACCGCCGAAACAGACATTGGAAACGAGCTCGGGAACCAGGATACGGCCGATCAGGGTTCCGTCCGGCGCATGGACGCGCACCGAGTCGGCGCTGGAGGCCCAGATGTTGCCGTCGCGATCGACGCGAAAACCATCGAAGAGGCCTGCCCCGCACTCGGCGAAGATGCCGCCTGCGCGCGCCGACCGGCCATCGGCGGCAAGGTCGTAGGCCTTGATCGCGCGCGGCAGGCCGGGCACATGGCTGGCGCCGCTGTCCGACACGTAGAGGATCGTCTCGTCGGGCGAAAAGGCCAGGCCGTTCGGCTGCACCATGTCGGTGACAACGGCGCTCACCTCACCCGAAAGCTCGTCGAACCGGTAGACATGGGAGCCGCCGATCTCCGCTCTGGCGATCTTGCCCTCGTAGTGGCTTTCAATGCCGTAGACCGGGTCGGTGAACCAGATCGTGCCGTCGGATTTGACCACCACATCGTTCGGCGAATTGAACCGCTTGCCGTCAATTGTTTCGACAAGGGGTTGCCAACGCCCATCATGCTCGAGCCGGGAAACACGGCGCCCGCCATGCTCGCAAGCAACGACGCGGCCTTCGCCGTCGAGTGTGTGGCCGTTCTGGTAGTTACAATGGGCCTCGAAGATGCTGACGGAACCATCGCTTTCGTCGTAGCGCAGCAGCCGATCGTTCGGGATGTCCGACCACAGCAAATGCCTTGCGGCGGGGACGTACACCGGTCCTTCCGCCCAACGGCTACCGGTCCACGGCCGTTCGAGCTTGGCATGCCCGATCATCAGCTTGCCGAACCGATCGTCGAGAACCTCGTAGTCGTTCATTCCATGATCCACGGGTTTGGCTCGATTTGTCACTTCGAGGGCTGCGCGACGGTCTTGGTCCTGTTTCTTTGCGCTGCGCCGCGCTTGCGCTGGGCGTAGCCGGCAATGCCTATGGCGACGAGCAGCGTGACGCCGTTGAACAATGGCTCGACGAAGAACGAGCCGCCGAACTGCTGGATGCCGGAAATGCCGACCGCCAGGATGATGACGCCCGTCATCGTGCCCCAGACGTTGACTCGTCCAGGCTTGATCGTGGTCGAGCCGAGAAAGGCGCCGACGAGAGCCGGCAGCAGATACTCCAGTCCGACGCTGGCTTGGCCAATGCGCAGCTTGGAGGCGAGCAACACTCCTGTCAGCGCCGTCAGGAAGCCCGAGGAGATGAACGCCCCAATGACGAAGCGGCGCACCGGAATGCCATTGAGAGCAGCCGCCTTCGGGTTGGCGCCGATGGCATACACGTAGCGGCCGATCGGCAGATATTCGAGGATGATCCACAGTGCGACGGCGATGCCAAGCACGTAGAGGCCGGTGATCGGCAGCCCGAACACCATCGTGCCGTTGAGCGCGTAGAAGCCGTTGGGCAACACGCCGACAACCTGCCGGCCGCCAGTGTGCCAAAGCGCCAAGGAATAGAGCACGGTGCCGGTGCCCAGCGTGGCGATGAAAGAGTCGATGCGGGCGACTTCGACCAGCAGGCCGTTGAGGAAGCCGGTCGCGGCGCCGAGAACCAGCACTATCATCACTGCCAGCGGCCACGGAATGCCGAACATGGTCTGCAGACTGATGGCCAGGATGTGCCACAGCACAATGCCGTAGCCGACGGTGAGGTCGATGCGGCCCGACGCCATCGGGATCATCGCCGCCAGCGACAACAGCGCAATAATCGCCTTGTCGGAGATGATCGAGCGCAGGTTAAGCAGCGTCGGGAACGTGTTCGGCAGCAGGATCGAAAACAACAGGATCAGCAACACCGTCAGGATAACCAGCCCGTAGACCGGCAGCAGCCGGATGACCTTCTGCCCCATGGACAAATCAGCCATCTCGCCGCGGGTCGGTTCGAGGGCGCTGGATTCGATCGATTGCATGAGTTCGCTCCCAGAAAGATCAGGCGGCTTCGGAAGCCGATGCCGCGGTGATCACGGCGGATGTGGTGAGGTCTTTGCCAGTGAGTTCGCGAACGATCTGTCCTCGCGAAAACACCAAAGCGCGGTGGCAGATGTGGGCAATCTCCTCGAAATCGGTCGACACCACGACGACGGCGAGGCCGGCTTCAAGCGCGCGGCCGATCAGCCGGTAGACCTCAGCCTTGGCGCCGACATCGACGCCGGCCGTCGGATCCTCGGCGATCAGCAATGTACGGCCGGTGTGCAGCCAGCGCCCGACGACCACCTTTTGCTGGTTGCCACCCGACAGCGCCTCTATCGGCAGGTTCGGATCGTTGGGGCGCAGCCCGACGGAACTGCCGATCGCCTGCGCCAGCGCAGCCTCCTTGTGAGGCGCAAGGAAGGAAAACAGGCCGCGCTTGCCGGCGCCGGGATTGAGGAAACTGTTCTCACGGATCGACAAGGATCCAGCGATTGATTCTTCGGTCCTGTCACGCGCGATCAGGCCGATGCCGGACGACATCGCCGCGATCGGGCTGGACAGGTCCGGCACAGCCCCGCGGATCGTCACCGTGCCGGAAAAGGCCTGGCAGCCAAACAGCGCCCGGCCAACCAGTTCCTGCCCGGCACCGCGCAGGCCGACCAGGCCGAGCAACTCACCCTTGCGTACGTCGAAAGACACCGGGCCGGCACCGGCGCAGACAAGGTCGCGGACAGCACAGATCGTCTCGCCGGCCTGCGTTTGAGCCTTGCTGAAAACCTGGCTGACCGGACGGCCGACGATCATCTCGACCAGTTCGTCCGGTTTTGTATCGGCGACTTTCTTCTCGCCGACCAGCCTGCCGTCGCGCAGCACGGCGACGCGATCGGCGATGCGGAAAATTTCATCGAGGCGGTGCGAGACATAGATCATGCCGACGCCGCGCTGCTTGAGCGGACGGATGGCGTCGAACAGCCGCTCGACCTCGTCGGCGGGAAGGCTGGCGGTCGGCTCGTCGAGCACCAGCACATCGGCCTCGGTAGCCAAGGCGCGAGCGATGGCGACCAGCGATTTTTCGGTGCGGGTCAGATCCTGGACCCGCGTCGTCGGGTCGAAATCACAGCCGACGAGCTTGAGAGCCTCATGCGCCCTCGCCTCGGTCGATCGCCAGTCGATCAGGCCGGAGCGAAGCGAAAACAGGCCAGAGCGAAGCGAAAAGCCTTGGGCGAGGCCGACATTTTCTCCAACCGTCATCCATTCGATAAGACCGAGATCTTGATGGATGAAGGCGACGGGCTGGCGCTGGTTCGGCCGCGGCGGGCGACGATGGTAGGGCTCGCCGCGAAACAGGATTTGGCCGCCATCCGGCCGGTAGATGCCGGCGAGCGTCTTGATCAGCGTCGACTTGCCGGCGCCATTCTCGCCGAGCAGCGCCAGGATTTCGCCCTTGTGCAAATCAAGCGTCACGTCGGAGAGCGCGCGGGTGCCGCCGAATTCCTTGGTAACCGACTTAAACTCGATCAGCTTTTCTTCAGTCACAAAGCGTTCCTCCCAAGATCGCCAATAGATGTTATCGATAACATTTCTGAGCGTCAAGCGCCAAAATCAGGCCTCGCCGCCTAGCTGGTCTTGCCGTCGAGCAGACGCATCATCTCTGCCGAATCCTTCGGCCCCAATCCAGCGGCGCAGAGCAGGCGATGGATCTCGACCACCTGCCCGGTCATCGGCATCGGCGTCTTGGTTTTCAGCGCGAAGGCCTGCAGCGAATCCAGATCCTTCAGCATGTTGTCGATGCGGCCGGTGGCCGAAAAATCCCGGGCAGCGAATTTTGCCATGAATTCCTGCATGATGCTGGAATCGGCCCGCCCGCCCTTGAGTGCCGCGGGGATTGCCTTCGGGTCTACGCCGCCGGCTTCGGCAAGCTTCACGGCTTCGGCGACAGCCTGGAACAGTACGGCGCAGAACAGCTGGTTGATCAGCTTTGTCGTCTGCCCTGCCCCACTCGGCCCCATCAGTGTGTAGTTGGTGCAGAGATGCCGCATCACCGTGCGCGCCTGTTCGAAGTCTTCAGCCTCGCCACCCGCCATGACGGTCAGCCTGCCGGCCAGCGCGCCGGGAACGCCGCCCGAAAGCGGGCAGTCGAGCCATTTCATGCCGGTCTCGGCAGACAGCTTCCCGGCCATCCCAGCGGTGTCGGCCGGATCGATAGACGACATGTCGATCAGCAGCTTTTCGGGCGACGCAGCGGCCGCAACACCGGCGTCCCCGAACACCACCGAACGCACGATATCGGCATGGTTGAGACTGAGGATGACGAAGCTGCTCGCCCGCGTTGCTTCGGCAACCGATGCGGCGGCAGCCGCACCCTTGGCGGTCAGGGCGGCGACCTTGGCCTTGTCCAGATCGAATACCGTTACGGCTTGCCCAGTCTCGATCAGGCGGGTGGCTATCGCCGACCCCATGATGCCGGCACCGACAACGGCGACTTTTGTTGGTTGCGTCATTTCAACGTGCCTCTCTTTGATCTGGCAGGGCCGACCCCAAATGCACCAAGACCCTGCAACACTTTATCGGCAATCGTGTCGACAGGCGCGTCGATGTCCACTGTGACCACCAGCGGTTCGTCGCCGGGATGCTCCAGCGTAGCGAACTGGCTGTCGAGCAGCGCCGGCGGGAAGAAGTGGCCGCGGCGCTCGGCGAGCCTGGCTTGCAGCACCGCACGTGAACCGTCCAAAAATACGAAAAGCACCGGCCCGATAGCACCATGGCGAAGGCGATCGCGATAGGATTTCTTCAGCGCCGAGCAACTCGCGACGAGCCCGCGTCCTTGCTCATGTGCATGGCGCAAGGCTGCGCCCAACAGGTCCAGCCAAGGCCAACGATCCTCGTCGGTAAGCGGTATGCCCGCCGACATTTTCTCGACATTCCCGCGCGGGTGCAGCGCGTCGCCTTCGACAAAAGCGAGCCCTAGACGAGCCGCGATCGCGATGCCAATGCTGGTCTTGCCGCAGCCGCTGACACCCATTACGACGATGGACCAGGACTCAGAGGCAGGTTGTGATGCCGCCATCGACATAGAGCGTGTGTCCATTGACAAAGGATGAGGCCCGTCCAGCCAGAAAGATCGCCGCGCCGACCAGTTCGCCGACATCGCCCCAACGACCCGCCGGTGTGCGGTTGGTCAGCCAGGCTGAAAACTCGGGATTGTCGACCAGCGCCTGGTTGAGCGGCGTCTTGAAGTAACCCGGCGCGATGGAATTGACCTGCAAGCCATGCTTCGCCCAATCGGCACACATGCCGCGCGTCAGGTTGCGCACAGCGCCTTTCGTGGCCGTATAGGGCGCGATGTTTGTCCGGGCCAGTTCGCTCTGCACCGAGGCGATATTGATGATCTTGCCGCGCCGCCGCGGGATCATGTGCCGCGCCACCGCTTGTCCCACGAAGAACACGCTGGAGATGTTGGTGCGCAAGAGTTCCTCCCATTTGTCGGCGGGGAAATCCTCGAGCGGCATTCGGAACTGCATGCCGGCATTGTTGATAAGGACATCGATGGCGCCGATCGTCGCCTCGATCTCCGCGACGCCGTTCGCCACCGCTGCATGATCGGTGACGTCGAAGACGGCGCTATGGACCTTGTATCCCTTCGCTGTCAGTGCATCCGCAGCCGTTTTCATTTTTTCGGCGCTGCGTCCGTTGAGCACGATCTCGGCGCCGTGCTGCGCCAACCCCTCGGCCAGCGCCAGGCCGATCCCCTGTCCCGAACCGGTGACCAGCGCCCGCATGCCGGTCAAATCAAACAACGAACTGCCCAAATGCTCCTCCTGAGCAATGTTTGCTGAAGCGGCCACGATTTCCATCATGCCGCCGCCAGTCGCTATTGACATGAATGTTATCGATAACATAGTCAATGGAAAAATGAAACCGCACAGGAGACGACGCCGTGACCGACATTTTGATGACAGGCCCCTATCCGGATTGGGATATGGGAGATCTTGAGGCGAAATATCGCGTCCATAAACTTTGGCAGTCCGAGGACAAGGACGCGTTGCTCTCAAGCCACGCCGGCGCGATCCGCGCCATCGCTACGCGCGGCGAGCTTGGCGCAAGTGCTGCGCTGATGGCAAAGCTGCCGCAGCTCGAAATCGTTTCCTGCTATGGCGTCGGCACCGACGCCATCGACCTTGCCTACGCCAGGGCGAACGGCATTCATGTCACCAATACGCCTGATGTGCTGACCGAGGACGTCGCCGATATTGGCATCGGGCTGCTGCTCGCCGTGGCGCGTAAAATCCCGCAGGCCGAGGCCTACGTACGCGATGGAAGCTGGCGCAAGGGCAATATGGGGCTGGTCACGCGTGTCTGTGGAAAAAGGCTGGGCATTGTCGGCATGGGCCGCGTCGGTGCGGCGGTGGCGAAGCGCGCCGCTGCATTCGACTGTACGATTTCCTATTTCGACAACCGCAAGCGCGACGATCTTCCTTATACTTTTGTCGGCGATCTGGTCGAACTGGCGCGCGACAGCGAATTTCTGATCGTAACGCTCGCCGGCGGCGAAAGCACAAAACACATGATTAATGCGTCGATCCTGGCAGCGCTCGGAGCAGACGGTATCGTCATAAATATTTCGCGCGGCAGCACGATCGACGAGACCGCGTTGCTCGCGGCCCTGGAATCCAGTGCCATCAAGGGTGCCGGGCTCGACGTGTTCTGGAACGAGCCAACCATCGACGAGCGCTTCCTGAAGCTTACCAACATCGTGCTGCAACCGCACCACGCCAGCGGCACGGTGGAGACCCGCAAGGCCATGGGTCAGCTCGTTCGCGACAATCTCGCGGCCCATTTCGGCGGACAGACCTTGCTGACACCGGTCGTCTGAGAAGGGACCACATCATGAAGTCGATCGTCATCCACGCCGCAAAAGACCTGCGAATCGAGGAGACCGATCCGGGCTCCCCTGGCGCCGGTCAGGTCGAGATCGCGGTCGAAGCTGGCGGCATCTGCGGCTCGGACCTGCACTACTATAACCATGGTGGATTCGGCGCTATTCGCCTGCGCGAGCCCATGATCCTCGGCCATGAGGTTGCCGGCACAGTAAGGGCCATCGGCGGCGGCGTTTCGACACTTGCTGTCGGCGATCGCGTCGCGATCTCGCCCAGCCGGCCCTGCAATGCCTGTCGCTACTGCCTGCAAGGCATGCAGAACCAATGCCTCAACATGCGCTTCTATGGCAGCGCCATGCCAATGCCGCACATCCAGGGCGCCTTCCGCCAGCGCCTGGTCGCCGAGGCGTGGCAGTGCCACAGAATAGCCGACCACATCTCCATCAACGAAGCCGCGTTTGCCGAGCCCTTCGCGGTTACGCTGCATGCCATGAACCGCGCCGGCTCGCTGCTCGGCAAGCGGGTTCTGGTCACCGGCTGCGGGCCGATCGGCGCGCTTTGCATCCTCGCCGCACGAGCCCACGGTGCGCGCGAAATCGTCGCCACTGATGTCATGGAGGGCGTGCTGGCGAAGGCCCTGGAGATCGGTGCCGATCGCACCATCAACGTCGCGACAAACAGCGAAAAGCTCGCCGCCTACAATGTCGACAAGGGTAGTTTCGACATGATGTTCGAGGCCTCCGGCAATGAACGCGCGGTGCGTGCAGGGCTCGATGTCCTGAAGCCGCGCGGCGTGCTCGTGCAGCTCGGTCTCGGCGGCGATCTGTCAATCCCGCAGAACCTCATCGTCGCGAAAGAGATCGAGATGCGGGGCACTTTCCGTTTCCACGAGGAGTTTGCGCTCGCCGTCGAGCTGATCAATCGCCGCCGGGTGGATGTCAAACCGCTACTGACGGGCATCTATCCTCTCGACGAGGCTGTCGCGGCTTTCGACATCGCCGGTGACCGAAACAAATCCATGAAGGTTCAGATCGCGTTCTGAATACCCTTCTGTTGCGCTGGAGGCGCATCGGCACATCGCCTTAAATCACGTCGGCGCCAACCGCCGCCAAGGCGGCGTGTGCCACATCGAAATCCTGCTCGCCGGTTCCCGAACCGACGCCGATGCCGCCCGCAAGGCGTCCGCCGAAGCGGATCGGCAAGCCCCCAGGCAAATTGGTCACGCCGCCCTGCGAAGCGATACCGGCTGAGAGCGCCGCTTCGAACGCCATGCCGCCAGTAGCGGCGTTTATTGACGCTGCGGTGCGCGCCTTCGCCTGTGCCGTACGCATGCTGAGGAACCGCGCGCCATCCATGCGCAGGCTGGCGAGGACTTCGCCGCTTGCATCGACGACCACGAGACATTGCGGCACGCCCATCGTGACGGCGCGCGCTGCTCCGGCTGCAACGGCTTTCAAAGCACCGTCATGCGTGAGGGTGATGGTCTCGCGAAACATCGCTATTGGGCTGCCCCTCGCTGCGTTTGAATCGATGCAGGAACTCACGTGCTTTCGCGCTCGACGACGCGATAGCCGGTGAGCACGATTTCTTGGCCGTGTCGTTTCTCGTCGCCTCGGATCACCTGGATCAATCTGCGGGCGGCCTGTTGTCCGATCCCGTAGCAGTCGACATTCACGGTGGTGATGCCGGGATGGCAAAAGGCGGCTACCTCGTAGTCGCCGAAGCCGGCAATGGCGATGTCCTGCGGGATCCGCATGCCCCGGCGCTTGCATTCCATCAGTGCGCCGAAGGCCGAAAGGTCCGAAACGCAGAGTACGGCTTGCGTGTCCGGCCAACGCTCCAGCATGCTGACGACGGCCTGGCCGCCCTGCTCGATGGATATCGGCGGCACGCCAAAGGAAACGAGGCGCCCGGTCGGCAGGCCGAGCTCCTCAATGGCTCTGACAAAGCCTTCGCGCCGCTGGCTTCCGCGCGTGTCGCGTGAGGTCGTGCCACCGATGTAACCGAATCTTCGGTAACCCTTCCTGGCGAGCGTCTTGACGAGAAGCCCCATCGCCTCCTCGTTGGAGAAACCAACCACTTGATCGATCGGCTTTACCGGCAACTCCCAGGTTTCGACTACCGGGATGCCGGCGCTTTTCAAAAGGCGGCGGGCGCGATCCGTGTGAGCGCCGCCCGTCAGGATGATGCCTTCCGGCCGGCGGCGGAACATCGCCTCGATCAACCTTTCTTCCTTCTCAGCCGTGTAGTCGGTGTAGCCGAGCAGAAGTTGCAGCCCCGTGCTTTCAAGCTCGTCGGTAATGCCGCGGGCGGTGTCGGCGAAGTTGGAATTGTTGATCGACGGGACGATAGCCGCAACGAACCCTGTCTTGCGCGAGGACAGGCTGCCAGCTGACTGATCAAGCACATAGCCGAGGTCGTTGACCGCAGCCATGATCTTTTCCCGCGTCGCTTTGGAAACACGGCTGCCCTCTTTCAGGGCGCGTGAAACCGTCATGGTGGACACACCTGCCCGCCGCGCCACGTCAACCATAGTCGGGGTGTAGCTCTCGCTCAGTCTCGATGAGGCTGCCTTGGCCATCACGCTTCTGCGCCAGCCGTGGCAAGCGGCCCACCCTTCGCCGCAAGCAGTATCTGGTTTCCGGCCTTGTTCATTAGCCCGCCTCGCGAAATCAAAATCGGATGATTTGTGTTATCGATATCATTTCTTTGTCACAACGGCCATAACCTAGATTCAGTAAAACTGAAGGATCCCATCTGATCACGCAGCAGGCGGATTTGGCGCCACTATGATGATGATAAGCGCCGGTTTGGCCGCGGCGTGCTAACTTGCGAAGTTGGGCCGGCGACAACTTAATGATCCATGTGGCGCTCGAACGGGCACGGCCACGAGACATCCTAGTCGTCATCTCGACCTCGCCTGCGAGGATGGCTACACGACCTGCTGGCCGAGTCGGCCAAGGGCACGGCATCAGGGACTAATCATCGACGAGCAGCGTGCGCGAGGTATCTTGACGCTGCGCTGCATGGCTTTTTCCGGTCTGGTCGAAAGCAATCATCAAGGAGGCGCTCGGCAACTTCCCGGTGCCGAGCGCCTTCGCCCGAGCCTACATTCGCACCAGCGACGTAATCGTAGCCGGTGTCTCCTATCCGAAGAAACTGCGAGGTCGAAAGAAATGCTATTGTCTCATCGGGTTGATGCAAGATGCGCATCAGAGGAAATTGCACCATGGAGATGCATGAGGTCCGATACTTTCTTGTCGCGTGCGGGACCTTGAACTTCCACAGGGCCGCGCTTCGTGGGGTTTCCTGAACGCGTTCCGCGCCTCCCACCCGGGCATCGAGATAAGCGTCATCGAGAGTGTTCCATCCCGGCTCTCCGAACTCCTCCTCGAAGGGTCGCTCGACATCGTTCTCATGGCGCAACCAAGTCCATTTGACCCACGGCTGAGCGTGGAGCCGATATATCGGGAGCAGTTTGGGCTGACCTTTCCAACCGGCCACCGGTTCGAGCAGCGGAACTTACTCCATGTTACCGATGTTGCCGGCGAACCCTATCTCGATCGCATCAACTGGGAATACGCCAACCATATCGATGAACTTTGCGTCGAGTGCGGCATCAAGATTCAGGTCCCTATCAGAGCGAGCGGGAGGACTGGATCATGGCCATGATCGCAGCCGGCATGGAAGTCTGTTTCGCGCCCGAATTCTCGGCCATGCTGCGTTGTATCTGCCACCGCCCGGTCGCCGATCCGGACGTCATGCGCCAGGTTTCGCTTGTTTTCGCCAAGGGCCGTTCCCTTTCACCGGCCGTCTCAACGTTTACCAGGGCAGTCCGCAATTACGATTGGAGCTCGAGAGCAAACGAAGCAATTATGGCCTAGCGGGGCGGACACGGCGATTTCCGATGGGACCGACTGCTCGACGCCGCCCTTCAACCAGCATCGCCGCGTGCAAGGGCGGCCGCCTGTTCCAGGGTCACGCCCTTGACCAATGGGTCGGCGTGCCGATGCACTAAGCGCCATTCCGTCCCTTCGCGGCGATAGACCAAGGTAACCCGCAGCGGCCAATCCTGGGCTGGCAGACCGCCGACCTCCACATGCGGTCGTTCAATTATCGCGAGGACCACCATGTCGGCGCAACCATAGGCTTGAAGAAGTTCCTGCTCGAATGTGCCGTTCCTGAAAAAACGACGGATCGCCTCGATCCGCTCGGCAGTAAGTTCAGAAGCCCGCGTGGGTTTCCCGCCGAACGGAGACATCAGCATGAAGTCGCCGGTATGGGGGATCACCTCGTAGTACTTCGTTATCTCGCCGCGCATGAGCGCCGCGTTTGCCTCTGCAGAACGCTGGACGAGATCGGCGACCGTCTGGTCAATTGTGGCCTCCTCTTGTGCCTGCGCCGAGGCCGACCTCGCGGTTGGTGACAATGCCACGCCAGCGCCTGCTGCCGCGAGAACGGAACGTCGCGATACTGACATGCGGGTTGCTCCTGGACAGTTTTATCGATGAGAAGCGCGCCTCCCGCGCTGCCCGGCTTGCTCAGGATGTCGCACTTCAATGATGCTGAATCCAGTGATATGATTTCATTAATATGCTGAACAGAATTGACCTCTCCCGCGCGGACCTCAACCTCCTCGTTCTCTTTGAGATCGTGCTGGACGAACGCCACGTCGGCCGAGCGGCCGAGAGACTGAATCTGACGCCTTCAGCAGTCAGCCATGGGCTTGGCCGATTGCGCCGCCTTCTCAATGATCCGCTTTTCCTCAGAACGCCCAAAGGTGTTGTGCCGACGGCGCGTGCGATGGAGCTGGCCTCACCAATCGCGGACATCTTGGCGCGGGTGAGGAATGTCATCTCGACCGCCGAGCCATTCGACCCGGCGCACTCCACGCGCCGGTTTACGATCGGTGCTCCTGACGGGTGTTTCGGCGGTCTTCCTGCCGCCACTTCTGACCGAGCTGCGCGGGGCTGCGCCCGGCATGGACATCGGCGTGCGTCAGCTGCTTCCTGCGCCGGGGGAAACTTCGCCCGAGCGCGCTTGGCGCACTGTCTTTTCCGATTTGGAGACAGGCGCGATGGACATTGCCGTCATCCCGTCTGGCCATATTCCCACGCGCTTTCATGCGCGCAGCCTCTACGAAGAGGATTTCGTCATTGCGATGCGGGCCGGGCATGCGTTCGCGGATGATCCGACGTTGGAGCGCTATTGCGAGATGCAGCATCTGGTCGTCTCCTTCACCGGCGATGCATGGCTTCGTGGACGAGGTTCTGGCGACGCGAGGCTATTTGCGGCGTATAGCGCTAACCGTGCCTAGCTTCATGTTTGCTCTTGCGGTCGTTGCCGACACCCACCTGATCTCCGCACTGCCCAGAAGATTTGTCGCCATGCATGCGGCGCGGTTCGGAGTTGTAAGTCTGGACGCTCCGTTGCCACTGACAAATTTCCAGCTCAACGCCATCGCGCCGAGGGTCGCGATGGCGGATGCGGGGCTGGCTTGGATCTTCAATATGCTTGCGACCCGATCCAGTCTTTTGACCCTCTCTTCGCGATGCTGAGTGGGTTTCAATGCGAAAATGCGAGTTCCATTTTTGGAGTTTGGGCGCCACGAGTGTCCGAAAATTGTAGCATATTTCGGACATGCCCATAGTTGAGCCTGATACCAATCTTCGCTCGCGCCTGCTTGCCCGCATTGAGTCCAAACCCGACGAGGTCTGGACCCCCGGCGACTTCGCCGATCTCGGCGCGCGCGCCGCCGTGGACAAAACCCTGCAGCGCCTGGCAGCCGCCGGGGAGCTGCGCCGGATCGACCGAGGCCTCTATACCGGCCGCGCACGAACAACCTGACTGGCCGGGCCACAGTGCCGGATTATCGCGCTGTGATCCGCGCCGTCACGCGCCGCGATCGGGCGCGCGCCGTCATCGATATGACGGCCGCCAACGACCTCGGCCTGACGACCGCCGTCCCCGCCCGGATAGAAGTGCTGGTCGATGCGCGGTTGAAGCCAATCAAGCTCGGCACGCAGGAAATCCACTTCAAATACGCTGCCCCTAGCCGCCTCTATTGGGCGGATCGGCCGGGGATGCGGGTCGTCCAGGCCTTGCATTGGCTGCAGGACATGCTGACCCAGAAGGGCGAACGGAAGCGTATCCAGGCGACGTTGCGCCGCGTGTTTGCCGACCCCAAGCACGGCGAGGCCATTCGCGAGGATCTGCGCGCCGGTCTCTCCGCCGTGCCGATCTGGATGCAGGAGTTCCTCCGCGAAATCCTGAGGGCGGACCCGCACGAGGCGAAGCCATGAGCACCGATGCTTACCGCCAGATCATCGCGGCATCCCCACGTGACCGGCTCGACCTGTTCCTCGCCACGGCCAATCGGATCGGAGCTCCGGCAGGCAATGTCGAAAAGGATTTCTGGGTCTGCTGGACCCTCAATTCGCTCTACCACGAACGGCCTGCGGGGGAGCCACGGCTGCTTTTCAAGGGCGGGACGTCGCTGTCAAAAGGCTATGGCCTCATCCAGCGTTTTTCCGAGGACATCGACGTCACCGTGTTCCGCGACGACCTCGACGAGGCTGCCTCCGTCGAAGAGCTCGAGGATTTGTCGAACAAGAAGCGCCGCGCCAAGCTCGACGCCATCCGGGACGCCTGCCGTGCGTATATCACAGACCCTTGCGAGACTTCCTGATTGCTCAACTTGCCGACATCACGAACGGTGTCGGCCGGGTGGAGGTCGACGAAGCCGATGCCGATGGTCAGACCCTGCTGCTCTGGTATCCCGAGGTCGAGCCGCGTGATGGCGCCTATGTGCGACCGGTCATATGCCTCGAATCCGAGGCGAAATCGGCGCTCGATCCGAACCGCCCGATCGCGATCACGCCCTATGTCGCGGAGGAAGCAGCAGGCATTGATCTCACCGTCGCCGACGTGACCACGATCGAGGCGACCCGCACCTTTTGGAACAAGATGGTGATCGCCCATGGATTGCGCCGTTGGTACGAGCGGCGCGGCGAGTTGCGGCAGGCAGGTCAGCGGGTGTCCCGGCACTATTATGACCTGCATTGTCTTCTCGGATCCGAGACCGGAAAGGCCGCGCTCGCTGATCTCAACCTTGGCGCCGATTGTGCGGCATGCGCGAATGTTTTTCCACCGTCCCGACTATGACCTCGCCTCAGCAGTCCCGGCAGCTTCGCGATCGCGCCCGCTTCAAGATGGTGGACGCGCTCACGCGCGACTATGCCAACACGGCGGCCATGATCTTCGGCACTCCGCCGAGTTCGATGACATCTGGAATCAGCACGGCAGATTGAGCAGGACATCAACACCCATTCCTAGTCGCCTGGCAACGTCGCCGGGACATCATCTACGCGTTGTCGAGCAAATGGTCTGCTACGGCCGCGATGGCTTTCGCCGCCCTCGCGCTGTTGGCTGGTCTGTTCCAGGCACGTGGCGCCAAATCGAGCGCCTCCGCGCCCAACCCGTGTCGGCAGACGGTCCATGACGAAACGGACGACTTCCGCCGCGAGCTCCAGATCCTCCTCCGGGGCGCCTCCGAACCCGCCATGCGGCATCGCCTCGAAGACGTGGAGCTCCACCGGGGCTCCCGCGCGTCGTAGCTTGCGGTGAAGTCTCACAGCGTTGGAGAGGAACAGGTCGCGGGTTCCGCTTTGCAGGAACGTCGGCGGATAAGCCGGGTGAGCAGCCGGCCCCGGCCCGACATGGCGTCGCCCTGTATCTGCTCGGAAAGGCGCTCCGAATCGCGCTGGCGGATGTCCGCGGCTGCCTCGTCGACATCGACCTCGGCAAAACCCAAAGGCCTTCCGCTCCCATCAGATAGGCGATTGTCTCGCGGATCTGATACTCGACGCCCGCACGGATCAGCTCCACGGCATGTCCGCGATCATAGCTTCGCACCAGCAGTCTGGCCTGTGGAAATTCGTGCTGCGCCACTTCCACGATCTGCATCGCGGCCTTCGGATCGTCGATGCAGACCATAATTGCAGCCGCTTCTCTCGCACCGGGATGGCGCAGAACGTCCAGTCGGACGCCATCGCCGAAAAAGACCTTGAATCCATATCGGCCCGCATCGCGGATCGCCTGAAAGCGCCGTCAGAATCAAGCCGAGCACCACCGGGTCAAGATCCAGCCGAACCAGGCACACGCCCCCGCGGACGGCAACTGCCCGTTGCGCGCCGCCAGAAACGAGGCCCTGGCCGGGCTCGTTGCTCGCTGCCGTCAGATTGCACGGATGATCGCAGCCGAGGAGAAGCATGGCCGCACTACCATGGCAACGGCACCAAACACCAGCCAGCCAAAAGGAAAAAGACCGGCTGGAGAAGCTGTTGTTTCGCGGTTTCCGATCGCTTAGACTCAACTAGGCGACTTTGAGATCCTTCATCGCCTTTTCAACGACATCCTTGATCGGCCTGGATACATCTTCGGCAGCCTTGGTCGTCACGGCCTGAAATTCCTTGGCCTGCTCTACAGTCTGTTCGACCTGATTGCGCAAGAAGGCAGTTTGTAGATCGATGAACTCGGAGAGCGACTTCACGGCAACCAGGGCTTCGAGATGCGAGAAGCCGGCTTCGGCATTGGCGCGCAGGGCAGCAATTGACTTCAGCGACAGCTCGTTGCCGACGGTCTTGGCGGCTTCGAGGCTCGACCGCAGAGCCTTCTGGGTCGTCTCGGTGCCCGACGCAAACTTCGCATAGGCTTCTTGCGACTGCTCGACGCCCTTTTCGGCGACAGCGCGGAACTGGTCGGCAGCGATCGAAGCGTCGATGTTCGGGAATGCGGTATTTTCAATGGTGTCAGCGGTCTTGGCCATAGTTTCCATCCTTTCCGGTGGACGGCCTTTCACAAAAGCCGTCTCGTTCATTTACGAAACTGACGTTACGGCATTTATAGTGCATTGCAATATTTTTGTGCGACGCACCATCCCTCGTCCAGCGTTCCGAGGGGGCATGCATGCGGAGGGTAATGGACGCCCCTCCACCCTCGATGAGATTCGTATGTCAGCTTTGCACGATTCAAACGCGACCCTGACCCTAGACAGCGATCCGGAAAGAGAGAAAGCTGCCGACCCGTCCAATCGGCTGTTGCGGGAAAGGATTCGACTGCTCCAGGCCGTCATCGACAAAGTCCCAGGAGGCATATCCCTCTTTGATGATGACCTACGCGCGCACACCGACTACATGGCTTCGGTCACTCCGGTGCGAAGGAAGTCATCCTGTCCAATGCCAGCCATTTCGACATGCTTCAGGCGCCGGACGAATACAGCCAGGCTGGGCTCGATTTGACTGACGCCAAGTACCGGCGGCGTCCTTAAGCCACGAGTATCTGATTTCGGCTGTCGCGGACGGTGAATCCAGCCTCGTCTAAGGCGACCAGGCGAGACACCTGCGGCGGTAGGCTGACCCGGCGTGGCGCCTCCGACGCGCTTCGCAAATGCGCGGTCGGTGGCGATGACGAATCAATCCAAACGCGGGCAAGGATCCGTTAGGTGCAGACTCAGGAGAGGGCGGGGGCGCGCAGAGTGCTGAAAAATCTAAAGCTGACGATAGTGTTAAGAATGCGCCAAACGGATTGGAGAGTCCAGCTGCCAAAGAGAAGAAAAAAGAATCAGATAATTCCAATCCATCTAATTCGACAAAACCAACCTCTAATTCTTCAAAGAAATCCGAAGATAAGCCGGTAGAGGTTGCAGCAGGAGCACTAAAAAGGTCGCCCAAGAAACAGTAAAAGATCCCAAGAAAAGCTGGGAAGCCGCTAAGGCAGTATTTGCTTTTGTTCAATCACTGCTGGGAAATCCGCCTCCGGCCCCTGAGACAACCGATGCTCCAACACAAATCGAACAACCCGCCAATCAGAACCCATCAAATAGGCCAGGTCTTTCAGCTCCGCCCGATAAGGTTGGCACCCCCCCAACACCCCGCCCAGCCGAAGGCCAGGTCGCCGGCGTTGAAGTCGGTTCTTAGAGCACTCTGACTTTAACCGAAAATGGCTCCGAGAACCGACTTTCGTACAATGGGATAGACTCCGCCCCATTTCCTCGCACTCATGCATGTCCAATTGAACGTGGCTGAATCGGAAGGCGGAAAGAGAGGAAAAATGGATGAGGTTGCCGAGGAAAGAGAAAAATGGAAAGCTTACTTTTTGCCAAAGGCGGAAAGTGGCGACCCAGATGCCCAGCTCGCTGTTGGTACGGACTTTGCAAACGGCAAATGTCTATCCAAAGATCTAGGCCAGTGAGTATTGGCTCCGCAAGGCGTCCGAAAAGAAGGGCGAGAGGCCTCTTTTTTTGTGGATGAAGATACTCGTGCGAGCGCGCGACCCGCGCGTGCACGCGCTGTTCGCCGAAAAAAATGAATGGACTTTGGCCGCCATTTACTACCTGTATGGGTTTCAGCTGGTATCAGAAGGGAAGATTGAAGAGGCTAGAGTAAATTTTGAAAAAGGGATGAATAAAGGGAGTCTCTTCGCTGAAGGTCATTATTATAATTATAAGTACAGGTGGCCTATGCTGGCAAACTAAATGTTCCAAGAATAATATACATTGCTATAAAGGTTTTCCTTGTTGCCCGAGCAAATAGAGATGACGAACGCGTGATCCGTTGAATTTGCACCAGGAATTACGCAGGAATTACGGCACAGTGCACTTTTTGCTATGTTCGCCCGACCGTCCTTGTGCGGGTTGACTGCATAGCTCGCCTTCCCCGCATTGCTCGCATTGTCGTTCCGCCGCGCCACCTGACGCAACGACGTCGATTACTGTGACTGTGCACTTTGCTATGTTCGCACGGCTGTCGTTGCGTGTAGGAGATCGCATGGCTCGCCCCTGGAATAGAATTGCAACATCCGGATGACAGGAAAAAGAACCAGAAATTCGATGTTCAGCCGGACCAGACGCAAGGCGAGGAAAGCTCAAACAGTGACGAGACCAATGATGGCACTGAAACCAATGGCTCCGACTCTTCCAGCAGCCAAACCACTACGCAAACGCCATAGGTCAGATTTCGTAGCTCGACTTCTGGAACGGGATGCATCAAATGACTAGCGCTCGTTTTCAACTCAAAGAAATCTTAGATGGAATGCGGCCTCTATCCGCCCGAGAAAGAGAGGCCGCGCGCAGCTTGTTGCTCCGGAAAATCGAGCTCGTGGACATGGGCGATGATATTGTTCCCGATCGGAAGGTTTATGCTCCCAAGGCAAATATCGAAGCTCGGTTGCTTGAAGGGTGCTTGGGGATTCAAGGGCCAACCAATGGCACATGGACGGAAGAGATGTTCGATGCCTTTTTTCGCGAGCATTTCGTTGGAGGGTGTTATCTCTGGGTGGAACCTTTGGCCGAGCGTAGTCCGGAGCCGGTTTTTTGGGCGCCATACAGTCCAGAACGCCGAGATTGGCTATACGCCTATGCTAGTGAGCTAGGTATGCGGCCATGCGGGATGATGCGAGCGGATGGCCGCCTTGCAATTTGCGCCGATTTGGACTGCGACTTCACCTTCGTATTTGGCGACTTCGCTCTTGTCGAGATTTTCGATAAAGCTTTTGGTGGGCGGCAAAAGCTTTCTGAGGAATTTCTTGATTTCTTGGAAACAAATGAAGTGGACCTTGGGAAAGGAAATATCTATGAGTTCATGAAAGTATTCTTGCCAAAAATTATCGGCTGTGCGCGATAACTGCATCGACCGACTCGGTCCAAGGCTACAACTGTGTCACTGCCCAACGGTTGGTTCGGACACCGCCGTCACCCCATAGTGCCTGCCTATGGACAGTCTCAAATGCCGCCAGCAATTTCAGCGGCCACGACGCCGCTTCTGCGCGAACTCATCCTGGCATTTCTCGAAGTACCCCGTGCGGAGGCCGGCAGCGCCCGCGCCGAACGACTGGTCGCAGTCATTCTCGACCAGCTTCGGGCGAGTCCGGTCGCGCCGTTGTCTCTTCCCTCGCCGATATCCGAACGCCTCCGGGCCCTCGCCGAATACATCCGGAACGACCCGGGTGCAGACTGGCCGCTCGATGAGATTGCGTCATGCGCCGCCATGTCGCCGCGCAGCCTCCAGCGTCACTTCCAGTCGGAGACTAGCATGAGTTTTCGCGCCTGGCGGCAGCAGGCGAAACTCCTCAAAGCGGTGGAGTGGCTCGCCGCCGGCCGAAGCGTCGCGACATCGCCTTCTCGCTCGGCTACTCTGGCCCGAGCGCCTTCATCGCGGTGTTTCGCGCGGCCTTCGGTGCCTCTCCTGGAAACTATTTCCAAGAGCCATCTCCGGAAGCCTAACGCGCCGGACGCGCGGCGCGGCTTGTCGCTCATTCTCCAGCCTTCGCTTATCACCTCAGCCGAAGATTAGATTGGCACCCGGTTTCAGTTCGCCTTTTTGCGATTTTCTAAGCACGAAGCGTGAACATTTGTGGCCTCAGTAACTGTTATTCTTGTGGCAGCTTCGCGCCTGATCTCAGCCATTGCCACACACCCGTCCGTTTGCCGAAAGCGGACTCGCTGGTGACGAATTCGCACGGGAGGGCGCCTCCCAATATTTGCACCGCAATTGCCGCTAAGGGACGTTGGGAGAGCCGAAACGCGCAGTTGGCGTCCCAACAGAGCCCGAAAAATCGCTCAGGCGAAGAGATCCGCGATGGCGCGAGACCGCCGGAAACCTTTGCCGCGTTCCGGGCCGCGTTCGCCAAGGGCCGCTATTTCAACGACCACATCCGCAACAATTTCCGCTACCGTCTGGTTGCGAGCGATAGCGACCCGGGATGACCTGACCTGCCGGCGGCTCAATCGTCCTGTCGCTCCAACCGGCGGTTGGTGGACGCGTTGCCACCGTTGCGCTTAGGGTTGGTTACGGTCCGCGCTCACTTGGCAAGCCCAAACCCCCCCGCATCCCCCCGCCTGGTGCAAAGCGTTTGATCGGTCCCGCCGTTCTGGCAATGCGGCGGGACTTTTTTGCGGTCCGCTGCAAGAGTGATGCACGATGGACAGTGGTGGGGCACGCATTGACGAGATGTCAAGCGTTCAGGATTTTCGCTTCCTTGGCGGCGCTGAGAAATGCCACGCGCGCTATCTCCGGTGCGCTGCCGCCGCCGAGCACTTTCATGCACGCCATGCGAGCCTGGATGCGGCGCCCGGTTTCTCCAATGGGCCAGCGGCAAAGCAGCATTTCGGCGGCTTCGCGGGTGCTCGAAACACTGACTTTGCCGGAGGACAGCAAAACGGTCACGGGCTCTTCGAACGTGCCGACGTCTCGTTCGCAGGTCATATGCTGGTCTCCTTTCGCAATCTCCCCAAGACCTTACGGGTGAACCATCCGTTCCGTTGCGTCACGTTTGTCCCGGTGGGCGAACATTCTGTGAGGATGGGACCTCGTCCAGAGCGCAGGCTTGATCGCTCAGACTAGACTCGCCAACGCGTTGCGGTCCTCAAATGGCGAGAACCGTCCTTATCGTTACGAGCCCGCTATGCCTTGGTCAGTTGCCGGCGCTGATATCGGAGACCGAAGTCAATACTCATTTCTGGGGATGTCCCTTTGCAGTTAATTATGAGAATCGCATGTCAATCATTTCAGTTGGTTAGCTGTGCACTTAATTTGAAAACGTGCACTTAATTTGATAATCATACCGGGCCATTCGCATTTAATGTGAGAAGCAGCGTCGCAACGTAACGGGGTCGAATTTCCCGAAGACAGGGTATGAATATTCAAAGAATTCATGATCTTGACGCTGATGCGATTGCAGTTAAATTGAGAGTCCGGGCTGCCCCATTCTCGCAATTAATTGCCAAACCTAACCGAAGCGACCGAATTCTCATCATTAACTGCCAAGCGACACTACGTTGCAGTATCGTCGGATAAAGTCGGAGCGTTGAAAATTTATCCCTCACGCACAGTTCTCGAATTTACGATCCTCGTTCTTTTGCTACTCATGGCGTATCGGATCGCCTATCTTGTTGCGCGGAGTATATAAGCGCGTCCAAGACCATGCAGGGCCGGCGCCAAGGGGCAAGCGCCCATAGGAAAGCCCGCTGCCGGTTCGACAGCGGGCTTACAGGACACCCTTGGAATGTGCGGCTACATCCACGACCACACACGATCATAATCCACGATGAGCGGATAGTTCCCGACAATCTCCACCGGCTCGACTGCATCAGCGATTTCTAATAGTTGATGCTTGCGGCAGGTGGTGCCCTCCATCGTCTGCCGAAGATCGGTGTCCTCCGATCGGCCCGCGTCAAGTCATGTCGAAAAGGCTGTAGGCCAGCGCAGAAAGCAAATCGTTGGCGACTGTTGGCAGCTTCGCATGGATGCTGATCACTACAGCGACGCTCATCCCGGCGAAGAGCGAATCCAACTTGTCTTGGATTTTAACGATGACGTTGAAGAGATGATGATCGCTGCCGGTATCGATGAAGAGAAAGCGGCTTAGCTAGATTTCTTCCAGCGCGCCGCAGCTGCCGTTCTGGCAATCTCAGAGCGCTGTTCTGGCGTGAGTGCTTTGAGGCGGGCCTTGCCACCGATAAGCCCGCCCTTGCGGGCACTGGCGAGTGGCTTCTTGTCCTCAGTCTCGCCTGTCGCCAGATCGACAATCGACTTCGCCAATTGGTTTGGGTCGCGCGGGCGCTTGGGGACTTTAGGTCCGGTTGGCAACGTCATCCCCCTCCACGGCACGCTCAAGATCATACAGTTCGGTCAAAGTGCCGTCGCTGGCGTAAATGCTGAATTTGATATTCCCCGCTTTGAGTTCGCGCGCTTGGCTTACGACCTGCCTGCTGGACAAGTCGTTGATCACTAGGACGTTCGGCTCCTTGCCAAGTTTTATGGAATAACTCACCGTCCTGCTTCCCATGCGTTTCGCTAAGCATATAGGAGTTCTGCCCGAACCGCGACAAGCGCGGCGTCAAATTTCAAACTGACCCACTACCCGATCTTGCAAGCGAAGAACTCGGCAAGGCGACGCTCGATGAGCGGGTGATGGCAGCGATGCGGCGGGTGCCGCGGCATCTCTTCGTTCCAGCCCGGGTCGCCCCTTATGCCTACCAGGACATGCCGCTGCCGATCGGCTTTGATAAAACCGTCTCGCAGTCCTTCATCGTCGCTCTCATGACCGATTTCCTTGCACCGCAACCGCACGAGGCGGTACTCGAGATCGGCACCGGCCTGGGCTACCAAACCGCAATTCTCGCGGAGCTCGCCGGGCAAGTTTGGAGCGTCGAAATCATCGAGGAATTCGCAAGCCATGCCGAGGCTCTCCTGCAGGGCCTCGGCTTATCCAATGTCGGCATTCGTGTCGGAGACGGGTCGCGCGGCTGGCACGAGCACGCCCCATTCGACAAGATCCTGGTCACGGCGGCGGCTGAGCAGACACCGCCGGGTTTTCTGAAGCAACTCAAACCGGGGGGACGCCTGGTTCTGCCTTTGGGATCTGAAGAAGCACAGTTTCTGACTATCATCGACAAGGATGCGGCAGGGCAGCTCGGGACTCGGAAACTCATCCCGGTTCGGTTCAGCCGGCTCGAAACGGTCTAATGAGGGGTGCGGCTGCGCGGAGCCGTGCTGGAAGATCAGGATAACGCGCGCCGCATCGACCACACGGGCGCTGAATGGCATCGCCGATCTTTTGACGTCCATGCCCGCTACTCGTGGAGCACGCCTGCAGCCACCGGTCGCAGCCGCTGGCGATCATGCCGGCGCGGTCGTATTGTGCGCTTCTCAAAGACCCTTATCCAGCCTACTGTGTGCCTACCAGAGGGCAAATGGGTCGCTGATCTGGGAAATGACGGCCAAAGGCTCAAGGAATTCGCCCAGTGGCCAACACGTGGCGGGCAGGAGGTAACGATGGATCTCAAGGACAGGCGCATCTGGTACGGCGTGGTGGCCGTGATCGTGGTATTGGTCGTGATTGCGTATGCGGCTGGTTGGTTTGGCGGCACACCGATACCAGCGCCGCAGCAGTGAGAGCGATCGTCATTCTCGCTTGGTGGCAGCTGACTGGTCAGTCTCTAAAGGTCGAAGGAAGGGATCCGTGATCGGCTGTTACGCTGGTTCGGCTACCATCCTGACGACGCACAGCCTGGACCGTTTTTGAGCGCAATCCGCAACACTCCGCCATCGGGCCGGGTAACTTCGACAATGGTTTCGACGCGAACAGACCCAAGGTTGAGCGACGATCCTGTCCCAGGTCCACCCGGTCCCGAACCGGCACAACGCGCCACTTGCCGCCATTCATCGTTTGGCCAGTGAACTGTCGCTTTCGATGCACAGCGGTCGTTCCTGGCAACGCGCGCCGCTCGCGCGCTGGCGAGCAGCGGCCCTCGCCTTTCTTGCACAGGGGTGTTCTATGGCTGCCCGAGAGGCTTCGCCTCCCCCGCCTCGCATTCCGACAGTCGCACAGGTTTGGCGAGTTTCGCCAGCGCCTCGGGCTTGGCGCAAGCCGGAAAGCCGGCGAGCGGCATTGTTTCAATAAACCGGCTGCGCTCTTTAGTGCTC
>NZ_JAMYPX010000045.1:0-31335 GCF_040320585.1 Mesorhizobium sp. M0663
GCGACGCCGTCTCCTACACCCTGAACCAATGGGGATATCTGACTCGTTACACCGAGGACGGCAGCATGCCGATCGACAACAATCTTCTCGAGCGTGACATCAGGATCTTTGCCACTGGCCGGAAAAGTTGGTTGTTCAGCGATACCGTCGACGGAGCCAGGCCAGCGCCATCGTCTACAGCTTGGTGCTGACCTGTCGCGCCTGTGGCGTCGAGCCGTTAGCGTGGCTGCGCCACGTCCTCACCGAGTTGCCTCAACGCAAAGAGGACGCTGATATCTACGATCTGCTGCCCTTCAACTTCGCCAAAGCAACAGCAGCCTGATCAGACCAGATACCGTTCCCAATTCGAAGGCCATCCGTCGAAAGCGCCCCCGTCAAAGTGCAGGGAAAATAGCGCTTACTTTTCGACAATTGCCGGTGTCATGCTTGCGCCTTTGTCGGCCACTTCCAGCGGTCGGTTCCGGTAGGTGGCGACCGACATTCATCACTTTTGTGTCGTGATGCCTGCCAGAGAATTTGCTGGTGAACTGACCGCCAAAGCCAAACTCATGCTCGCCGGGCCGACTTGTCAGCACGCGACAGAAACCGCTTCAAGCTCAAACCGGCCAACAAAATGTAAGGCGGCATGGAGAGCGAATAGTGACCACAGTTTATTTTCAAAATATTTGGCCTAGCTCCGGCGTCCTTCAGCCTGTGCATGAACCTCTCCGACAGCTCTGGCAACACCACTTTGTCTCTCTTAGCCAACACAACATGAAGATCGAGGTCAGGCCGTGCCAAACTATGTGCGTAATTCTCCAAGTTAAGTGGACCCCAGGCCCTTCTGAGATCGGTCAGCTCAATCTCAGGCTCAAGGCTATCACGTATCAATCGTGTCGCGCGACCCGTCCAAACCATATCCGCTAGACTCCCCGCCGTCAGAAACAACGAGGCTTTTGACACAGCCGAGTCGTGCGCCGCGACCACGCCCGCAACCCAGGAGCCTAAGCTCATACCGAGAACCGAAATCTCTGGATAGCCTTCGATCTTCAACCAACGTATGAGTTTCCGCCCATCCAACACTGCCTGCCTTACAGATTGGATCGTTCGACCGAGATTAGGACTAAGCATATAGTCGGCGTGCACCGAGCCGGGACGGCTGCGTTCGAAGTGATAAGGCATAGCAATCTCGACAACCGTGATGCCACGCTGCGAGAAAAAGTTGGCAATCTGACGATTCCGGGTGCTTGCATTCCAATGGTGAAAAATCACCATGGCCTGATCGAACGACCCGCTTTCTGTGATTTTTGCCGAGACGACATTGTTCTGTTCAATATCAGTAGAAATGTCCGATGGAAATTTTAGCCACCCATCTAGCCTTTCAAACGCCTGATCACTCACATTGGGGTCATCGAAAAAGGCTGGATCAGCCACGGCTTGGTCCGCAAGGGCACAGAATTCCTCGATACTTGTTATATTCTTCGCACCTGGAAAGGCGCGTTCCGCGTCAAGGGCGAAATCCGTTGGTTTCTTCCCTTCCTCACCGCGTCGCGCCCGCCGCTCATCCCAATGATCAAGCCAACTATGATACACTCTGATTATTTCCTAACTTACTCGCTTGCCATCGCCCCAACCCTGGATCAAACAGGCCGTATATTGCGAACAGCACTCCAACGCCCAGAAGGATCGAAAAGCCAGCAAATGCATCGATCAGCAAGTAGCCAGCCACGAGTAACGCTACGATCGCTGACATCCTCCACAAAGACATACATAACCGACGTTCGACACCTAAACGGATGGAGCCGTACAGAAATACAACACAGGTCGAAATAGCGATAAGAAGGCTACTGAAATGGGTCGGCCTACGGTAGCTGATCCCGGCGCTCACATCATTGCGCCCATAGAAGGCGGAAGACATATCGCCGACCAACCAAGCGACAATATTCTCTCCACGCGATGTCAGGTAAGCACTCTGGAGCTTCATGACTATGGCGATCAGAAGCCCCAAAACAGTACACCGAAAAATCGCACGCATAACCCTGAGGCTGGCTTCATGGAGCTCGCGTTGATAATCAACCCGATTACTCGCTGCTTCTCCAATTCTCCAAAGATCATGGATCACCGTATAAAGCAAAATGAGGCCTACGAAGAACAGATAAAAACAGAGGCACATGTATAGGTAAGCGAGCCCCGTGAATACGACCGCTTCCGGCACCGATATAACCTCAGGGCGCACAATCGCTAACGAGCCCCAATCCGTCGCATAGTTGCCACCACCTTTGAGCAACGGGATTAAAGACACGCCGATCCACTGAAAAAGACCGGCGAACATCACACAAATCAAAAAAACCGCCCAATATGAATACGAAGAAGCTTGCACGCTGCGCGCCCAGGCTTCGTCGCTTTCCATCTTGTCGCCCTGCGCTATAAGCTTTGGGCGGCCTTCATCTTTCCAAAAGGTCACCAACTCGGTCACGAAGGCAAAAAACAGTGGCAAAAATACCATGAAGACGAATGTCCAATTCGCTGTCCAAAGAAACCCAACCTGCTTCACGACGCCATCCGCCCGGCCATATGTCACGCTGTGAATCCCCGTAAGATACGATAAAAACCCAAGAGCGGTGACACCCGCAAACACCGACGCCGGTAAATTCAGGGGAGATCCGCGACTGAAAAACGCCTCCGATTTCCTCGCCAAACTAAAGCGCCGGCTCGGCCCCTTGGCGTCAGTATCCCGTGTCAGCTCTGCCGGGGAGTCTGTCTCGTAATCGAAGGTCGCAGTCAGTGCCGTATCAGGAATCTCCTGGGCAATGCTGCTTCCGGCTCTATTCCGTTTTCGTCTCTTGGCCGATAACCGAGATTGCGCCGCACTAAGCTCCATCTGCCATTCGCTAGTTGCGACAGGATCATCGCATCCAAAAATCCTCGCCAGCCAACGAATGTTGGTAGTGCTAATTCCCTTCTCGTTCTCTTGGAACCAAAGCTGCACCGTTCTTAGATCGACCCCAACCTGGTTGGAATCAATCTGTGAAATCGCCTCTGCAAGGAGCTCGGGCGTCCATGGGCCTGCAGGAAACCCGTCTTTGCCCAATAGTCGGCCCGCACCCGCCGCCGCCAGTCGTTTGAACAGTTCTTTGAAATCACTCCCGTCTCTTGGCGGAGGGAGAAATAACTTTCCGTTCCTAAACAACAACTTATAGGCTCTAGTTTCGTTCCGTTTCGCTAGGCTTCGTATCCTATCGTGCCTTCGTCCTCAATCAACGTTTTTATCAACTCGATTTTGGCTGGCACGGGAGAAGATCGAATGACGGGTGACCCGCTGGAGAGGCTGAACACGGTTGTTGCGTGGGAGATGTCTCGCAAACCGCCGGCCAAGGCACTGAACTGCCCCGATCGGCCGCAGGGCGCGCTTCATCAGCCGCGTGCATCGCAAGGAGCCAAGAGGCCGGCCGATGACGAAGAATATCGAGCACGGCAACCGGACATGCCTCCGAACCCGTGCCCTTGTGGAGGCATCCTTTCGCCGAACAGAAGGACCGCATGGGACTGTTCATCCGCACCATCGGCCGGTCGCCCGCGGCAGAATCAAAATCGGCGTGGGCAATTTCGCCTACAATCTGAAACGTTTTGTCTGGTGGCAGGGGCGGAGTGTGACCGCATGAGCGAAAAGTAGGGAAGCCAGCGCTTCGGGAGCCTGAGAAACAGAGGGATGAACCCATCCCTCTTTTTCTCGCCTCCCAGGTATCATTTACGAATTGTCATGCGCACGGAGCCGGTCGATGCCCATTCAAGTGGTCTGTAACAACGGTGTGATGGAAGAGGGTGATGGGGTCGCGAATCTGCTCGCGGCGCATCGTCAAGCAGTCGCCATGGTTGAATGTCTCGGCAAGCGATGGATGAGGGCCGAAGGGCCGGACGCGACCCTGATCGGCCGGCAATTGGATTCGGTCATGGCGGAAGAGGCTATCGCGCGTCGGCGCGCGGCCGCTGCGCCGGTGGCCGATGTCGTTGAGATGAAAATGAAGGCAGCTTACTTCCGGCGCTTGTTGGGGAACGAATGGTGCGAGGTTGATGTCGACGATTTTCGCGCGTTGCTCGGTTCCTTCGCGAAACTGCAGTCCTAGGAGAAGACGGCTGAAATCCATGAGGCCACGGTATTCCAGGCCGCATAGAGTCCCGCAGGTACCAAGATGATCGCGATGAACGCAGCCGCTCCGCCAATGGCGCCGTCACCGCGTCCTTCCACAGGATAGTAATATCTGTGCGCTTCGTCGTCGTGCTTCATTGTTGTCTCTCCGACCGCTGGTTCAGCAGAAGTTGCACAGGATGCTGAAACGCTGTGCTCCACAAACCTGCACGTTTCATCTTAGCGTTGATTTCCGCGACGAGGTAGTTGTCATTGACGGCTTTGCCCTTTGCTGTCGCTGCGGCAAACGCGTATCCGGTGGCTATGAGCGCGGTGCCAACGTCGATCGTTTCGCCATTGAGCTGCGCACCGCACACTACAAAAACCGCCTTGTCGAGGGCGTAGCCGATTGGCTGGCATGTAACCGCGGCGCTATCGAAAAGGGCACCCAGGTGCGCCAGCGAGGTGTTTCCGCAATCGATTTTGTTCCCATTTGCCTCTTGGGCTGACGTCCCTCGAAGGCATGACTGGACGCCATAGAGGCGGAAAAGGTGATCTCCTTCACGCCAGGTATCTCCGGTCAGCAGTTGAGCCGATTTCGATACCGCGAAGGGCGTTGGTACGGCAGGGTCGATGGCATCCTGCGCCTGTGCCGATGCAGAAAACCAAAATGCGGCCACTGTAAGGCCCGCCTGTCTCATTCTTGGAACTGTCCACCGAGGTCGGCGGAATGCTCCAGATCGGGGCGCAGCGACTTGCCGTCCTTGTTGCGTCCGATTGCCGCCATGTCGAAAAAAACCATTTCGTCATCGTCGTAGGCGACGTTGTACGGGTCGTTTGCATTGCCCGCACCCACGAGCGAGAAACACGACACGGCGTCGGGTTCACCCTTCGTGCTTTGCAGGACTAGCGTTTTGCAAAGCACGACAGATGCACGATCGTTGTAGATCGCCTCTTCATAGTCCTGCGCGGCCTCCGTGCAGTCCCATTGCTGCGTCTTGTACGTAATCTTCGGTTTGGGGCAAGCCGCAAGGCCGCGCAGCCGATACGTCACGCCGTTGATGACGCGCTCGGTCGCCGACGGCACCTTGACCGGCAAGACGAGGGCTGTCGCATCGCGCTGAAAGAGCGCGCCTTGTGCATCGTAGCGCTCATAGACGAACACCTTCTCGCCCGGCTTGGCAAACTGGAGCAAATAATGCTCCGACGGCTGCCCAAAGGCACTCGGAGCGTCGGCGCCGGCAGCATAAACCGCAGTGCCCTGAAGCAGCAAAACCATGCAAACGGCCGTCTGTTTCATCGAAATCCGTCCTTGCGATTACGTACAGAGTTGACACTTTACTAGGGCTGCGTGTAGCCATAGTAAAGTGTTAAATTTTGGCGACACTATGAACGCTCGATTCGCTCTCCTGCTCACCCTCTGTGGCGCCACGATGCCGTTCAATGCGCACGGCCGGGACCTGGCATCAGACCGCGTCGCAGCCGCCTTTGCAACGCCGGCAAAAGCCATTGCCGCAGTCGGGGCGCAAAGGCCAGGGGCGTGTAAGACCGGAAATCGTGCTGAGGTCTCCCGGCTTGTGCGTTCAATCGCGCAAGACGAAGGGTTCGACGCCGATCTGGCCGAGGCGATTGCATGGGTCGAAAGCGATCTCGGCGCCAGTCAGGGTCCCTCGAAGGCCGGAGCCCAGGGGATCATGCAGCTAATGCCGGGCACGGCGGCCGATCTAGGGGTGAGCGACCGTTGCGATACACAGGCAAATGTCCGGGCTGGCCTTCGCTATCTGAAGTCACTCTATGACGAGTTCCAGGATCCGCTGCTGATGCTGGCGGCTTATAACGCCGGGCCCAACAGCGTCTACAACGCGCAGGGCATTCCGGTGAATCCGGAGACCGCAGAATACATCGTGAGAATACTGAACCGCTGGAAGTTCGGCGGTGTCGTGAAGAAGTCCGCCCTGACCAAATCCGAAATGCTCGTGGCCGCTCCGCGAGCAAGCGAGGATGCCTGGCAGGAGGGTCACGTCATGGATTTCGGCAACTGAAAGGAGCCAAGGGTGGAATACAGAAAAGCGGGCAAATTTGCCCTGAAACTGGCCTTGGCCTCAGCGGTCGGAATAGCTCTCGCGCCAGCCACTGCGTACGCCCAGTCGGCGGCACCGGTTGAAAATGTGCTGGAGTGGTTCGTCGGAGTTCTGCAGGGCAACATAGCGCGTTCATTCGCCATCATCGCGGTCTGCTTTCTCGGCTTCCTAGCCATGACGGGCCGGCTGGCGTGGATGATGGCTTTTTCCATCATCATTGGCATCGCTCTGATCTTCGGCGCTGCCCAGTTGGTGGATGCGGTTCGCGCGACCGCGGGAGGCAGCTGAGACATGGACGACGAGGAAGTCTATGTCGAGCCGGTCAGCCTGCCACTGACACGGCCCCCGATGAAATGGGGGGTGCGCTATGAGGTTTTTGCACTGAACGGCATCCTGGCGGTGATCGGCTTTATTGCCACGAGTAGCTTCATGCTCGGCCTTGGCGTGTTCGGCATGGTGCATCTGGTCAGCGCATATCTGTGCCAGCGCGACCCCTACGTGTTTCATATTTTCGAGCGGCGCGTCTCCAAGCGCGGAGCGGTGGCGAACCTTACTTTCTGGGGGGCGAGGTGCTATTCGCCGTGAGCCTCGATGCCGACCTGAAATTTGGCCGTGAGCGCCGGCGTGAAAAGCCCGCGGCGATGCACATCCCCTACCTTCGCCATGTCGATGACAATTTAGTCGTGACGAAGAGCGGCTTTCTGGTCGGCGTCATCCAGCTCAGTGGCCTGCCGTTCCAGACGATGGACCAGGCCGAATTGAACAGCCGCATGTTCAACCGCAACACGACGTTCCGCAATCTCTCGACCTCTCGCTTTGCGGTCTACACAACGATCATCCGCCGCCACGTGACGCCGGAGATCGAAGGCGATTTTGACAATCCTTTCGTGGCCGAGCTCGACGCCCGCTACATGGATGAGCTTGGGGCGAAAAACCTTTTCGTCAACGAGGCGTATCTGGCGGTCATACGCCGGCCGATGGTCGGCCGTGTCGGCTGGGTGGACAAGGCACTTAACGCGTTCCGCATCACTACCGCAGGCGAAGAAACCCGCGAAGAGGCGATGGCCGAACTGCATGACGTTCTCGACGGCGTCGTCAAGGATTTTACCGCTTATGGTGCGCGTCTTCTCGGTGTCGTGAAGCGCCGCGACAGCTTCTTTTCCGAGCCGGCGGAATTTTTGGCGAAGATCCTCGCCGGCGGCGTCGATGTGGAAATGCCTTTGCCGCGCATGAGCCTTGGCGATGTGCTGGCGACGCGGCAGCTGTTTTTCGGCAAGTCCGCGCTGGAACTTCGCGGACCGGACGCTGGCAAGCTCGGCGCCATGGTGTCGATCAAGGAATACCCACCGTTCACCGCGCCGGGCTCATTGGACGGTCTCTTGCGCCTGCCGCATGAGTTTGTCCTGACGCAGAGTTTTGCGATCGAAGACCGTGTCACGGCGATGCGCAGGATCAACACCATCGCGAACCAGGTTGAGGGATCGGACGAGGCGGGCACGACGGTCGAGGAGTCCGTCCACGACGGCGCCGACAAGCTGGCCGGTGGCGAAGTCGTCTTCGGACAACATCACATGAGCGTCATGGCCTTGGCATCGGACATGACTGGGCTCAACCGTGCGCTATCCGACATTACGGCCGAACTTTCGCGCATGTCGATCGTGCCGGTCCGCGAGACACTGAACACAGAACTGGCCTTCTGGGCGCAGTTGCCGGGAAATTTCAGCTACATCGCGCGACGCGCTTTGATCTCGTCCCTTAACTTCGCCGGCCTTTTTTCAGGACACAATTTCCCCTCCGGCCAACGTGAGCGGCTGCATTGGAAACGCCCTATCGCTTTGCTCGAAACGACCAGCCAGACGGCCTATTATTTCAATTTCCACGTTCATGATGTCGGGCACTTCACGGTGTTCGGCCCGACCGGCTCGGGCAAGACCGTGGTGCTGTCCTTCCTGATGGCGCAGGCCATGCGCATCATGCCAAGGCCGCGATGTGTTTATTTCGACTATATGCGCGGGGCTGAAATTTTCGTTCGAGCGCTAGGCGGCCGCTACGAGGTGATGGAGCCTTCTCAGCCCACCGGGTTCGCACCATTGCAGCTTGATGACACGGCAGAAAACCGTTCTTTCCTGGAAGATCTGCTCATCTACATTTTGACGCCGGAAGGCAGCGCGCTGGAGGTGGCGGAGATGCGCGTCATCAACGCCGCCGTCGACATGATCTACAAGATTCCGCGCGAACAGCGGACCTTCGACCTGCTGCCGGAAGTGCTGCGGGGCTCGCTCATGCCTGGCATGAATGATCTGGCGGCGCGGATACAACCCTGGCTCGACCCGAAGGACAAGGGCTGGCTTTTCAACAATCCCGTCGATCTGGTCGATTTCTCGAAACCCGTTGTCGGGTTCGATATGACCAAGATCCTGAGTGACCGAAAGCTGCGTTCGGCGGCGTTGCTCTACATCTTCCATCGTCTTGAGGACGTCATTGACGGCTCGCCGATCATGCTCTTCCTCGATGAAGGCTGGAAGCTGTTGGACGACGAGGTTTTCGCCGCTTTCATCAACGAGACGCTGAAGACCATTCGTCGCCGCAACGGCGTGGTCGGCTTTGGCACGCAGACGGCGGAGGACGTCGTCAATTCCTCCATCTCGTCGTCGCTGATCGAGCAAACGAAGACCAACATTTTCTTCCCCAACCCGAAGGCGAGCAAGGACTCCTACATCGAGCGCTTCTCCTTGACGGCGAAGGAATTCGAGTTCGTGCGCCGAACCGCCAAGGAAACACGCACCTTCCTCGTCAAGCACGACAGCGACTCGATCGTCGCCAAGCTCGATTTGTCGGCGATGCCCGATCTCATCAAGGTCTTGTCCTCGAACGAAGCCAACAGCAAGGAATGCGCACGGCTCCGGGAAACCTTCGGCGACGAGCCGGAGATGTGGCTGCCATACTTCTGCGAATGGGAGAACGAGCATGACGAAGCGGCTTAGCAGCGCTTGTCTGGCCGTGGCTCTCGCGACGGCGGGAAGCATGACCGTGGCTGTCGCTCAGATCGCGGTCATCGACGGGCAGAACCTCGACAAGCGGCAAGAGGACGAGCAGCACAGCACGAAGTCGGATGAAGCGAAGAAGGACGAAACCGACAAGAAGAAAAGCGTCGTCTGCACCTATTCGAACAAATACCGCTCACAGATGTTTCGTCGGTCGCCGGCCGACGCATTGCAGCGCGACGCGGGCAACGTAAAGCTAATCCGCTACTATGCGCAAAAATACGGCGTGCCCGAAGGCCTGGCACTGTCCGTCGCCTATCAGGAATCGCGCTTCGACACATGCGCCGGGAGCCACACCGGCGTCAAAGGCGTCATGCAGCTGACCAAGGGCACCGGCAAGTCCATGGGACTGGACCGCGACGTGAACGAGCAGAATGTCGAAGGCGGTGTCAAATATCTCGGAATGGGCGTGAAGCAATGCGGGGCGACGAATTACAGCTGTCTCGCCTCCTTCTACAACGGATCGAACGCAGGCGAGCAGAACCAATGGGCCGGCGGTGTCGGCCGTTGGAACAGCTACTTCAACGACTATGTGTCGAGTGGCAAGGCTCCGGCCGCCGCGCCGGCACCATTCTCGATCGTAACGGCCGACGGCGCGGGCGGCACGGCCCAGGACACCGCCATGGGCACGGTGAGAAAGGCGGCTGGCGGCCTTGATGCAAGCTCATCGCAGATCGGCGCCAACAATGCGGCGATCGACGCCCTGGCGGGCAACGTTGGCCAGGTGACCGAATACAAGGACGCCTGGGAGCTGAATTCATCCGCTCGGGGGATCAACGCGGGTGTCACCAACCAGTACCTCGCCCAGGCGGGGGACTTCACGGCGTTGCTGGCCCAACTTCTATCGTTGCAGAATGTTCAGGCATCGCAGTCGTCCAAGCTGGTGCAACAGCCGAAGAGCGGCTCTCCAAACCCGTTCTCTTGTGATCCCGCGGAATTGGAGCGGTTGAGGATCGATCGCGGCCGGTGGCTACCATGCGCACTTGAGAACGCGGGGGCAAGCTCGGCCGACAGCCGCTCGATGATCATCACCAGTGATCCTGCCGGCGCTGCCAGCGTGATCAATTCTCTACAGCAATAGGAGGTTGACATGAAGAAATTCGCGATTGCTGCCGGCATGGCGCTTTGGACCAGCACGGCCCATGCACAGATTGCTGTCATTGATGGCGCCAATCTCGATGTAGCCCGCAAGAATGCGGACAACACCAACTCCATCATGGACTCCAACAAGGATATTCTGAAAAAGAGCGAGGAGATCCTGCAGGCTCTCAGCGGCAGTCGTGACGGTTCGCTTGGCATCGGACAAATGGGCCTTGGCGGCAACATGTCGATCGCCCAGGCTCCGTCGTTCGGATCGATCCTGAACGGCGGGGCCCTTTCGTTTGGTGGCCTGTCGCCCGAAATCCAGAAAATCGCCGGCGCCGTCATCAACGGGCTGCAGCTGGTGAAGCAGCTCCAGCAGATTGCCGACAAGGAGACAAGCGCCGTCAACACCGCCTATGGCGGCAGCGTCAACGTGGCCTCGCTGCTAAGCGCATTGACCTCGCAGGCTTCGCAGGGCGTTACCCAGCGCCAACAGTCTCTGCAGTCAGCGAGCGGGCAGATCGGGCAGTCGCAGGACGTCAAGGGTTCGGTGGACCAGAACACACGAATGCAGCTGGAAAACGCGCGCGCGGTCAACGAATTGATCGGCGTCCAGAACGGTGCGGTCGCGGCCCTGAATGAGAAGCTGAAGGGAGATCTTCTTCGCCAGAGCCAGGTGCAGAAGATGATGACGCCGCGCAACGTCAATCCATTCGCGGAATTTGGCAAGAGCGGAGGCTAGCACTTGTCGAGGCGGCTGTTGCGCACATGCCTTGTGATTGGACTCGGAGCCGTGCTTTTCGGCTGCGCAAAACGTGAACTCAAAGCACCGTGCGGGCCTTTGGCCTATGCGCACGTCGACGACTGCGGCGCGCTGAAGCCGGTCAATTCAACGCCATTCGCCAGCATCATTGACGAGGATCCATGAACGGTCTCGCCGCAAGCATTCTCGGTGGCATTGACAACATCGGCGAGGACTTCGTTCGCACCGTCTATATGCAGTTGGGCAATGCGATGGGCAACGTCTTCACCCTGATGCTGACCCTCTATATCGTGTGGTGGGGCTATTCGATCCTGAGTGGGCGTGAGTCGATTTCGCCAATCGAAGCGGCCTATCGCCTCGGCCGCGCCGTCATCATCTATCTGCTGCTGACTGGATGGGGCACATTTTCCGCGACGATCTATCAGCTCGTGCAAAGCATTCCAGACGAGGTCGGTAAGGTGATCGTCGGCGCCGTGTCGCGGGCCACCGGCAATCAGCTTAGCGACCAGGCGGCAATTCCGGCGCTTATCGACAATCTCTACCAAGGGGCCCAGGACGTCGCCAATCAGGTCTACAGCGGATCTTTCTATGACATTTTTGGTGCGCTCTTGTCGCTGCTCGTCCTGCTGTCGGCCATCATCTTCGCAGCGCTTGCCATTGCCGCGATCATCGCCGCCAAAGTGATGTTGTTCATCACGCTGGCCTTGGCGCCGATATGGATCATCCTTTGGCTTTGCCGATGGTCCTCGCGCATGAGCGAAGGCTTTCTTTCGCTGACCACCTTCCTGATGATCCAGCAAATCCTGATCTACGGCTTTCTCGGTTTCTACTTCTCGCTCGTCAATGCGGCGCTGAACACCGCCACGTCCGGCGGAGCGACCATGGACAGCAAAATGTCGCTGGTGCTGCCTTTGGTGCTGGTGACGATCATCGGCATCTACGTTCTCATGCAGATACCCTCGATTGCTTCGATCCTGAATGGCGGCGGGTATCTCAGCACCGTGGGCGCCTACAACCCTTATAGAAACTTCGGCAGAAACGCTGTGCGCTATTCCGGCGCGCGATGGGCCGCAGGCCGCGCCGCTCGCGGCGCCCGGCAGCTAGCGGCAAACAGTTTTCGATCTTCGCGAGCAGCCAGGGCGGATGCCGCAACCCGGTCCGCCATCCAGCAAGGTGCGCGCGATAACTCCAGACCTCTGGCCTAGAACACAAGAACGATCACCGATCGCGGCCTGGATCAGGATGCGTCGCGCAAACGAGGCAATGGTAAAGTGTCAAATCCAGTAGAAGCAGCTGCTGACCGCAGCAGCGACCTCGTCGACAGGCGCTATTACAGGGCGGGCGCGACCTGGGAAGACGACACGCACAGGTCAATGCGCCGATCGCGTACATTGGCCTGGATCGTCAGTGGCGTTTCCGGACTGGTCGCGGTGCTGTCGCTGCTGGCGCTCGTGCTCATCCTGCCGCTCCGGCAGTTCGAACCGTACGTTGTGGAGGTCGACAAATCGACGGGCTACCTCGAGATCATGCGCGCGCTGAAGCCTGGAGATTTATCGCAGAACGAGGCCGTCACGGCGGCCAATCTTGTGCGTTACATCAGGGCCCGCGAAACCTACGATTCGCGAGAACTGAAACAGAATTACGACCTGGCACAGCTCTATTCGACCGACGCCGCGTCCAAGGATTTGACATGGCTTTTCACGCCTGCAAACCCGCAATCGCTGGACAAGGTTTATGACCGCAATGTCACTGTCTCGGTCGAGATCAAGTCAGTTTCCCTGCTCAATCGCAACACAGCCTCGGTGCGCTTTGCCACGATGACGCGGCGGGACAATTCGTCCACCACCGACAATTGGGTGGCGGTGATAAAATTCCGCTACACCTCGACGCCGCTCAAGAACGAATGGCGTTTCGACAACCCGTTGGGATTTCAGGTTACGGACTACCGCCGCGACCAGGAATCCGCGCCGGCCGCGGGGAGCCTGCAATGAGACGGCGCGCGGGCCTCGTCCTTTCGGCCGCCCTTCTGCACGGTGCGATCCACGGCGCGGCCGCACGCGACAGCCGCATCCGATATGTCACCTTCAACAACGACGACGTAACCTCGGTGCGCGCCGCTCTTGGGATTTCCACGATGGTCGAACTCAGTCCGACAGAAGTCATCGAAACCGTTTCCGCTGGCGACACGAAAGGCTGGTCGATCATCCCCAAACGCGGATCGCGATTTCTGTTCGTCAAGCCGCTGGAGCGCGATGCGTGGACCAACGTCAACGTGGTTACCAACCGGCGCGTCTATTCCTTGCTGCTGCAGGCAACCGACAATAGCCGTGACCGGGCATCCTTCCAGGTCCGGTTCAAATACCCGGACGAGGATATCAACGCGCGCCTGCTCTCACAGGCCAAAGAGAGCGCCGCCGATCCGGAATTGAAGGACCTGAACTATGCCGACCTCAACTACGACTATGCCTACAAGGGCGACGACAGCCTGAAGCCGCGCACCGTATTCGACGACGGCACCAAGGTGTTTCTGGAGTTCAAGGGTGACATTCCGGCGATTTTCGTTGTCGACGACAAGCGCCATGAGTCGCTGGTCAACGTTCGCACGCAAGGCAAATACACCGTCATCGACAAGGTCGCGCCGCAATTCACCTTGCGCGCCGATGGCAAGACGCTTTGCCTCTACAACCGGGCGCGACCCAACGAAATCGATCCGGTCGAGCAGGTCTACGGTCCAACGAAACTGACAGGCGGTTCCACCCTGTTCGGATCCAGCGGAGGCGATGATGACCCAGATCGACTATAACCAGTTGGACGGCAGCCCGACGGTCGCGCGCCGCGGTGCGGGCGTCGGTACCAGGATCGCCCTGGTGGGCCTCGGCGTGGTGCTGGTTGGCGCGCTGATATGGCTGAACTGGCCTCAAGAGCCGGTATCGCGTGATGTTAGCAGCGATGGCGAGGAAAACTTCAATCCGCCCGAATTCCGCCCGCCGGCGTTGAACGACCCGCCTCAACCTGCCGACGGCACGATCGAGCAGATCGTGGTGCCGCCACCGGCCGCCGACCAGAGCGGCGCGCAACAGGCTGACAATGTCGATCAGACCGTGCAGGAGGGTGCCGACCTTGACGCGCAGCGGCGCGCGCTGGAGGCGCAAATGGCGGCAGAGGAGGCTCGCCGCAAGGCCGAGGCGGAAGAAGCCCGCCGCGAAGCCGCGGCAGAGGAAGAGGCTCGCCGTAAGGCAGAGGAGGCTCGCCGCAAGGCCGAGGCGGAAGAAGCCCGCCGCGAAGCCGCGGCAGAGGAAGAGGCTCGCCGTAAGGCAGAGGCCGCCGAGCGCGAAAAAGCGGTGTGGGAACGCCTGCGCTCGAACCAGATGGTGACGAATGATCAAACCGGCTCGACGGATGCCGGCGCCCAGGCGGCGCAGGTCGAGATCGCGCCCGACGGTCAGATCATTCCGGTCCCCGGCGCCGACAGTGATCCCAACAAGGCATTCCTGGCGCAGTCTGAGGCAAGTTCTTCCGGCATCGTCAAAGCCAGGGTCTTCCGACGCACCGATGCGTTGATGCCTGAAGGCACGATCATTCGCGGCTATTTGGAAACCGCGATCAACACTGACCTTCCCGGCGCGGTGCGCGCTGTTGTGCGTGAGGATGTCTTCTCTCTCGACGGCAGGCGGATCCTCATTCCGAAGGGCTCGCGCCTGACCGGAGAATACCGCTCGGGGCTTGCGCGTGGTCAAAAGCGTGTTTTCATCGTCTGGAGCAGGGTCATCCGCTCGGATGGCATTTCCGTCGACATCAAATCGCCTGGTGCCGACGCGCTCGGCCGCGGCGGCATGGGCGGCCGTGTCGATACGCACTGGGTTGCACGGTACGGCAACGCCATCATGCTTTCCGTCGTTGGCGGAGTCTCTGAATATCTGTCCTCGCTTGGCGATAGCGGGCAAGATGGCCAACAGCGCCAGGTGTCGACAATCGATCCCGTAACCGGCGAGACCACGACCGTAACTTATGGTGGCAATGGCTCGCAGCGCGACGCCCGCAGCATCGCGTTTGATAAGTCATCGACCGCCTTGCAGCAACTCGCGCAAGAGGCGTTTCGCGACACGCAGAACATTGGCCCGACAGTCTACGTCGACCAGGGCACATCGGTCGTCGTGCTGGTGCGGCGAGATCTCGATTTCTCGGACCTATACGCCGATCCCGTCCAGGAAGAAGTTGCACGCCTGAAGGCAGGTGGGCGGCCGAACGCGGCGATCGATCCGACGCCTCTCTACGCGACGCCAAAGGATCATTTTTATCCCGGCTATGGGAGCCCGGTGAAATGAATGCCGTCCATCCCCTCCCCGACCCTTGGGCGAGAGCCCCGGTCCTGCGGGCTCATCTGGAGCCAATATGGTCCTACTTGAACGAAGATTCCGTTTCCGAAATTGCGATCAACAGGCCGGGTGAATTGTTCGTCGAACGCCTCGGCGCGAAGGAAATGGAGCACGTCGTCAAGCGCGAGGTCACGCCCGGCTGGATTAGGCAAATCTCGACCGGCGTCGCCTCGGCGACCAACCAGGTCATCAACGAAGAAAAGCCGGTCCTGTCGGCTGCTCTACCTTCGGGCGAGCGCATCCAATGCATCTTGCCGCCGGCGGCACCCGAAGGCGGGGCGATTTCGATCCGCAAGCAGGTCATCATGGATATGAGCCTTGATGCCTACAACGATCTCGGTGCATTCGAGAACACGGCGATGGGCAGCGGACTGGCGCTGTCAGCCGAAGAAAAGCGACTTGTCGAAATGCTGCACGACACATCGCCGATGGAGTTCCTGCAGTATGCAGTACACAACCGAGTCTCGATCGTCGTTTCTGGCGGTACGTCGACCGGCAAGACGACGTTCTTGAATGCACTCTTGAAGGAGATCCCGGCTCATGAACGGATCATCACGATCGAAGATACCCGCGAACTGAGGCTGCCTGTTCCCAACAACGTCACCCTGATAGCCTCGAAGGGCGACCAGGGCCTTGCCAAGGTCTCCGCCCAACAGCTGCTCGAAGCCTCGCTTCGCATGCGGCCCGACCGTCTGCTATTGGGCGAGTTGCGCGGCGCTGAAACCTTCGCGTTCCTCCAGGCGATCAACACCGGCCACCCGGGTTCGCTCACGACCGTTCATGCGAATTCCGCCCGGTCCGCCTACGAGCGGCTGGCGCTCATGGTCATGCAGGGCAGTACTGGTCTCTCACGAGGCGAAATCCTCGACTATTTGCGCGAGGTCATTCCGGTGGTCGTCCAGATGGTCCGCACCGAAGGCGGACGGCGCGGCATCAGCGAGATCAAGTTCACCAAGGCGGAGACGATCTAGCGAGGCCCATCCGTGCAGAAAGTCGCAACAGCAATTTTCATGATGCTCATGGCGATGGCAATGGGCGCCCTGGTCTTCACGGTCGCCTATGCCGCGACAGATTGGTTCAGGACTGGCTCCCACGTCCTGTTTGATCAGCTAAACGCCAATCCCTTGCCGGTCGTTCGTCAGGCCTGGGCGGACACGATGGCGGGGGATTTGAGCCGGGTGCAATACGCCGTTGCGGCGGGAGCATTGGGGTTTCTTGCGCCCCTGGTCAGCCTGTTTCTCATGCGCCCGAGAAAGCGCAATGACTCTCGCTTCATGGCCATGAGCGACGTATCGAAAACCGGCCTGACGAAAGTTGGCGGCGTCTTCGTAGGTCGAGCCGGCGGCAGGCTTGCCGAAATTCTGTCGCCCGGCCGCGATCAGCGCTCCGGCAAGATCCGCTTAAAGCAGCGCAAGCTGATCGGCGGCAAGAAATTGTGGATTGATGGCGATGATATCGGCGGCTTCGTCATAGGCCCGCCGCGCTCTGGCAAAGGCACGTCTCTCATCATCCCGAACGCCTTGACCTGGCCGCATTCGCTCGTGGTTCTCGACCTGCGCGGCGAGACCTATGCGGCGACTGCCGGTTACCGTTCAACCATGAGCCGCGTGGTGCGTTTCGCGCCGGCTGACCCCGACTGCAATACCGCCTGCTACAATCCGATGGACTTCATCTCGATGGACTCAGCCCAGCGCGACATCGACCTTCGCAACATCGCTGCGGCGCTGTTTCCGCGTCCCCCGTCCAACGCAGATCCCTATTGGGTGAACGACGCCCGCCTCCTTTTTACCGGCATAGCGTCCTTCGTCATGGAATCGCCTGCGATCCCGAACGAGAGGAAGACCTTCGCCACAATCCTCGAGATCATGAACGGCGCCGAGCAGCCGCTCCTGGAATTCATCGGCTCGCTGCGCGAGGAACGCCGCCGCGAATGTTCGCATTTCACGCTGCAAACCCTGTTGCCGTATTTCGAGATGTCTGAGCGGCAGTTTTCCGGGATCTACGCCGGCGTACGCACCGGCATGGCCCCCTTTCTCAACGAGCGCCTGATGCGAGCTACCTCGCGCAGCACGTTCGATATTCGCAATCTCAAGCGCGACCGGATCTCTCTTTATCTCGACGTGCGGCGCGAGCAGATTACGTCGCTTGGACCGTTGTTCAACGTCCTGATCACGCAGATGATGAACTTCATGTCGGAGAGTCTGCCGCGTCCGGAAGAGCATCCGGTGCTTGTGATGCTCGACGAGTTCCAGAATCTCGGCAAGCTCGAGAACGTGACCGAAATGGCGAGCGTGCTTGGCGGCAACGGCGTTTCCATGTGGTTTTTCGTGCAGTCGCTGAAGGCTGTAGACGAGATCTATCGCCAGGAAGGGCGCAAAACGCTCATCAACGCCGCTCGCGTGCAGATCTTTTTCGGTGCGCAGGACGCGGACGATCTGCGCTACGTTTCCGAGCAGCTCGGCGAAACGTCGGACGTGCAAAAGGACGTGACGCGCACCAAGGCAACGTTGTTCGACACTTATTACACGCGCTCGGAGCACCGCAAGGAAGTGCGGCGGCCCCTGATGCGGCCGGACGAAATCCGGACGCTCGACAAGAACAAGGTCATCATTTTGCCGCGTGGCGAACTGCCAATCCTCGGCACGCGCAATTTCTATTTCGCCGACGGTCCGCTCGCCAAACGCGCGTTCATGCCCCTGCCCGCCTCTACCGAGGATTCGCGCGCGAAAAACTCTGCATTGGACTCTTCTGCGGCGGTGCCATCTCCTGCGCTCCCGACGATTGTGCCGACAGCACCCGCGTACCGCTCAGGCCTCTTGCAGACCCGCCTGCGGCGCGGCGCGACATTTGCCGCAAAAGCAGGCCGAATAACTCCGCCGCCGGGCCGACGCGCAAGCGTAAGAGAACGGCTGAAAGCAACCGATGCTGCAGCCATACCAGCTTATGCCGTTATAGATTTTTCCGCTTTGGCCGCCAAAGCCGTGACAACACGCATAGCGCCCGACAAAGAAGCGGCGGTTGCGGCGATCCTGAACAAGGTGCGGTCCCTGCGCGCCAACGCATCCGACACCGAGACTTTCGATCGAAATCTGAGCATCGTCGAAGATGCTTTGCCTGATCTAGTCGATTAGCCGAGCCGATCTACGGCGATCGCTAACAACAAGCCTCCAGCCCAACCGCGACAGCCGCATTTTTGATGCGCCAGCCGCCACGTAAAGCGGTGCCAGAGATACCTCCGCCCCCGGGACTTGACCCCTCGCTCCCGCTCCTCGTCGCGAGGCAGTTGTTCAGGAGATTCTTTCAGGTTCGCCAAAGCAGGAGCCGCAGCCCTGCAAAACCAAAGGCGGTGGCTAAAACAACTTCAATGCCTCGCCGCGCCCGACGGTACATCCTGACCATGGGCTGCGTGGAAAACACGACGGCATACCCGCAAAATATTGTAACGCTGAGCACCGCACATCCTGCAAGGATGACGATGACATCCGTAGGCGAGGCGTCCGGCCCAAGGCCTAGCGTCACCAGTGCAATCCAGGCGAGAATCGATTTCGGATTGCTGAGGTGCATCAGCAAACCGCGCCTGTAGAGACCGAGCCCTGAGATCGGCCGGCGTGCTGTACTAGGCGTGGCATCATGCTGGTCCGGTGTCAGAGCACCCCTTCCTGCCTTGAAAGCTAAATAGAGCAGATAACAGCCTCCGAGAATCTTTAGAATGACGAGCGCCTGGGCGTAGCTTGCCAAAAGCGCGGAGATGCCTGTCGCCGCCATGATGCCCCAAAAAATCGATCCGGTGACGACGCCGGCTGACAAAGCAAGGGCTGCTTGGCGCCCTTGCTGCATTGCCGTTCCCATGATCCGCATTGTGCTGGGACCCGGGCTCCCCGCTGCAACGACGTAGGCCATATAGACAATTAGCAGGTGATTCAGATGGTTGAGCATCTTGGATCTTTCGCCGGTCTCTCACGCCTGATTCATTTTGGGGACTACGCCCCCAGACGTCGCACTGAGAGCCTGCATCAGGTCGTCAATGATGTCCTGAGGGTGCTCGAGCCCCACGGACATTCGCAGCAATCCGCCTGGCGCTTTGGACTTCGCACCCTCGACGGATGCGCGATGCTCGATCAGGGAGTGCGTCCCTCCAAGGCTTGTCGCACGGACAACAAGGTTGAGGCGGGCAGCCACCGCCATCGCGGCATCGGTTCCACCTTCGACGACAAAGGAAAGCATCGCTCCGTAACCGCTCATCTGCCGCGTAGCCAGCTCGTGTCCCGGATCATCTTGCAGGCCTGGAAAGAGCACTTTCTCGACGCGGGGATGGGACGCCAGGGCCTCCACAACCTTCTCGGCGCCTTCGCAATGAGCGCGCATGCGGATCGGCAAGGTCTGCAGCCCTCGCAGTGCCAACCAACAGTCGAAGGGTGCCGCGACGCTGCCCTTGTGTTTCTGGACCATCCGTAGCGGCCGTCCGAGAGGCGATGAATGCGGCACGACAACGACGCCCGCCATCAGATCCGAGTGGCCGCCAATGTACTTTGTTGCCGAGTGCATGACCGCGTCCGCCCCAAGTTCAAGCGGGCGCTGAAGCATGGGCGTGGCCCACGTGTTGTCCACCACCGCCAAGGCACCTGCCTCGTGCGCGATTTTGCAGATGGCCGAAATGTCGACAACGCGGATCATCGGGTTAGACGGCGTCTCGACCCAAACGAGGCCAGTCCGCTTTGAGGTGACCGCATCGCGCACAGCATCCAGATCCCGCATATCGACCGCGGCGAAGTCGAAGCGAGAGCCGATATCGGTTTCGTCCATCAGCGAGCGGATGCCAAAATACATATCATCAGGAAGCACGATCCGTCCCGTCGAGGGATGGCTCTCAAAGACCGCAGCGATTGCAGCCATACCCGACGCAAAGGCGATGCCTTCGTATCCTCCCTCGAGCGCGGCCATCGCCGACTCGAATGCATTACGTGTCGGGTTTGCATCACGCGTATACTCGAACCCAAACGGAAACGAACCGTCGGCACCGCGCTCAAACGTCGTGCTGGTATGAAGCGGTAATGAAACCGCGCCCGTGGATGGATCGACAGCTCGACCGCTGTGGATTGCCTTCGTTTCAAAGCGCACTGGCCAATTCCTGTTTAAGGCGCGGTTGCAATTTTGCGCCGGTCATTATAGTGACCGTAGCCGATGCGAGAGGCCAAGTCAATATAATGACCGACATCCCGGGACCTTTAGAGACCGAGCAGGAGCTTGGCCAGGCGATTGCGATCCGGATCCGGGATCTTAGGCGCGACCAAAACCTGACCCTTGATCGACTGGCCAAACTGACTGGCCTGTCCAAAGGGACGGTTGTCGCACTTGAGCAGGGTAAGGCAAACCCGAGTATCGGCATCCTTTGCCGTTTGGCGGCAGCGTTTTCACTATCTGTCGCCGATTTGCTAAACGAGGCGCCTTCCACGGCCCCCGACCACCCGATCGAACGGAGCGTGTCTAGGACGCTTTGGACGAGCGCCAAAGGCAGCCGGGCACAGCTTCACACATCGACCTCGGGACGCACGATGTTCGAGCTTTGGAGCTGGGTCCTCATGCCGGGTGATGTGTTTGCCGCGGATGCGCACAGTCCCGATACGCGCGAACTGGTCTCGGTTACCCAGGGCTCGCTCAAGGTCACGGTGGGCAGCCACGAGATCATTCTAAATGCAGGCGAGAGCGCGCGCCTCGTTACAGATCAACCTCACTCCTATGCCGCGGCATCTGACGTGCCCGCCCACTTCTCGATGGCGGTTCTTGAACGCGGCGGACAGCGGGCCCCCGCACCCTCTTCGCCGGCAGCGAAGTCGCCCCTGGCTGTCTCGCAAGACCTCGCTGACCACTGACAACAGCCCTAAAGCAGGAGATCCCCCTTTGTACGTTCCTCCGCATTTCGCCGTGCCCGATCAGAACGCCCTCTTTGATCTTATCGAAAAACACCCGTTTGGTATCCTGATCAACCACAGCAACGGCTCCCTCGACGCCAATCATATCCCCTTCGAGCTCGACCGCTCAAAGGGCGACAAGGGCGTCCTCAATTGCCATGTCGCCCGTAAAAACCCGGTCTGGACGGAGGTTGCCAATGGTGATGAAGTCCTCGTCGTCTTCCGAGCGGCCGACGCTTACATCTCGCCGAACTGGTATCCCAGCAAACACGAATTCCATAAGCAGGTGCCGACATGGAACTATCTCGTTGCCCACGCCCATGGTCGCATTACTGTTCGGGACGACGAGCGCTATGTGCGCCGCAACGTCGCGAAGCTCACTCACATGCACGAGGCCAACCAGCCGGCCCCGTGGAAGATGGGCGACGCGCCGAAGGATTTCATTGACACAATGGCAAAAGCGATCGTGGCCTTGGAGATCGAGATCACCAGCCTGGTTGGAAAATTCAAGCTCAGCCAGAACAAGGAGCTGCGCGACATCCAGAACGCCGGGGAGACGCTGACTGCTCAAGGCGCTGTTGAGGTGGGCCAGGCGATGCTCGCAGCGGCAGCGGCCAAATCCCAATAGCAACTATCTTGTCCCGACAAAGCACAGGTGCTGGATTCCCAACGGGTGACCTTGAGCCGGAAACGGGACCAGGATCTGACAACTGCGATGCGGTAGCAATTTCGATATCATGCCCGCAAACCGAGGCACGAACGAGCCTCGGCGACATTGTCCCTGCACCGTCCCGCGCCTTAAGGGCCGGCAATCGATCTTTGCTCAGCGCTCGTAATCGTTATCATTTGAGCGCTGGGTCTTGCGGTCCTGTTCTTCAGCCTGCTGAGCCTTCAGCTTGTTGGCGTCCTTCTGCTTGGCTCTCACCTTCTCCTGCCCGGTGCCGGCGCGCGGCTGTTCCGGCTGGCGGGAATCGTCCCGAGTTGGAAGGTCTCGCCCTCGCGCCTCGCGCTCGGGGATCGGCTCGCCACCGCCACCACCACGACGCTGCTTCTGCCGCTCGAATTGCAGCCGCGCGAGGCGGTCGTGCATCTTGTCGTTGACCTCTTCACGATACTGTTCGAACTGACCTTGGTTCGCCGGCGGCAGCGTCTCGCGCATGTTGTCGAGAGCCTGATTGACGCGGGCCATCTGACGCCGCATTTCCAAGGGGGTCTGCGCCATGTCCAAATCTCCTATCAGTGCATTCAATTCTCTCATACCGGGATGGGACAGAAAAGACTTCTGCCCCGATTGATCAGCTCCGCGATCCGCGGCAGGACCTGGCTGCCCTTCCCCTGTCCGATCGCCACGGAACCGCAGAAAATTGTTGCCGATCGACTCCGCTGCCGTGAGAGCCTGTCCGACTATGCCCGCGGTCCGCATCGTCGTTACAGTCTTTTGCCATGCGGCAGCGATTGCATCGCCGTTCACGACAAGCGATTGCACATCGAAACGGCGTTGCCGCTTGGCCTCCACTCTCTCGATCGTCCTGGCGCTGACCTGATAGCGCGGATCGCTCTGGGCGCGGCTGTAGGCTCCGGCATGCTCCTTCGTGAACGGCCGCGTCATCGCGTGGTCCATGCGCCGCGTCGCCACCATCGCAATGCCGTTCTCGCGTGCTTTTTCCGCAAAGGTCTCGCGCCAGGCGACCAGATCTGGCTTGTAGAATTTCAGGCGCTCGCCGTCAGCTGACCGCGCCTGCACCATCGCATGGATATGGACGTGCTTGGTGTCCTTGTGATGCGCCAGGACGAACTTGTATCCTGGCGCGCGCTCCTCGAGCACGGCGCGCGCCGCGGCCATGACGGCGTTGGCATCGGTACCGGCTCTTGCCGAGAAAAGCAGGTGAAAGGCATTGCGGCGCTCACGCCCCGAAAACTGCGGGCGCCATTGTTCGTACACGGCAGCCGCAGCCTTCGTGGAATTCTTCACCCCAAGCACGGGCTCGCCATTTGCGTGGCGGACGTGGCTATTGGTGCGGATGAACTTCTGCAGGAAATATTTCGCTTTAGGTTCACGGCTCACGGCCGCCGTTACCTCTGCCTTGGCTACCAGCCCCGCCGCGCCCATTGCTTCGGACAAGCGCGCCTCGATCTTGTCGAGCGCCTTGCTGCGCGAATTTTCCCGACCGCCGGCCAGCACCTTGGCGAGCGGTCCGGCCCGCTCATCGGTGTGCGCGTATACCTGCACCGTCTGTCCATCCTGCGCATAGAGGAACGGTTTTGCACCGAAGGCCTTGTTCAACGCCTCGCTCAAGGCGGCATCGCTGACCTCGCCGGCGAGGTCGAAACGAGCTTCGATAAAATTGGTATTTTCCAAGGGCGGTTCGAACGTTTCGCAAAACGTCGCCAGGAACGCCTTTCGTGCGGCACCTGTCGCAAGCACCTGCCCATCCTCGTCGAAAATCTCGATGTCGTGTTTCTCGCCTTTTTCGTCGTCGCGCTTACCGATGTAATTGAGCAGCCGGGCGGCGGCTTCCTTGGTCGACGGAGGATTGGCCATGACCTTAAACACGGCAGGCTGCGCACCCGCCACATAGCCTGCCCGTGCCGCCACGGCGCGCGCCTAATAGCCCGCCCGCGCCGCTCGTCCTGTAGCGCTCGCGCGATCGGTACCACGGCCGCCGCCGCCGCGCCGCTTCCAGTCTTCCTCCTCCTCTTCCGGCCGGAAACCGGCGAGCGTGGCGCCATAGACCATGATCGGGGCGCTAGCGGCCCTGGGCAAACTCGCAGCAGCAGTGGACTTCGGTGCCCTGCTCGACATGGAGCTCCCCGCCACTCCTGTCCCTCCCGGCGACGAACGAGGGGCGTTCCTGCCGCCACCTCCCATCGAGCCTGCTTGTCCTTGCCCGAGGCGTCCGCCGTCGCCGGCCCGCTCATGACTGTTCATCGCCTGGAATTCACCGGCCTCGCGTCGGGCGCTCGTCAGAGACTCGTCGTTGTCCAGGTCCTCGCGCTTCGCTCCCGACTCGCCCCGCAGATAGCGTTCGATTTCGGCCGCGTAGCGGGCGAGACGACCGCTCATGGCCTTGCCGCTCTCGCCTTGCGGGAGCCCCCAGTCATCGCCTTCAGTTCTTCGCGGAACTGCCGCACGAGGTCGCCCACGGCGATCAGCGCCTGCTCAAGATTCTCGTCAGAAGGAATGCGGCCGTCGTTCATGGCACGCACGGCTTGATTGAAATTGACGCCGACGCGCCGCAGCTGATCAGTCATCTCCACGATCGCCGGCCGCAACGCCTCTGACGCGATAGGCAGATGCCCGGCCTCTGCCCGCACAAGACGCCGCACGACTTCGCTGACGGTCACGCCGTCCCGCTCCGCAATGGCTTTGAGGCTGGCCAGCTCGTCAGCCGAAAACCGGATGTGCGTCACCTCGCCATAGCGTCGTGACGCACTCTTCACCGCTGCTTTCTGGGCGTCTGCATCCATCTCTCAAGCCCGCTTGCGGGCGCTAAGGCCCGCCAGGGCCGCGCCGCCTATTTTGTGTGTATCACAAAATAGGCTATCCTGCCAATAAGAAGCAGAAATGATTGAGGGCGTGTCTTCTCACCAGCGCAGTTGTCGACGGCATAGCCCGACTGCAGCAATGTCTCCATCGTGATTTGTTGTGATGCGGCGTTGAAGACTTGTTTCCATGTTAACATGGAAACATCAGGGCGGTCCGCACTCCGGTCAGCCCGGCAGATCATTCCTCGCATGAAGATGGCAACCGCCGCGTTAGTGACTGTACCCTGAGCGAGCCTTTATCGATGCGCGCCTGGGTTGCCAAACCGGTCTGTCCCGTTGACTATGCCACCCATGTTTGGACTGTAATATTGGTCCATGTGTCCATGATGACTTGTTTCCATGTTTACATGGCCACAAGGAGCCCACGCCGGAAGGAGGCCCCCCATGATCATCTCCGCTGCGATCCCCAAGGGCGGCACTGGCAAATCAACGATGCTGCGCGCCCTCGCATCCGTCGCGCTGCATCGGGGCTATTCGGTCACTCTTGTCGACGGCGACCGGCGGCAGAACATGAACCGCTGGTTCCAGATGCTGAGTGAGGCTGGCAATCGTCCTGACAGGCTGCAACTGGTGAGCGCGATGACTCCGCAGGAAATCCTTGACGCCGCAGCCACTCACAACGGTGAGCGCTCCGTCGTCTTGATCGATACGGAAGGCACCACAAATGACAACCTCATGGCCGGGCTCTTCGCGGCCGATATTGTCGTCGTGCCGGTCTATTTTGCCCTCGACGATGTGACCGCCGCCATCCAGATCACCGACCACTACATTCCGCTGGCGGTCGAGAGCCGGGGTAGACCGTTGCCTGCGATATTCGTGCTGACCAAGCAGACCATCATCGATGCCAGGGCGCGAGCCCTGACCGAACTGCGCGCCATCATCCAGGCCAACGGCACGCCGATTGCAGAACACGTCCTGCATAATCGCGTTGCCTACCGCGACCTTCAGACCGGGCAGACGCTTTACAGCCCCGCGGTCCCTGACGCGAAGGCGGTTGCCGAGAGCGAAGGGGTCTTTGACGACCTTCTGCAAACCTTCATCCAAGCCACAAGGAATGCGGCATGAGTGAAGAAACCGCACCGAAACCCGCTGACGACAAGAAAGCCCGCATGATGAAGGCGATTTCCACGCAGCCGCCGGCACTGCCGAGCATGTTCATTTCATCACCGAAAAACGAGGGGCAGAAGCTGGAGCCGAGTGCCGGATCGGCCATGTCGCAGACGCCCGACCCGGCATCGGGTGCAACGCCTGACTTTCGCAAGCTGCTGCGGCAGGGTCAGAAAAAGGACCCCATCGCCGGCAAGAAGATTCGCGAGGAGGAGATGATCCGCTGCGGGTACTATCTGACGGCCGTGGAGCAGCGCCAGTTCAAGTTGCTGGCGATCAGCAACGGGCAAAGCATGACCGAATTGCTGCGAAAGGCCGTGCAGGATTATATCCGCATTCATAAGCACAAACTGCCGAAGGAATGATCGACGGTATGGAGCCGCTATCGCCTGTTGCGACAGGTGATGTTCGTGGCTCTTTGCTATGTGCGAAAAAAAGGGCCCGCGACGATACTTCGTCGCGGGCCCTGAGATGTTTGCCTACTTGGATTGGTTGAGGTGTTTCAGCAGTTGACCGAGGATGCCGTCCCGCTCCGGACGCGCGCTTGCTGCCGCTTTGTCGCCGACCAGCTTTGCCGCCAGTTTGGGCGGCAGCGGCATGAAGTCGTAGCCGTGTGAGATGGCCGCATGGCGAAGATCCTCAAGTGCTTCGAACGCGCGATCGCGGGTGCCAAGCCAGAGCGCGGGCTCGTCGGTTTCTTCGTGCGGGAACGCTTGCAGGAAGTAGGTGCGAAGTGGTGGGTCGTAGCCGATGACTGCGTCTGGGTCTGAGCGGACCTGTCCGGTGACGGTGCCAGTGACAGTGATGGTGTAGCGGCTCATTGCAACCTCCTTTTGCCGGTGGGGAGCCGGCCCCTTGCGGGGCCGGCCACCGATGTCTCACTGGGGGTTGTTCCAGAGGATGACCTTCTTGTTTTCCTCGCCGCCCGGCGCGGGAGCGAGATTTCCGAAGATGACGCCGATCTCGGGGGCTTCGAGCTTGACCGAGAGGTACTCCTCGCCCGAACGCTGGGAGGTGCGGTGCCAGCCGGCTCCGATCTCGAAGCCCGTGCGCTTGTTGACGATCCGGAAGTCGGGCGCGTCCTCGCGCGACTTGTTGGTGTTCGGGATAAGCGTAATCGGGGCATTGACCCGGAGCGTGGCGAAGACGCCTTCCATCGAGCCGTCGGCCTTGGTGGTGAGGTTTGCGATCGTGGTGGCCATGGTAGTTCTCCTTCGGTTGCATCGGGACCATTCCCGATGGCGCCAAAGGAGAGGGTCGTCCTGCTGCGGTCATCTCGGCGAAAATTCTGGAAAAATCTATTTGCCGAAAAACAGCGGGCAGGCCCTTCGCCTGCCCGCAGACAAAAACAGAAATCGAATTTTCCTGAATATTCGCCGAGATGTACCCCCGGGGTTGACCGCACAAAGCAGGCGGTCGTCTACAAAGGCGACATGAAACGGGAATGGCCCCGGATGCGGCAGATGGACAAGAACTCAGGCCGCCATCGCTTGGCCGACGCAACGCTGCCGGATCGCAGGAACTGCTGCAGCCTCTCGGGTCTTGTCCCGTGCGTCGTCAATACTCGAACAGCAGCATGGCGCATGAACCGCCTTGCGTGTTCGGGATGGCGGCACAGGGGTTTCGAGATCGGAGCCGACTGGCAGCGAACCTCACGCCCCTCGGGGCGATGCCTCGCAGCCAGGTTGGATGAACAAGCAAGCCAGGATGTTCGGCACGCTTGCACCCGCTTCAGATGCGAGACAGGCCAAGATGATCATTCTGCACAACGCCGGCTCTGCGCGTGGGTCGGTTTCGAAAGGGGCCGGCTCCGGCCGTTCATAAAAGTGGATTAGGCGGCGCGAGGCCGGATCAAGCATATCGGATCGGACCCGACAGGCTGTCGCCGGGACCGCAACGCCAGACGCTCGTCCGCCGTCATGCAGGCTTCGGCTTGGCGGCGAATGTCCGCACCGGCATGGCGGAGCATGGCGCACCAGTCTTGCACATTGTACGTCGTCGCCATGCTGCCCCTGGCCAGATCGTAGATGACGCACGGCTTGTTCGCGATGGCGAGCCGAAGCACGTTGACGGCCGTCCCGGGTGATGTACCGTCCCAGACCATCATGCCAAAGTTGGCGCGGCGCGCCATCTCCCGGTCTTTGGCAGCGTGGAACCAATCCCCGTCAGCGCCTTCAGGAGACGGGACATGGTAGCCAGCCCAGTCGCCCAGATTGTTGCGAGGTTCCTTGCCCGCATGGAAGACCCCGACATGTTCGTAGCCGTAGCCAGCGAGCAGGCCCTGCGCCTCGGCATCGGCCCCAGACGCGTCGCCAATCAGCACGCCGTGCTCTGCAGCGACGATCGTGCCGATGCGAGCGATGGCAGGTTCCGGCAGCTCGAATATCTCGCGTGATCCACCTATGAATATCACCGACATCGTGACTTTCCCTTCTCTCTAGCGCCCCCCGCCCCGCGCCGGCCGCCCTCTCCCTCCCCCTGCGAGAGGGATCGTCACCCGAAGGCCGAGACGGCGAAAGCCGGCTCGGGGAGCGGCGAGGCGCCGCGACTAGAGCCCGGCCGGCCGTAGGCCGGCGCGCCCGGACCCTGCCGCTGGTGCTCATGCGCTCGATCCAGGAGTGAGCTTCTGGCTGGCCGACAAAAGCCACTAGCTCAACGCGCGTAACGCCTCCGGCACGATCCGACCCTGTTGATCGGACAACTCGCCCTCGACCACCGCCATGCCGGGCAAGGCGTCGGCAGCGGCCCGGTCAGGATGCGCTGCATCGCTGCGTCGCCGGCGCCGACATCGTGGCGGGCCGCGCGGTGGTGGTGCGGGCGATCGATGACGGATTGTCGCGCGCGGGAATGAATCCCTGCGGCGGCCGCCGGCCGGTGCGGATGGCGCGCGGTGCGCTGTTTGGCTGGATCACGCCTGGCGCGAGGCTGTAATAGCCGACGACTGCGTCCTGGTCGTGAACGATCTGGACGCGGGTAAACCCGCGGGCCTGGTTCGTCCGCGCGAAGCCGGCCAGCCAGGCGTCGAGCGCGGCTTTGCTGCAATTGAAGCTGCCGAGGCGGTGCGCGTCGTCGAGGAGTTCGATGCCTGAAAGCGCCACCTAGAGGTCCCAGGGCGGAGACCGGCGCAGCCGCTCGGCCGCCTTCTGCGGGGGCGCAGCGGCGGGGGGTGAGATCGCCTGCACTAAGGAATGACGGTTTCGCTGAGGGCCTCGTGGAGTGCTGCGCGTCGCATGAACTCCGTGCGCGACAGGCCGAGCAGCTGCGCGCCGCGGTCGATGATGGTGAGATCATTCTCGCGAAACCGCATCGATACGCATATCTTCCTATTTGCGGCGGCGGCCATGGTGCGTTCCTATGCTGGATGGACATACGTCGGGGCAATGCAGCATGACACCGGATTTGCGTGACGAAGCCATTCCTGTTCCTGCGACCGGCGTACAGGCGTGCGGAAATGACGGACTGATTCGATCCGAGGTATGCTCCCTGCCGCGAAAAGAGAACGTCAATCCAGACGGCTGACGCGGCGGCCCTCGCTGCGCGCTTCGATAAAGGCGCCTGCGATCTTCATCATGAATGCCTTGCTGAAACGACCGAGGGGCTTACCGTCGGATTCGATGTACCAGGAGCGTTCGGCAATATCGTAGTTGTATTCGTCAACCACGATCCAGCAGCGTTTGAGATCGGTCAGACCGGCGCGGCGGCACTCGATAGCGGAGACTTCCAAACCGACCCGATCGCCGGGCGGTGGCTGGGTGGTTATCGCCAGGAGCGCGAGATGGGTCAGGCCATCTCTTGCGCCGCGGACAGCGACGACCACGCAGGTGGGCCGGCTCTTGCGGCCTTCCGTTTCGCCGCGCTCGTGTTGCCATGCCCAAAGATACGGATAGGAGATCGCCTGACCGGGCAGAAATCTACCGCTCATCATCGTATCCTTCCCCGCGCGCCAGTCGGTCGATCTCGGCGACGAAGAGTTCCGTGTGTTCCTCCGGCATCTCGGAGACATGGTATGCGCGGCGGGGATCGCCGCCGATACGCATCCGTTCGTAGTGCTCGTAACTCATCAACACGAACCGGGGTTTGCGGTGCTTGGTAAGAATAACGGGTTCGCGGCTGGCAACGTCGGTGACGTCGCCAACCTGCTTGTTGAGATCCCCCGTCGTGAACTGACGCATGGCTGGACTCCTTATCGATCTCCATATTATCCAGATTTTCTTGATTTGCAAGAAAACGGCGCTCACGCGCCGCCCTCCGCGAACCGCCAGACGGGGATGCCGAGCCGACGGGCTTTGTCGGCAAGGTTGTCGGTGATCCCGGAGCCGGGAAAGACGATCAGGCCGTAGGGCACCACGGAGAGAAGCTGGTCGTTGCGGCGGAACGGAGCCGCCTTGGCGTGTCGGTTCCAGTCCGGCTTGAAGGCGATCTGGGTGACCTTCCGGTTCTCGGCCCAGCAGGCGGCGATGCGTTCGGCGCCGCGCGGGCTGCCGCCGTGGAGCAGGACCATGTCGGGATGCTTCTCGCGGGCCTTGTCGAGCGCGTCCCAGATCCGGTCGTGATCGTTGCAGTCGAGGCCGCCCGCGAAGGCGATCTTGGTGCCGGCCGGAACGAGCACCTCGGTTTCGGCGTGTCGGCGGGCGGCGAGGAAGTCTCTGGAGTCGATCACCGCCGCCGTCATCGCCTGGTGGCTGACCTTGGAGCCGGTGCGCGGTCGCCATGCCGATCCGGTCTGCGCCTCGTAGAGGTCGGCGGCCTCATCGCGCATGATTTCCAGCACGTTGCGGCGCTCGATGTAGGTGATGCCCTCGGCGGTGAGCCGTTCCAGCTCGACCGACTTCACCTCGGAACCGTCCTGTTCCTGCTGGCTCAAGCGCTGCGCCTCCTCGTTGCGGTCGAGGCTGCGGGCGACGCGCTCGGCGGCACGGTGGAAGACGTTTGCGAACGACCAGAGCAGGTCGTCGAGATCGGGTTCGAGCCTGGTGTCGCCGAGCATGCCGGCCAAGGTCTCGACGATCCCGGCGAGGCCAGTCCGGATCACCTCGTCATCGGGAAGTGGCCGAGGATCAGGTTCGTCCTGATGCGGACGGTGGCCGTACATCTGCAGTTCGAGGATGACGCGGTCGGTCGGCGAGGAGGCGTGGTAGGGCTCGTAGGCGTCGTCGAGAGGAAGCTCGTAGGTCATGGCGTGTCTCCGTCGGTTGTGGCCGCGCCCATCGCGGCCTGACAGCGCATCCCGGCCGCGCCCCCGGCCCGGGCCCCCCCCACGGCGGCGCGCCAGCGGCGGCCCGCGCCCCCGGTTGGGGCCTGGCCCGGGCGGGGGGGGGGGG